>CACYHN010000023.1 GCA_902774275.1 uncultured Bacteroidales bacterium
TAGTGGCGGGGTTCCACCTCTTCCCATTCCGAACAGAGAAGTTAAGCCCGTTCACGCCGATGGTACTGCGCAAGTGGGAGAGTAGGTCGCTGCCGTTTTAAAAGCGCTTCAGAGCACAATCTGAGGCGCTTTCTTTTTTTATATACGTATATTGTTACAGTACTGCTTCCTGTTTTGGCGCTTTAAAAACGGCAGCGACCTACTCTCCCACTTACGCAGTACCCTGTACCTTATTTTAGTTTACTTCGTAAACGCGCTCCATTTCATTCCGCTTGCTGGCCTCCGGCCAGGTAACGGCTCTGTGAGCCGTTACTTATGGTGAGTTCGCAGGCTTTTTCAATGTGCAATTGGGGACTGTCCCCTTTTGTCACCTGATAATTTTTGCGACAGTTGTTTCTTTTTCAAGTGCAAAAGGGGGCTGTCCCCAATTACACATTCTCCAATTTCACATTCTCTAACTGCAAAAAAATAGGGGTTCATTTCGAACCCCTATTTTTTGTAAAGCACTTTATCAAGCTTTGAAATCTGTTGTTTCCAGGATCAGCATGGCTTCAGGAGCAGGTGTGGATTCCTGTTTGAGCTGTTCCTGTTTTGCTTTTTGCTTGGCATCATAGTTGAAGTACTCTACCTTGGTTATCTTGAAGAGGAGATTTGAAGTATAGAGTGTCCAGTATATGATGAACAGTATGAACAACCACTTAAGAACCTGCTTCCAGAACGGAGTCTTGTCTGCAAACGGATCGGGCTCAGCTTTAATAGGAGCCTTGCCAATCTCAGTAAGAGTGGCTCCAAATGAGATGTTGACCTTAACGGAGGCATTGATTGCCCATCCGTTGGCATTGAGTAACGGTGACAGATTACGCTTGCGGAGCTTGAGCCAAGCCAGAATCATGGATGGTCCTGAGATTACAAGCATGATAACAGCAATCAGAATAAGCCACTGATAGAGTTTGAAATCAGCCAATGACTGTGCCATGCTCTTCAATGCAACACCGATACCGGCAACAGCCATGCCGATGGCGGCAAATATACCGGCAAACTTGGCAATGTCAAACGTCTGTTTCTTTTCAGCAGGAGCATCAACCTTGGTTGTCAGATCGGAAGTTACCTTACTGTCTTTCTCGGCAGCTCTCTTTTCAATTGTACTCTCAATGTAACGTCCCAGTTTGTTATACGGTGCCCAGAATGCCTGGCGGATACTGATTGGGTTTTCAACAATCTTGAAAACGGTAGCATCCCATTCCTGTCCTTTGCGGTCATAGAACAGGCCGTGCTTACCTTCACGCAGGTCAGATACATCACCATCGGTCACTACGGCGGCAATCGTCATGGTTGCTCCTGTAACCTTATTCACGCAGTTGCAATAGAGAATATACATTCCGCTTAGGCCTGTGGATGCGTTATGCGGGCCCATATCGGGCACGTTAAGGCACAACTCGCAGCAACGCTCATCGATATAGAGTTCACCGGCCTGGAAGATAGCCTTGCAGTCGGGATCATAGAAATCACGGAATGACACAAAGTTGCAAAGGAACATATAGAAATCCCTGTACAGATGGAGCAGCTTGCTTACCTCATCAATGGAGATTGACTCTGATTCAAGTGCCTTGTCATCATCAATCAGCTTAAGCAGAGCGGCTTTCTGATCTGCCTTAAGCAGAGCATTCACCTCATCCAGTCCAAGAGCCTCTACTTCAGCGCCGGCTTTGGCGCCCAGCCAAGCCTCATATGCTCCGAATTTAGCCAGAATGGATTTCCACTGCTCCTCCGTAATCTCCTTGGCACCCTTAAAGTCCTTGTCAAAAACAAGAGTCTTGAGTTTGGCAAAAGTGGATTGCCATACAGGATTGATTCTATCATCAATAGGAAGCGCGCCATCCGCTGAAATACTTGCCAGAGGATACTGTGAGATTGTGTCGTCACAAGCTGAAAGGTCCTGGTCACTTATGGCCTCAATACGGCTTACTGAAACATCCAGGGCCGATGCACTTGCAGTGCTGAATGCTGCCAGTTTGCAACGCATGAAGTAGTCGGCAACCTTTGCCTTTATGGAGTTTACCGTAGCATAGGCATCGGCGGTACCGTCACCATACGGGAAGATGGAATCCTTCTCGTCATCAGCGGTCTTTTTCCATGCAGCATATGCAGCAAGGGCAGTGTAGAATGCCTCTATAAGTTCTGTGTCTATTCCGGGGAGGCCGCTACGGTCAGTTTTGGAACCAACTGATGCAATGCACTCCGCTATCGTTTTCTTGAGAGCCTCATCATCAGTTGACTGCTCTGTTATTATACCGTCACCGTTAAGGGCTGTCTTGGCAAAGATGGCTATGCTGTCATCGGCATCGGCAACCGATATGCTGTCCTTCTTGAGACCCAGGTTCCTGAGAATCTGTTTGGCCGATGCCAAAAGCCTTTTACCGTCGGGGTTTTCTGTATTGAATGCCGAGAAGGGAAGTACATCCTCTTTTTTAAGAAGCATTTCCGGATCCTTTATTATCGATGTGATCCACTGTGCGGCCTCAATAACCTCATTTACATGGATCCGGCCGTCATTGTTTGAATCAAGCATCTTGAGGGTCTTTTCATCGAACTCGAGTCCTGTTACCGGACTGCTTAATACGGTCCATAGTTTCTGGTCAAGCTCGCCCAGATGTTTAATGTCCTCTCCGCTCTTGATGTTCACGCGGTTCTTTCCACCTATCGTGGAAAACTTCCATTCATAATTTCCCATAATATATAATTGTTAGTCCAATATCATTTTGAGGCTCAAATATAATCAATTTAACACTATATGTAGTCATTAAAATGTTGAAAAATAACACACAAAAAAAAGAAAAATATTTTTGCTGAATGGAAAAGAGATGCTAATTTTGCGGCCAGAAAAATAGTCTTTTTTTAATTGAAAAGGTATGAAGAAAACATCATTGCTTGCATTAATTGCAACAGTAGTCTTTTCCAGTTGCACAAATGATTACCTCAACAATGTAGAAGTACAAGAGGGTGTGCAGTTACCCGAGACAAGGGTATTTGTTCAAGGACAAATGGTTAACAACGGAACTAAAGCCAGCGATTTAGCTTGGCCGTATGTTTCAAGTGAGGGTTGGGAAACCGCTCGTTTCTCTATTCGTGCTGACGGCACTATTCCAGATTACAAGGACAAGAGTTCATCACTTTATTATGGTCGCCCCGCCGGTAAGCCCGGTAAGAATAGGGGTAAGGTGTTGACTGCTTATCCTTATGGTCATTACAATGATCGTGATCTTGACTACACCAAGAAAGATAAGAAGACAGGTAACAATATAGGCCTGTTCCGTTTTGTCTATGATCCCAAGGGTATGCAGACACAGAAGGCAATTCTTGAGGCTCCGCTTGTTGAGGATATCCTGGCCGATGAGGTTGATGATCTGCAGGCAAAAATAGATAAAAATCAGAATGTTGCCAAGAATACTGCAGAGCTTGAAAAAGTCAATGCTCTTATCGCTTTGGGTAGTGAATACCTGAACTCACACGTGCTCTGGTATGTTGTGAAGGAGGTTGGTATGAAGAACGGTTGGCATGTAAACGGTGTTATCAGGGATTATGAGATAGGTGAGCCTGATCAGACTCCTGAAAATGTTGAGGTTGACATACATCAGCAGGAGCATGCTGACTGGAGTGAGATCAAGACTTCCGTTCACGTAAGAACTGATGCAGAATCAGTGGAAATCAACATCCCGCTGTCATTCGATGATATTGTTGAGAATGATGACTTTGACATAAGAGTCTATAAAACCTATTTCAAGGATGATGAGTACAATGACGTTACTGTAGAGATCACTCATGATGAGAAGGGTATCACAATCCTGATTAAGGATATCGATCCTGAGCTGATTGAGCAATATAAGGAGGAATTCGGTGACGGTCTGACTGTGGAGATCCATAGCTACTGCAAGACTGATGATCAGGATGCTATCTGGGAGAAGGTCAAGAATAGTTGTGTAGTGACAACCGGAAAGCCTTGCACTGTGGTGGGTCAGATTACAAGTGCTTATAATGAAGAGGTGGTACCCGTTAAGATTATGAAGCCCTAAACGGTTACAATCCATAAGAATAGAATAAGAGGTCTCAAATCGAGGCCTCTTATTTCGTTCTTATAGGTATTATTGTAGCGAGCCCGGAGGGCGAGAGCGGTCCCGTAGGGCCGCCAAGCTCACGTAGTGAGCGCGTTTACGAAGTAAACTAAAAAGAGGTTCCTCCGAATCCTTTCTCACAACAAAATTAGAGGCCCCTTTTGGGACCTCTAATTTTGTTGCGGAGGCATGTTTCCGAAAGGAAACTAAAAAGAGCCTTCCGTCGAATCCTTTCCCCACAACAAAGTTAGAGGCCCCAATTTGGGACCTCTAACTTTGTTGCGGAGGAAGGATTCGAACCCCCGACCTTTAGGTTATGAGCCTAACGAGCTACCTCTGCTCCACTCCGCGATATCATTTCTTTTTTGCGACTGCAAAGGTACTTCTTTGCTTTTGAACTTGCAAGAATATTCTTGTTTTATTTGTGAGAATTGACTAATTTATTTAAAAACAGCACAGATGGTATATATATGTGTGTTACGGATTTGTTGGTGTTTAACATTATATTAATTTTGCAGGAAATTGTATTCTGAAGTCTAGTTGAGGGAAAGATGTTGTTTGGTAATAAAGAACCTCATATCAAAAAAGTTTTGGTGGATTTATCCATCCTGAAACATATTAATTGCGGGTTAGGCCAAATCGCATATAATTATGCCAAATATTTTGGGGAACACGCAGATGATTATGATTTTGAGATTCATCTTTTATTGCCAAAAACATTTGTAGGCAGTTTCGGTAACAAGGTTTATTATCATGTTAGCCATAAGCTATACAAGTTCTTTCCTTCACTGCTAAACGGGTTTGATGTATGGCATTCAATACACCAGTTGAGTGCATTCGTACCTTCAGATGATTCAGTTAAAAACCTGCTTACAGTCCATGACCTTAATTTTTTATACGAGAAAAAAGGGAAAAAACTCGAGAGGGCCTTTAAGAAACTGAGTTTCAGAATAAAAAGGGCTGATAAGGTTGTGGCTATATCCAATTTCGCCAAATCGGATCTGAAGAAACACTTTCCGGAACTTAAAGAGGTGGAAGTGGTTTACAATGGTGTTGAGTTCAGTAAACCGGATGACCTTGGAAAGATGCCAGCGGCACCTTTTGACAGCAGCAAGAAGTTTTTGTTTACTATTGGCCAGGTAGTGGAAAAGAAGAATTTCCATGTTCTGCTTGATGCCATGAAACTTATGCCTGAATACAATTTATATATCGCTGGCACCAATACCACTTCTTATGGAGATATGATTCGTAATAGAATCAGTTTAGAGCAGATATCAAACGTGGTATTGCTGGGAGAAATATCCAATAAGGAAAGGACGTGGATGTACTCAAATTGTGAGGCTTTTGTTTTCCCGTCTATGTTTGAAGGGTTTGGGCTTCCTGTAATTGAAGCTTTGTCGTACAGAAGACCTGTCGTTTCGTCACAAATGACTTCACTTGCCGAGATAGGTTCCAATCATGTATTCTTCCTGGATTCTTTTGAACCTCAGCATATTGCTGACAGAATAAGGACCGCAGTCCGTGAGTATGCGGAACATCCTGAGTTGGCCGATGCCAGTTCAGAATATGCTATGTCGTTCTCATATGACAAGCATATGAATAGATATCTGGAGATATACCGCTCTTTACTGTAAATAATACATGGAGAATCTTAAAACAAAATACAAGTTCATCAATGCCGCTAAGACCTTGTTTGTAAGGAAAGGCTATGATGATACCACTATGATTGATATTGCAGAGGAGGCCGGATTGAGCAGGCGTACCCTGTATTCTTATTTTGAAAGTAAGGTTGAGGTGTTTCAGGCGGTGGTAAACAGTGAAGTTGAGAAAATATTGACTCAACTGTCAGATATTGCCAAGCAGAATATGCCGGTACAGCAGAAAATAGTGGAGTTCATATTCGGATATTTCCGTCTTGTCAAGGAGACTGTTGACCGTAACGGTACGCTCAGGTCCGGGTTCTTCCGTAATGTTTGGGGCCTGGAACATTTCCGTAAGGCTTTTGACCTTAAACAGAAACAGATGCTTCAGGATATCATATCTGAGGGTAAGACAACCGGTGTGTTTGATGTTGTAAGCGTAAGGCGCACTGCGGAGATAATGCACAACTGCATGCGCGGTTTTGAGGCTCCTTACATCAGAGGTAAACTTTGGCAGGGTAATACCAGGGAGGAAATACGTTTTGAGGCCCGCAGGCTTATCTACGGTGCGCTCGGATACAGCAATGTGGATTCAAATAAATAACAATCAATATATATAATGGGAAAATTGACTGGAAAGACGGTGCTCATAACAGGAGCAACCCGTGGTATCGGTCTGGCTATGGCTCAGCTGTTTGCTGCTGAGGGAGCAGACCTGGCATTCGTGTACATTAACAGTGTGGAGAAGGCTCAGGCCTTGGAGAAGGAACTCAGTGCGAATGGTATCAAGGCCAAGGGTTACCGTGTGGATGTATCGAGTTATGAGGGCGCCGCTCAGATGGTAGATGAGGTGGTCAAAGAGTTTGGCCGTATAGATATCCTGGTTAATAATGCCGGCATTACTCGTGACGGTCTTATGATGCGCATGAATGAGCAGCAGTGGGATGAGGTGATTGACACCAATCTTAAATCGGCATTCAACTTCATCAAGGCATGCTCTACACAGATGATGCGTCAGCGTAGCGGCAATATACTGTGTGTTTCATCAGTGGTAGGTCTGCACGGAAATGCAGGTCAAGTAAATTACTCTTCATCTAAGGCCGGACTTATCGGATTGACCAAATCTGTGGCTAAGGAGTTCGCTTCACGTGGCATCCGTGCCAATGTGATTGCTCCGGGCTTTGTGCTTACTGAGATGACCACCGGCAAGATTCCTGAGGAGAAACTGGCAGAGTGGTGCAAGTCAATTCCTTTGCAGCGCGGTGCTCAGGTTGAGGAGATTGCCAAGGCTGCCCTGTTCCTGGTTTCCGATGACAGCTCCTATGTGACCGGACAGGTCCTTCAGGTGGATGGCGGAATGAGCATGTAAACAATTGAAAATTGAAAATTGAGTCGCTTCGCGATAAAGACGAAAAAGGCGTATAAGATTACTAATGCAGGTTCTTTACGAGGATAATCATATTATCATTGTCTCCAAGCGGGCTGGAGAGATAGTGCAGGGGGATAAGACCGGCGATGTTCCATTGTCGGAGACTGTTGCTGCGTATCTTAAGGAGAAATACTCAAAACCCGGCAATGTGTTTGTGGGTGTACCGCACCGTTTGGACCGTCCCGTAAGCGGAGTCGTGGTTCTGGCCAAGACCAGCAAGGCTCTGTCGCGTCTTAATGATATGTTCCGCGTAGGGAGTGTTGACAAACGCTATCTGGCTATCGTTAAGAATAAACCTGAGATCCCGGAGGGCAGACTGGAGAACTGGCTGGTTCGCAATGAGAAACAGAACCGCTCATACGCTTATGACAAGGAGGTTCCTAACAGCAAGCTGGCCATCCTGAACTATAAACTGGTGGCAAGTTCCGTGAACTATCATCTGCTTGAGGTGGAGTTGCTTACCGGACGTCATCATCAGATACGTTGTCAGCTGGCCAAGATGGGATGTCCCATCAAAGGTGATCTCAAGTATGGGGCTGAGCGTTCAAATCCGGATGGAAGCATATCGCTTCATGCATTCCATGTTACGTTTGAGCACCCGGTATCACATGAGATGATAGATGTAAAGGCTCCTCTGCCGGATGATCCGTTATGGCAGAGTTTCAAGGATAAGGTTGCAAATCTTTAGAATAGATTTATGGAACTACCGCATCTCATTGCTGAGGGGCGGCAGTTTCTTCTTCAAGGACGTATGCCCTTATGATCTTTACATCGGGATTGGGGCGGCCGTTCTTACCTGTAGGCATGGCGTTTATCTTTTCTACCACATCCATACCCTCTGAGATCTCACCGAAAACCGTGTATAATCCGTCAAGGTTAGGAGCACCGCCTATCTCACCGTATTGCTTAATCTGTTCCGGTGAGTATGAGAATGACTTGCGGGTTTTCATTATGGCGTCAGCCTGAGCGTTAAGTTGGTCATTCAGCTTGCTGATCTTCTTTTTCTCACCGTATTTCTTCCAGGTGTTGAGGTCACGTGAATGGGGAATCGTAATGGAATCCTTCACAGCTTGACGGTATTTCTTGTTAATGGTGGCTTCCTGAGTGCCCAGAGTGTTTGTCTTGACTCTCTTTCCGATTATGATATAGAACTGCTGGCTGGTGGAGAACTTGAACTGTTTGTAACTGGCTTGGCCTACAGCTCCGCGTTTATGGTAGAATTTCCACGGATTAATCTCAGACATTATGGTGTCATTCTCTTCATCCACTCCAATCTCCTGTCCGGGCTTGGCGTTTTTGGATTTCACGTCACCTGCCTGAATCTTGTATCCTTTCTGAATGCCAAAGAACAGCTGGTTGTCATAAAAACCTTTACGTGCCTGGCGCACCATGTTGTGACGGTGCAGCGGGGTCTCGCGGTAAAGCTTTATCGTAAAATTACCCTGTGTGGTTTCAAAACGCACATACTGGTCTGCATCCAGGATGATTGTATCGGCATCAACCTCCTCAACAGGGGCGGCTGTATTGTTGTTCTTGCAATTGGTGGCAAATAAAAGTGCCAGTACAAACGGAATGCCTAACAGATATCTTTTCATAGTTATGTTTGAATTTATTGAGTGCGAATATAATGGTTTTTAGGCCAAAGCCAACGCCTACGCCAAAGTAAAATGTTACCTTTGCATATTAAAAACCGATTAATATTTTAAAAAGCATAATTATGAAACCTGCACTCGTTGTTTTGGCTGCCGGTATGGGTAGCCGTTATGGTGGACTCAAGCAGCTTGACGCTCTTGGCCCCAATGGTGAGACCATTATGGATTACTCTGTGTTTGATGCCATCCGCGCCGGATTCGGCAAGGTGGTGTTCATTATCCGCAAGGACTTTGAGGATGATTTCCGCCGTCTGGTGCTCAAGAAATATGAGGGCCACGTTCAGACTGAGGTGGTGTTCCAGAGTATCAATGACCTGCCTGAGGGCTTTACCTGCCCGGAGGACCGTACCAAACCATGGGGTACCAACCATGCTGTGCTCATGGCCAAGGATGTAATAAACGAGCCTTTCTGTGTAATCAATGCCGATGATTTCTATGGTCGTGACTGCTTTGCCGTAATGGGCAAGTTCCTGAGCTCACTGCCTGAAGGATCCAAGAATGTCTATTCAATGGTAGGCTTCCGCGTTGCCAATACCCTTAGTGAGAACGGCAAGGTATCACGTGGCGTATGTGAGGTTAACGCAAAGCGTCATCTAACAACCGTTGTGGAGCGTACAGAGATAATCCGCCGTGAGAACGGAGTATGCTATAAGGACGGTGAAGATTGGGTCAAGATTGAAGACAATACTCCCGTTTCAATGAACGTTTGGGGATTCACCCCGGATTATATGAAGTATTCTGAGGATTTCTTCAAGGGATGGCTCAAGGCCAATATCAACGTTCCCAAGTCAGAGTATTTCATTCCGCTCATGGTGAATGAACTGATCAACAACGGCACAGCAACCGTTGAGGTTCTGGATACCACTTCAAAATGGTTTGGCGTGACATACGCTGATGACCGTCAGGGTGTGGTTGATAAGATTGCAGAACTTGTAAAGGAGGGTGTTTATCCCGCTAAGCTGTTTGCATAAGAATAGATTCTAGGTGTTTTCGGTAGAGAATCTTAAGGTAGAGTTCGGCGCCCGACCTCTGTTCCATGGTGTCAGCTACGTGGTAGGTGACAAGGACCGTATTGCCCTGGTGGGTAAGAACGGCGCGGGCAAATCAACCATGCTTAAGATCATTGCCGGACTGCAGCAACCTACATCGGGCACGGTTTCCATACCTAAGGAGATGACCATAGGTTATCTGCCGCAGGTTATGAAACTGGCCGATACACGCACCGTAAGACAGGAAGCCGAGACCGCCTTTGAGGATATTCACAAGCTCAAGGCTGAGGTTGAGCGTCTGAACAACCAGATGGTAGAGCGCACTGACTATGAGAGTGATGAGTATCACGCTCTCATAGACCGGTTTACCCGTGAGAGTGAGCGCTACCAGATGATGGGAGGAGGTAACTATCAGGCGGAACTGGAACAGGCCTTGCTTGGTCTGGGATTCCGCCGTGATGATTTTGACCGCCCCACAAGCGAGTTCAGCGGTGGCTGGCGCATGCGCATAGAGCTGGCCAAAATCCTGTTGCGTCATCCTGATGTGCTGCTGCTTGATGAGCCTACCAACCATCTTGACATAGAGAGCATTCAGTGGCTTGAGGAGTTCCTGGCCAAACGCTGCAACGCCGTATTGCTGGTGAGCCATGACCGTGCGTTCATAAACAATGTAACCACCCGCACCATTGAGATATCGTGCGGTGTGATATATGACTACAAGGTCAAGTATAACGAGTTTGTGGTTTTGCGCCAGGAACGCCGTGAGCAGCAGATGCGTGCCTATGAGAACCAGCAGAAGGAGATAGCCGATGCCAAGGAGTTCATAGAGCGTTTCCGATACAAACCCACTAAGGCTGTACAGGTACAGAGCCGCATCAAGGCACTTGAAAAGATTGTGCCTATTGAGATTGATGAGGTGGATAACAAGACCATGCGTCTCAAGTTCCCGCCTGCAATCCGCAGCGGCAACTATCCCGTGATTTGTGAAGGCGTGGCCAAAAGCTACGGTGAACACACTGTTTTCAGTGGAGTCGATCTTACAATAAAGCGCGGTGAGAAGGTGGCTTTTGTAGGCCGGAACGGTGAAGGCAAGACCACGCTTGTAAAGTGCATTATGGGTGAGATACCTTTTGACGGTACGCTCACCATAGGTCATAACATACAGATAGGTTACTATGCCCAGAACCAGGCACAGCTGCTTGATGATGAGCTGACGGTACATGATACGATTGACAATGTGGCTACCGGGCCAATACGTACCCGTATCAATGACATTCTTGGCGCATTCATGTTTGGCGGTGAGGCCGGACAGAAGAAGGTAAAGGTACTCTCCGGAGGTGAACGCAGCCGTCTGGCCATGATACGCCTGCTGCTTACGCCCAATAACCTGCTTATTCTGGATGAGCCTACCAACCATCTGGATATGGCATCAAAGGATGTGCTCAAGGAGGCTATTCAGGCATTTGACGGTACCGTAATTGTTGTAAGCCATGACCGCGAGTTTCTGGACGGGCTTGTGAGCAAGGTCTATGAGTTTGCCGATGGTAAGGTTCGCGAGCATCTGGGCGGCATCTATGATTTCCTGCAGAAAAAGAATCTGGACAACCTGGCTGATATCGGCCGTATGAAAGGAGCTCCTGCAGTACAGCCACAGCAGGATAAGGCATCGGCAGGAAAAGAGGATTATGAGGCCAGGAAGGAGCAGGAACGCCGCAAGCGCAAGATACAGAAAAAGATTGAGGATTGTGAGAAGGAGGTGGAGCGCATATCGAAAGAGATAAAGGACATTGAAGAGTGGCTGGCTACTCCCGGAGGAGCGCAGAATCAGGCTATGTTTGAGGCATACGGCAAGCTGAAGGATGATCTTGCCAAAGCTGAGGAACGTTGGGAGGAGGCCATGATGGAAGGCGAGAATATTTAGTCAATGATATTTTATGAATAAGATTTCATTATTCACAATTGCATTTGCAGGAATTACTATGTTGTCTTGTAACAATTCAAAGCAGGGAATAGGTATCAAGCTTGAGAATCTTGATACCAGTGCCGTTCCGGGTGATGATTTTTTCCAGTTTGCCGATGGCGGTTGGAATGCAGCTCATCCGCTTACTGACGAGTATGCACGTTTTGGCAGCTTTGACCAGTTGGCAGAGGATAACCGCCAGCAGTTGAAGGGGCTTATTGATGATATCGTGGCTGCTGATAACGAGCCGGGTACAAACGCACAGAAGATAGCTGATCTGTATAAGCTGGTGCTTGACACCGCCCGTCGTGACAATGAGGGGCTTGCTCCGCTCAAACCTTGGATTGAAAAGATTGAGGCTGTCAAAGACCGCAAGGAGGTGTTCCCGCTTATGGTTGAACTGGATATCAATGGCCTGGCCGGTAACTATTTCGGCATAGGAATAGGTGCCGATATGATGGACAGCAAGTCTAACCTTGTGAGCATAGGTCAGGGCGGTCTGTCACTCGGCGAGAAGGAGTATTATCTGGATACCGATGAGGCTACGACAGCAATTCGTGAGGCATTCAAGAAACATATAGTACGTATGTTCACCCTGTGCGGTTTTGATGAGAATACGGCACAGAAGAAGATGGAGGATGTGATGTTGATAGAGACCCGTATTGCTGAGAAGTCATACAGTGCGGTGCAGCAGCGTGACCCGGCAGCAAATTATCACAAGATGTCATTTGCTGATCTCAAGAAAGACTATAAAGGCATTGATTGGCAGATGATGTTTGACAAGTTAGGCATCGGTGACTGCGATTTTGTTGACGTAGGTCAGCCTGAGCCTATCCATGAGGTGGAGGCTATCCTGGCTGAGGTGCCTGTTGAGGCTCACAAGGCTCTTATGGAGTGGCAGCTTATAGACCATGCTGCGTCAAGACTGACAACAGAACTTGATCAGGCCAATTTTGATTTCTATGGCAAAGTCATGAGCGGACGTCAGGAGCAGCAGCCGTGGTGGAAACGTGCCACGTCAACCGTGAGCGGTGTGTTGGGTGAGGCCATCGGACAACTTTATGTTGAGAAGTACTTCCCGGCATCATCAAAGGAGCGTATGGTAACGCTTGTAAAGAACCTACAGATTGCTCTGGGTGAGCGTATTGACGCTCAGGACTGGATGAGTGACAGCACCAAGGCTTACGCCCATAAGAAACTTGATGCCTTCTATGTAAAGATAGGTTATCCTGACAAGTGGAAGGATTATTCAAAACTTGAGATAGATCCTGCTAAAACCCTGTTTGAGAACAATATGGCGGTGAGCCGTTTCTTCTGGCTGGATGCCGTTGAGCGCAAGTACAAGAAGCCGGTGGACAACACAGAGTGGTTCATGACCCCGCAGACCGTGAACGCATATTATAATCCCACAACTAATGAGATCTGCTTCCCGGCCGGAATACTTCAGTATCCGTTCTTTGATATGAGTGCCGATGATGCATTCAATTACGGTGCCATAGGCGTTGTCATCGGCCATGAGATGACTCACGGATTTGATGACCAGGGCCGTCAGTTTGACAAGGAGGGTAACTTTGCCGATTGGTGGGCTGAGGGTGATGCCGATAAGTTCAAGGAGCATGTTCAAGTTATTGTAGATCATTTTAACGGTATAAAGGTGCTGCCTGACCTGAACGGTAACGGTGAACTCACTTTGGGTGAGAACATTGCAGACCATGGTGGTCTGATGGTAGCTTATCAGGCATTCAAGAACGCCACCAAGGATGCTCCGCTGGAAACTGTGAACGGTTTTACCCCGGAACAGCGTTTCTTTATGGCATACGCAGGCGTATGGGCAGGCAATATCCGTGATGAGGAGATTCGTAACCGCACCAAGAGTGATCCCCATGCCCTGGGCCGCTGGCGTGTTAACGGTACCCTGCCGCATATTGATGCATGGTATGATGCATTTGGCATAACAGAGGATAACGCACTTTATCTGGCTCCTGAAAAGAGAGCACGTATCTGGTAATCTGTGCTTAAAGGTGCTGGTATAAAGGAGGAGAATCTTGACCGTAGCGTAAGCCCCGGCCAGGATTTCTACAGATTCAGTTGCGGGGGATGGCTTGATGCCAATCCTATGCCTGATGACTTTTCCAGTTACGGTACATATGATGAGCTGGCTGAGCTGAACCGTCAGCAGCTCAAGGATCTTATTGACGGCATCACCGCCCAGGACAATGCTCCTGGCAGTGATGCCGCCCGCATTGCTGCCCTTTACAACCTTGTCATGGATACTGAACGCCGTGACAGTGAGGGGCTGTCACCTGTCAAGCCTTATATGGAGCGCATAAACGCTGTTTCTGACAGAGAGGAGTTGCTCAATCTGATGCTGGAACTTGATCCTTACGGGGTGACCGGTTACTTTGATGTGGGTATCGGCCCTGATCTCAAGGACAGTAAAAACAATATAGTAGGCCTTAGCCAAGGTGGCCTCACACTGGGTGACAAGGAGTATTATACAGACCGTGACCGTCAGACGCAGAACATACGTAAGGCATTCAAGAAACATGTGGTGCGTATGTTGATGCTTGCCGGTTACGGCAGATGGGAGGCCCGACGCAGGATGCGTATAATATGGCGTATAGAGAAACGCTTGGCCAAAGCTTCACGAAACAATGTCCAGCTGCGTGATCCTGCCTCTAATTACCACAAGATGTCAGTCGCAGAGCTCTATGAGCAGCTGCCTGGTTTTGACTGGAACGTTTTTTTTAGTAAACTCGGTCTTGGCGGAGTAGAGTGGGTAGATGTAGGGCAACCGGAGGCAATCCTGGAGGCAATACGTGTACTGAATGATGAACCGCTTGATGACCAGAAGGTCCTTATGGAGTGGCAGATGCTTGATTCAAACGGCACCCGTATAGGTAAGGCCTTTGATGATGCCGATTTTGATTTCTACGGGCGTACTCTCAGTGGGCAGAAGGAACCCAAACCCATGTGGAAACGTGCAACATCGGCCGTAAACGGAACTCTTGGTGATGCTCTTGGACGCCTTTATGTGGAGAGGTATTTCCCGGCAGGAGCTAAGGAGCGCATGATAGAGATGTTCCATAATCTTAAACGTGCGCTTGCCCGCCGCATCGAGGCTCAGGACTGGCTGAGTGATGAGAGCCGCCGGCTGGCACTTGAAAAACTTGATGCCTTCAAGTTCAAGATAGGTTTCCCTGACAAGTGGCGTGACTACTCCAGGATGGAGATTGACCCGGCAAAGACACTCTTTGAGAACAGTGCCTCCATAAGCCGTTACTTCTGGAACGATATGGTGGAGCGTAAGTTCAAGAAGCCGGTTGATCCTACCGAGTGGTATATGAACCCTCAGGAAATAAACGCCTATTATGACGTCTCCATCAATGAGATATGTTTCCCGGCAGGTATTCTGCAATATCCGTTCTTCAGTATGGAGGCCGATGACGCATTCAACTACGGTGCCATAGGAACCATCATGGGTCATGAGATGACTCACGGCTTTGATGATGAGGGACGCCAGTTTGACAAGGAGGGCAATATGTGTAACTGGTGGAGCAAGTCTGATACCCGCCGTTTCAACCGCCGCGTAAAAGTATTGGTAGATTGGTTCAGTGGAATTGAGGTTCTGCCAGGCATAAAGGCCAACGGTAAACTCACCCTGGGTGAGAATATAGCTGATCATGGTGGCCTGACGGTAGCTCTTGAGGCATTCCGTGAGTCATGTAATCAGGAAGATGTGAAACTTGGATTTACGCCGTTGCAGCGCTTCTTCATTGCCTATGCCTGCACCTGGGCTGAGAATTGTCGTGATGAGATGGTTCTGCAACAAACCAAAAGTGATGAACACTCTTTAAGCCGTCTGCGTGTTAACGGCGCCTTGCCGCATATTGATGAATGGTATGAGGCATTCGGTATAACGGAACAGGATTCTATGTATATTGCACCCGCTAACAGGGTACGTATCTGGTAAATATGAAAGAGGGTAGAGCCATAGAACTGTTGTCACCCGCCAGGAATCTGGAGTGCGGCATTGAGGCCATAAAGCATGATGCCGATGCTGTGTACATAGGTGCCGGGCGGTTCGGTGCGCGTCAGGCTGCAGGCAACAGCGTGGAGGATATCGCTGAGCTTACCCGTTTTGCCCATTTCTATGGAGCCAAAGTATATGTCACCGTAAACACCATACTCAAGGATTCTGAACTGGCCGATGCCGAGAAGCTTATTTGGCAGCTTTATGAGGCTGGAGCCGATGCCCTGCTGGTTCAGGATATGGCGGTCTTGCGCATGAAACTGCCCCCGATTGCGCTACATTCAAGCACCCAGTGCGATGTGCGCAGTGTGGATAAGGTGCGTTTCCTGGCAGACTGCGGCTTTACACGTGTGGTGTTGGCGCGTGAACTGTCACTTGATGAGATAACAGAAATCCATAAGGCCTGTCCGGATGTGGAGCTTGAGTGCTTTGTACACGGTGCTCTCTGCGTAAGTTACAGCGGGCAGTGCTATGCCTCGCAATACTGTTTTGGACGTAGTGCCAACCGCGGTGAATGCGCCCAGTTCTGCCGTCTCAAGTTTGACCTGGTTGATTCTGACGGCAATGTCATTGTAAAGGGTAAACATCTGCTCTCACTGCGTGACATGAACCGCATGGAGAGTCTTGAGGAACTGATGGATGCCGGTGTATGCTCATTCAAGATAGAGGGCCGTCTAAAAGAGACATCGTACGTAAAGAATGTTACCGCTGCATACGGTGATGCGGTAAACAGGATACTGGACCGCCGTAATGAGTACTACCGTGCTTCATCGGGCCACAGTGAACATATGTTCACCCCTGATGTGAACAAGAGTTTCAACCGCGGGTTCACTGACTATTTCCTGCATGGCCGTCAGCCCGACATATGGTCCCCCAACACACCTAAATCCAAGGGTGAGTTTATGGGGCAGGTGCGCATAGTTGGTCGCGGCTTCATTACTGTAACAGGAAACAAACCGTTCCATAACGGTGACGGCCTGTGCTATATAGGGCAGGACGGAGAGCTGAAAGGGTATCGTGTAAACCGTGTGGAGAACGGCCGCATATTCCTCTATCTGGAGAGCGGTGACATGCCTTCAATTGCTGCGGGTACTGATGTATACCGCAACTATGACCAGGAGTTTGAGAAGACGCTCGCCAAGGAGAGCGCCGTAAGGAAGATTCGCGTCGATATACTGTTTGAGGAGACCGTCGCCGGCTACCGTGTAAGTATGACTGATGAGGATGGGAACGTGGCTTCTGTGACATCGGATTGGAAGAAAGAGGATGCCCGCACACCACAGGAGAACAATATCCGTACGCAGTTGGGTAAATTAGGTGGCACCCGTTTTGATGCCAAGGCTATTGATATAAAGCTTGATGGCGACAGGTTCATTCCTTCATCACTGCTCTCTGACATGCGTCGTCAGGTGACTGAGCAATTGGAGACTGTCCGCATGGATTCATACGTGCGTCCGGTGCAGGGAAAGGCATCGGGAGTAAATGTGGAATATCCGGTCAGGGAACTCACCTATCTTGGTAACGTGATGAATGCCCAGGCCCGCACGTTTTACAGCGACCATGGCGTGCAGCGTATTGATGACGCTTTTGAGAAAACCGCTCCAGATAGTGCGGTTATAATGTTCTGCCGCCACTGCATAAAGAACTCAATGGGACTCTGCCCCAAGAACCGTAGGCAGGATATAAAGGTTCATGAGCCGTTGTATCTGCTATCGCAGGACGGACGTCGTTTCCGCCTGCGTTTTGACTGTGCTAAATGCCAGATGGAAGTGAATAGTTGAGAAAAAAGAGCTATATTTGCGCCAACAATCAAATAAAATTTCAGAACGCTATGAAAAGAATCGTAAAAATTATGGCTGTTGCCGCTTTGGTACTGGTTTCTTACACTGCTAAAGCTGAGCTTGCTCCCCAGTGGTCAAAAGGTACAATGATTGCTAATGCAAATATCGGTGTGGGTGAAAATGCTGATTTTGGCACAACAGTTTCATTGGATTATGTTTTGGTTGACGAATGGTGGAAGGGACACTTTACCGTTGGTGGTGAGGTCGGCTACTCAACATGGGAAAATAAAGCTTTGAACGATAAGAACTTTGGATTTACTCCTCGTGTAACATATGGTCTCAATATTACTCCTAAGTTTGAGGTTCATGCCATAGTAGGACTGGGATTAGGTTTCCAGAGTGAGAAAGATAAGGTTAACGACAAGACCAGTGAGAATATCTTTATCACATGGAATGATATGGTAGGTTGCCGTTTCTTCTTTACAGAGAATTTTGGTGTAATGGCTGAGGCGGGTGTATCATACAGAATGCCGGAATTACGTATCGGTTTTTCATTTAAACTTTAACATATAAGTTCCAAATAGTACAAAAGGGGGCATTTAAACGCCCCCTTTTTTGTGCTATTTTTTTATCTTCGCGCTGTTATGAGAAGAATCGCATTTGTTTTGTTGCTGGCTACCAGTCTGGTTTGCCATGCTGAGAGTACGGTCATAAAAGTTTCTAAGGATAACGCTATCCAGACCAACGGTGGACGTTGGGAGGGGTGGGGTACCAGTCTGTGCTGGTGGGCCAACCGCATAGGATATAACGAGACTCTTACAGCCAAGAGTGCAGCTCTGTTCTTTGATGCCAGGCAAGGCCTGGGGCTGAATATTATGCGCTACAACGTGGGTGGAGGCGATGACCCCACACACCACCACATAACCCGCACTGACAGCGATGTCCCCGGCTGGATGATAATAGACCCCGCCACCGGAGAGCGCAAGTATGACTATACTGCCGATGCCCGCCAGCTCAATGTGGTAAAGGCTGCCATGAAAGCCGCCGGACAGGATGCTTATTTGGAGATATTCAGCAACTCACCCCCTTACTTTATGACCAACAGCGGCTGCTCAACAGGTAACTTCAAGGCCGAGGAGAACAACATCAAGGATGATGAGTATGATGACTTTGCCGAGTACATGGCTCACGTGGCCAACTACATGACACGTGAGATGAAACTCAGGGTCCGTAGTGTATCGCCCATGAATGAGCCCAACACCAACTACTGGCCCGCCATGAACTACAAGCAGGAGGGCTGCCACATTGATGCCGGTGAGGCTCAGTCCAAACTGCTGGTACTCACTAAGGAGGCCCTGAATCGTTACGGTCTTAAAGACATCATTCTCACCACCAGCGATGAGACCAATCCCGGCAAGCAGATAGAGGAGATCCAAACCTTAACCCCTGATGCCCGTGCCGCCATAAACCGCATCAGCGTGCACACCTACGGCACCAACAGCATCCGCGAGATGGGTCAACTGGCCAAGGATGAGAAGATAAACCTCTGGATGAGTGAGGTGGACGGCAACGGGACCGCCGGACAGAACGCAGGTGAGATGGCTGCCGGCCTGTGGCTTGCTGAAAAAATTATAACTGATATCCAGGCCCTTGAGCCATCGGCCTGGGTACTCTGGCAGGTGATAGACACCCATATAAGCAAGGATGGTTACATGGGTCGTCGTGATGGAGGCCCCTTGCGAACTCAGGGAGGCTATTGGGGTACCGCCTGCGCCAACCACGACACCGGTGAGATCCTGCTAACCCAGAAATACTACGCATTCGGCCAGTTCAGCCGCTACATCCGTCCCGGCTCCACCCTGATCAACTGCCCCACAGACCGCCGCTCCGGCGTCAAAGCCCTGGCTGCAAAAGACAAAAAGACTCTGACGCTGGTATGCACAAATACTACATCAGAGCCAAAAGAAGTGGAATTCAATACAGAAGGTCTCAAACTGAAAGGTCAGGTCCGTCAAATCCGAACCAGCGGCCAGTTCGCTGATGGAGAGCACTGGGCAGAAACCACACTCCCAAAAGTCAAAGGCTCAACTCTAAAAGTAACCTTAGCCCCCAATTCTGTCACTACCTTTATTGTTGCTTGCAAGTGATTCTGGTTTAGAAAGGGAACAGGAGGAATATACCCTTCAGGGACATTGTCCTGGGGCACAAAGGGGACGGTTCTTTTTGTGCCCCAATTATAAACCTTTACTTTTTGCTTCGTTCCAGAGGGCGTCCATCTCATCCAGAGTCATGTCTTTAAGTTGACGGTTGTTGGATAGAGCTGCTTCCTCAACGTAGTTGAAACGGCGTATGAACTTTTTGTTGGTGCGCTCCAGGGCGTCATCGGGATGGATCTTGTAAAGGCGTGCCACGTTGATGATTGAGAACAGCAGGTCACCAAGTTCCTGCTCAGCTTTCTCCTTGTCATCGGCCGATATCTCAGCGCTGAGTTCAGCATACTCCTCACGTACCTTGTCAAGGGCACCCTGCGGAGTATCCCAGTCAAAACCCACATGAGCAGCCTTCTCCTGGATGCGGAAAGCCTTGATGATTGATGGCAGGGCATCAGGGACACCGGCCAGCACACGCTTGTTGCCACCCTTCTCCTTGAGCTTAAGCTGCTCCCAGTTCTGGAGCACCTGCTCTGCACCGTTTACATTGGTAGTGCCGTAGATATGCGGATGGCGGTAGATGAGCTTGTCGCAAAGCTTGTCACAAACGTCCTTGATATCGTAATCGCCGGTCTCGCTGCCTATCTTTGCGTAGAAGACTACGTGCAGCAGGACATCGCCCAACTCCTTGCATATATCGGCCTTATTGTCTTTCATTATGGCATCACAAAGCTCAAAGACCTCCTCGATAGTATTCTGACGCAGTGAATCATTGGTTTGGACACTATCCCAAGGGCACTTCTCCCTGAGCTCATCCATTATGTCAAGCAAGCGTCCGAACGCCTGCATCTTTTCCTCTTTAGTATGCATATTGTCCCGATGATTAAGTTGCCGCAAAGTTAAGAATCTGTTTTGAATTGTTCTGCGAAAAAAATTGTGTCAAAGCAATCTGTTTATCGCGATAAACAAAATACACGAAAAATTGTTTATTCCAATAAACAGTTGATGTAATAATGCAGCACTTGCTTTAGACAACATTGATATAGCAAGTCCAAAGAAAATACCTCTTTGGGCATTTGGATTCCTTTATTGAGTTTGGTTCTTCCTTTCAATATTAATTATGTAGGTGTTTATAATCGTACGACTAATGGAACATTATAAATTGTGACATCCTATCATAAGGGGTTGTCACAATTTGTGATAACCTACATGTCTGAAAGGTAGATTATATTTTTGTCCCATTTTTGTCCCATCGCCTTTTTTGATTTTTAGTGGGTTAATGCATATTTTTGCCCTATGCATACTTCGCTAATATATGAATAGGGTTAGGTCGGTATTCTATACTATATTGGTTGCAATAATTCCAATAAGTGTTGTTTCCTGCTTGCGGGATGACGACAGGTTGCGGACGGTCGAATTGTTGATGGAGACTGACCCTAAGGTGGCGGATTCAATTTTGACCTCTATGCCGGAACCTACATCACGTAGGGACCGTGCATGGTATGCTGTTCTCAGGTCTTTGGCTGATTATAAGAATGACAGGACTATTACATCCGATAGTCTGATTCGTGCGGCAACAGATTATTATGGCTCTTTGCATAAGAATTACCATGCTGCGGTAGCATGGTATGCTCATGGATGTGTCGATACACAATTGAAAAATGATTATTCGGCGATATATGCTTTTCTAAAGGCAAAGGATTTGTTTCCGGATACTCTGGTGCATTATTATGCGCTTACAGAATATAAGTTGGGAAACGGATATCTGAACTTGAAGATGTACAATGAGGCAATGAATCTGCTGATGTGTAGTAGAATCAATGCTGACAGATTACAGGATACAGTCACATCGTATTGGGCAAACGTCCGTTTGTTTGAGTGTGCATTGCAACTTGGACATAATAAAGTTTCGGACAGTATATTAAATACAATTGTGTTTAAACATGTCTATGAAGCCTTATTGGATGACACCTTGTTTGAGGGGACAGGCTTAGGATATAGATTTGTTACTGTTGGTGAGGAAGATGACAGACCGGTGCCCAAAGGTCCGCAATACTCTTCCAAGGGATATGTGTATTTAAGCAGGGGTGATTTTGATTCGGCCTATTACTGTTTCAGAAAATCGATGGAACTCTCAACGTCTTTGTACGGAAAGCGGATATTGGCAGATAACCTGACGCGGGTGTCGATGCGTATGAATAAGCCTGATGAGGCTATCTACTGGCATGATTATTATCGCAGGTTGTCTGATTCCATAAGGATTGCTGAAAAAACAGATGCCAAAGATATAGCTGACATTCAGAATGTTCATCTTCAAGAGTTGAATGAAGAGAGAATGCAACACAGGCACAAACGCTTTATGGTTATAGGTTCCTTCTCTTTGCTCCTGTTGGTGGCGTTGACGTTACTTGCTTATATGCTGTTTAAAAATAGGGAGAAGAAAAGGATTATCCGTAGGCAGGAGGAACTCCTCAGTATGGAGCAAGAGATACGTAAGGGTAGTATCGCAATTCTGGAATCGCAGGTAAGGGAGCTGTCTCAGGCAAATCCTCAGGCACGGACGGCATTGCTTAACCTGTATGCACACAGATTACGGTTGGGTAGTGATTATTTCCGTAAAACCAATGAATACAGGAAACTGTTGTCGGCAGCATCAGGTGGTACTTTGAGTGCTGAAGAAAAGGCTCTTGTTATGACTACACTGGCGCAGTCTTTCAATGATTCCGTTGTGGATATTCAGGTTGAATATCCAGGAATGGATAAGGATGAAACGCTGACCTTGATTTTGTCATCACTTGGTTTTAAGAATGAGCTGATTGCAGAATTGTTGGGCAATGTCACAGATGAGGCTATCCGAAAAAGAAAGTACAGGTTTGGTAAGGCCAACCCAGATTTCTTTGCATTGTTCCATTAATATTAAGAGGCAATTTACATATAATCAGTGCGTTTTCTGTTTGTCCCGTTTTTGTCCCAGTATTTACGATTGGACGATAGCATTTAATTCATATATTTGAAAGTGTGTAACTTATTTCTTATGAGAAGGACTTGTCTTTTTGCTTTAGTTATCCTTTCGACATTTGGCCAGGTGAGAGCTGGGAATGAGGCACTTATGCGTTTTGCCGGTAACATCCATCAATTCAATAAGCTGTTCCCGCAGGAAAAGGTTTATCTACAGTTTGATAATACTGCCTACTTCCAGGGTGATGATATCTGGTTCAAGGCGTTCGTGGTCAATTCATCGGATCTGAGTCGTACCAAGTCGGGCGTGCTATACGTTGACCTTCTGTCGCCAAACGGTGTGCTGTTGCAGCAGCAAAAGCTCAAGATTGTGGCAGGTCAGGCTGACGGGCGTATTCAGCTTGTGGATTACTCCACTGAACAGGCCAGAACGTTAAGGGGCGTGCGTCCATACCCCAGCGGCTACTATGAGGTTAGGGCATATACACAGTACATGCTCAATTTTGACCCAGGAATTATATTCTCGCGTGTATTGCCAGTGTACTGCGAGCCAGAGCAGGAGGGTGACTACGCACACCCCGTAATGCTTCCTGACTCAACATACCCTGACAAACTGCGGCCAAGACAAGAGAGACTGCATGACGTGAACGTGTCTTTCTATCCCGAGGGAGGCAATATGGTACGTGGTTTGCAGGGCCGCGTGGCTTTTAAGGCTACCGATATGGATGGTATGGGGATAAGCGGAAAACTCACCCTGGAGACCGATGACGGACGTAAGGTGGTGGCGGAGAGCGGCCATGAGGGAATGGGTATGTTTGATTTTACGCCGGATAGCAAGCGCAATAGGGCGGTGTTCGAGTATGAGGGGAGGCGCTACCGTGTATCTCTGCCGCAGGCCAAGGATGAGGGTTATGTCATGACAGCTGATATGGATGCACGCAGGGAGAACCTGGAGCTCACCGTAAGCCGTACTCAGTCACGTCGCGATAGCACGATAGGCGTTACTGTGACTTGCCGCGGCGAACTGGTTATGTTTGATGAGTTGCCCATGAGCGGAAATGAGGGTGGATACTCATTTGACACCAGGAATTGGCCCGCAGGAGTGTGCCGGATAGTGCTGTTTACCGCCAATGGTGAGGTGCTAGCCGCCCGTAGCGTGTATAACGGCAATGTCAAATACGTGCCACCGGTAATAGAGATGAAAGCCGACAAGCGCCGTTATGATGCGTTCGGAAAGATGCACCTGTCATTCCGGTTAAAGGACAAGGATGGCAAGCCGTTCCGTGACCGTTTCTGTATATCGGTACGCGATGCCGGTGATTACGGTACGCAGTATGCCGACAATCTGCTCACCGACTTCCTGCTCACGTCGGACCTGAAGGGATTCATACACAATCCATCATACTATTTTGAGTCTGCCGACAAGCAACATCTGCGTAATCTGGACCTGCTCTGCATGGTTCAGGGATGGGAACGCTATGACTGGGAGTATATGACGGACAACAAGACATTCGTTGAGACGCGCCGTTTGGAAAAAGGGCTGAGCCTGAATGGAATGATAATGACTGACCATGTTATTCTGGATCATGCCAAGGGTAACGTAAAGGTTAACGTTGTCATATCGCCCATAAACCATGAGTCTGTGGAGTACGGCCATGTACTTACTGGTAAGGACGGATACTTTGGGTTTGACGTAAATGATTTCTATGGTGAGAGCGAAGTGTCAATACGTGTCACCAAGGCAAATAATAACCTCAAGCAGCCTCTGACAAAGATTCTGTTAGAACGCGTCAAACTACCATCGGTCAGGAGGTATCTGTCGGAAGAATTGCAACCGTTACATCCGGTTGTGAAGGCTACGGTAAAGACTGACACCGTAGTCATGGATGTGGCAAACTATCCCGCAATAATAAATGAACAGGAGGGCATAGTGTTGCCTGCGGTACGTATTAAGGGCGACCGCAAGTATGTGGACTATTTCACATTCAGGTCATTTAATGTGGAGAAGGATGTCGATGATGCGCTGGATAAGGGAATACATTCAACCGATTTGGGAGGATATCTTATAGACAAGGGCTATTCTGTGCACTATCCGATAGACTATGGCGATGAAAACAAATACTATTACGATGATTCTTTTACTATAAACGGTCACGATGTACTATGTTATGTCCATAGAGGCAACGGCTTTCAAGTTCCAGGACACGACTTCCGGCCATGGATTACTGATACGCAGGATATAGAGAGTATTCTTGTTTTCGATGGCCTGTATAGTATTGAAGATATAGGTGATTTTGCTCCGGAATATATGGCTCATCTTAAAAAGTATAGTCCTTTGGCAATGGATGGTATTTTGAGTAAAAGGCTTGTGATTTTGGATTTAAAGCTTAAGGATAAGAAGCGCATGATTACAGGTACCCGGGATGCATTCAATCTGGCTCAGAGATTCACTACGTTACAAGGATTCAGCCCAAGCCATGAGTTCTATGCACCTGAATATCCAAACGGAGCCGTTAAGGGTGACGTTGACTACCGCCGCACACTCTATTGGAATCCCAATGTTATTGCCGACGAGAACGGTCGTGCCGAGATTGAATTTTACAACAACTCATATAGTACCCATTTCAACATAAGTGGCGCTGGTATCACCGCCTCCGGAATGCCTTATATCTTGGACAAAAATTTCTAAAAAAAAGAACGTTTTCTAAGCGAGCAAAAACTTGAAGGATATAGTCTCAAAAACCGTCGCCACCCTCGGCGCGTTAGAGGGAGGGGCTCAAAATCTTGATTTTGGGAGGGATAGGCCCTGAAAGGGCCGTAGTTTTGGAGACTATATTCTTCAAGTTTTTCCCTAATAATGAGGAAAAATGAGTACCTTTGCAGACATTTTTAGAAACAGAGGTATTTCTTTATGGAATTAGCAAGCAAATACAACCCCGCCGATGTGGAGGGAAAGTGGTACAAGTATTGGGAGGATGGCAAGTTTTTTCACTCAGAGCCCGATGGCCGTGAGGCTTACACCATAGTCATTCCGCCACCAAATGTGACCGGTGTCCTGCACATGGGTCACATGCTTAACAACACAATCCAGGATATCCTGGTGCGTCGTGCCCGCATGATGGGCAAGAACGCCCTGTGGGTACCCGGAACAGACCATGCATCAATAGCTACAGAGGCTAAGGTTGTAGCCAAACTTGCAGCCCAGGGAATAAAGAAGACCGATCTTACCCGTGAGGAGTTCCTCAAGCACGCATGGGAGTGGAAAGAGGAGCACGGAGGCATAATCCTCAAGCAGTTGCGCCGTCTGGGCTGCAGCTGTGACTGGGACCGTACCGCATTCACAATGGATGACCTGCGCTCAGAGAGCGTGATCAAGGTGTTCGTTGACCTGTACAACAAGGGCCTGATTTACCGCGGTGTACGTATGGTGAACTGGGACCCCAAGGCTCAGACCGCTCTGAGTGATGAGGAGGTTGTTTACAAGGAGGAGCATAGCAAGCTGTACTATCTTAAGTACTATGTTGCCGATGCTGCCGAGAATCCTGTAAAGACCACCGGTGCCGAGGGTGAGATTGTACACAAGGATGCCAAAGGCTACTATGCTGTAGTTGCCACCACACGTCCCGAGACCATCATGGGTGATACCGCAATGTGCATCAACCCTGCCGATCCCAAGAACGGCTGGCTCAAGGGCCACAAGGTGATCGTACCTCTGGTTAACCGCGTAATACCTGTAATTGAGGATGATTACGTTGACATTGAGTTCGGTACCGGTTGCTTGAAAGTAACACCTGCCCACGATGTCAATGACTATATGCTGGGTGAGAAGTACAACCTTGAGACCATCGATATATTCAACGATAACGGTACTCTGAGCGAGAAGGCCGGATTGTACGTCGGTATGGACCGCTTTGCCGTAAAGAAGCAGATTGCCATTGACCTTGATAACGCCGGTCTGCTGGAGAAGCTTGAGGACTACACCAACAAGGTAGGTTACAGCGAGCGCAATCCGGACACTGTTATTGAGCCCAAGCTCTCCATGCAGTGGTTCCTCAAGATGCAGCACTTTGCCGATATGGCTCTGCCTCCTGTAATGAATGATGAACTCAAGTTCTATCCGCCCAAGTACAAGAACACATACCGCAACTGGCTGGAGAACATCAAGGACTGGTGCATAAGCCGCCAGCTCTGGTGGGGACACCGTATCCCGGCATACTTTATGCCCAAGGGCGGATTTGTAGTTGCTGAGACAATTGAGAAGGCTGTCGAACTGGCACGCGCCAAGAGCGGTGACAACAGCCTGACCGCTGCAGATCTGCGTCAGGATGAGGATGTGCTGGATACATGGTTCAGCTCATGGCTTTGGCCTATCAGCCTCTTTGACGGCATCAACAACCCCGATAACAAGGAGATCAACTACTACTATCCCACAAATGACCTTGTGACCGGTCCGGATATCATATTCTTCTGGGTAGCACGTATGATAATGTCAGGTTATGAGTACAGACACGATATGCCTTTCCGCAACGTATACTTTACCGGTATCGTACGTGACAAGCTGGGCCGTAAGATGAGTAAGTCACTTGGCAACTCACCTGATCCCATAGGCCTGATTGAGCAGTACGGTGCCGATGGCGTACGTATG
>CACYHN010000024.1 GCA_902774275.1 uncultured Bacteroidales bacterium
GATTTCGGCCATAGCCTTGTGCAGCGATGCCAGGAAGAAGTGGTCACCGCATCCGGGGCACCAACGGGGCTGTCCCTTCTTGAAATCTTGTGCTGTATATTCCATAGTGCTGTGTGTTTACTTGTTAAGGATTTCCTTGAAAGCGTTGACTAACTCTTCAACCACAAACGGCTGACCCTTTACCTGGTTGAACTGGTAGGGAACCAGTCCGTCAACCTTCATACGCAGGAATGCGGCAAGCTGACCCATGTTCTGCTCAGCTACAACCACTTTCTTGTACTTCTTGAGTACCTGGGCGGCGTTCTTAGGCAGCGGGTTGATGAACTTGAAGTGTGCGTGAGCAACCTTCTTGCCCTGGGCACGGAGCTCATCCATAGCGGCACGCAGATGTCCGTATGTACCACCGAAACCTACAATCAGCAGGTCAGCGTCATCAACATCACCTATTACCTCCAGATCAGGAACCTGGATGTTGTCAATCTTCTGCTTGCGCAGACGTGTCATCAGGTCGTGGTTCTCAGGGTTGGTGCTTATAGCGCCGGTCTGGTTGTCCTTCTCCAGACCACCCAGGATGTGGGTGAATCCCTCACGACCGGGAACTGCCCAGTAAAACTGCCCAGTAACGTGTACCGTTCTCGGCACGCATATACGGAGTCCATTTGCCCTTGAGTTCCTCTGGAACGTAAGGAGGATTGATGGCAGGATATTCTGCCAGGTTAGGCAGTTTGAATGCTGCAGAACCGTTGGCTACGAATGCATCGGTCAAGAGTACTACAGGAGTCATGTGCTCCAGAGCCATCTTACTTGCCTGGAATGCTGCATCAAAGCAGTCAACAGGTGATGTGGCTGCAATTACAGGCATGGGGCTCTCACCGTTACGGCCAAACAGAACCTGCAGAAGGTCTGTCTGCTCAGACTTGGTGGGGAGTCCTGTGGCGGGACCGCCGCGCTGTACATCAAGAACAACCAGCGGAAGCTCCATGATGACAGCCAGGTTCATGGCCTCTGACTTAAGGCAGATACCAGGACCTGAAGTTGAAGTTACTGCCAGAGCACCTGCAAATGATGCACCTACAGCTGATGAGCAACCTGCAATCTCATCCTCACACTGAACGGTGGTAACACCTAATGACTTGTGCTTGGAGAGCTCATGCAGTACATCAGTAGCAGGGGTGATAGGATATGAGCCTAAGTAGAGCTTAAGGCCTGCTTTCTCAGCAGCGGCAATGAAACCGTATGCTGTAGCCTTGTTACCGGTGATATCCATGTAACGGCCGGGCTCCTTCTGCTTTGACTCTATACGATATACGTTCATGGCACTGCTGTGAGTGTTGTGACCGTAGTCATATCCGGCCTGGATAACCTTGATGTTGGCCTCTGCCAGCTCAGGCTTCTTGGCGAACTTGTCACGCAGATAGTTGAATGCAATCTCCAGGTCACGGCTGAAGAGCCAGCATACAAGACCGAGAGCAAACATATTGCGGCACTTGAGAACAGCCTTGGCATCCATTCCGCTGTCAGCAAGTGCATCCTTTACCATCTGGGTAAGGGGGCATGCGATAACGCGGTCCGGATCAACGCCCAGCTCAGCCAGGGGATCCTCAGTCTGGAAAGCGGCTTTCTCAAGGTCTGCCTTCTTGAAAGCGTCTGTATCAATGATAATAGTGGCGTCCTTCTTGGCATACTTGAGCTGTGTCTTGAGAGCGGCAGCGTTCATTGCTACCAATACATCACACTGATCGCCCGGGGTATAAACCTTGCCTGCGCCGATGTGTACCTGGAAACCTGATACACCTGTCAGTGAGCCTTGCGGGGCGCGGATATCGGCAGGATAGTCAGGGAAGGTACTGATACTGTTTCCAACCGTTGCGGAAACAGTGGAGAAGATGTTGCCGGCCAGCTGCATTCCGTCACCGGAATCGCCTGAAAAACGGACAACTACCTGATCCAATTCTTTTACTGTCATAACTTTTGTATAGCGTTTAATGATTCTGCATACTAAAACGGTGCAAAATTACAAGATTATTCCGTTGTAAGTGCTATATACATATATTAATTAATTGATTTTAGCATATCAAGCCGGATTTGAAATTTTTATACTGCATATATGCAATAAATTATACGCCAAATATTCATTTTTGGTATTTTGACATAAAAAAGGCGGAACTCTTCAACAAAGAGGAATTCCGCCATATTGTAATATTTCTTTGATTACTTTTTCTTGAAAAGAGAAACGATCCAAAGTAGAACTACGGCACCGATAACAGCTGTTACCAATGATCCGAACCATCCTCCCCAATGAATTCCTAACCAACCTAACAGGGATCCGCCCAGAAAACCTCCTAAAATACCTACAAGAAGGTTAACCCAAAATCCAAAACCGCCTCCTTTCATGATTTTACCGGCCAGGAAACCTGCCAGAACTCCCATAAGGATAGAAATAATAATGTTCATATCAATTGTATTTTAAGTTAGTAAATAAGTCCTTTATCATAAATCGTTTGTTGAAATACGGTTTTAGAAGCCGAATCCGAATCCACCACCCATACCGCCGGATCCAAAGTTGACGGTTGCGCTCTGCTTAGCCTGAACCGGGGTGCCGTCTTCACTCTTTGCAGGGATCCAGTCTGGCATAACCATTACTGTACGCAGGGCTTCCTTATCCATGATATAGACCTCGGCATTGCTGCTTATAACCGGGTTGATTATTGATCCGTCAGTGTCAATGGTAAATGATACTGTGGCACGGCCGTTTATCTTCTGATTCTTGAGGTTCTCAGGATAGTTGGTGTTGTTGCGTATGAACTGCTGCATCTGCATGTTTCCTCCGGGGAATATAGCCTGGGGAGCACGTGATCCCTGCTGTCCCTGGGGTCCTTGTGGAGCACCACCGCCCATGCCAGGGAATCCACCGCCAAATCCACCACCTCCGGGGAATCCGCCCATACCTCCGGCAGGCTGTTTGGCCTGCTCAATCTCCTCTGGAGTAGGCATCGGGTCTATTCTCATAGGAACACCCATGCTGAGTACAGCCTGGAGAGAATCTATGTAATTTGAATAGTTAGGGAACTCCAGTTTGGACTGCAGCAGAATGCGGAACCATTTCTTGGCATCGCGCAGTGCTATGGTATCATTGTCCATACGCCATTTGCCCAGACAGAGTGTTCCTATCAATGCCTGTGCATTCAGTACGGCTTCATCCTTGTGGTTTACCTCTTCAATCTTGGGGTACTTCTCAAGCAATCCTATTCCACCGCTTACGTATGAGGGCTCTTTCTTGTATTTGCCGTATTCGCTGTAAAAACTGGCCAACACGAGGTTGGCATTGTTGTTATTGTTTTTTACGGCTTTCTTGAGCCATTTCACACCCTGTGAGAACAGAGCGTCATTCTCCTTTTTCTGCAGCCATAAAGCGTAGAAAAAGTTTCCCAGATTATATTGTGCATCAGCATTCTCCTGTTTTGCAGCTGCATCAAGAAGGTTGAGTCCCATCTCCATATTCTTTGTGACGTTCTGGCCGGACATACATTCCATTCCAAGCAGATAGGCTGATTCTGCATCTCCCTTGATGACACCCTTCTTGTATCGGTCTATCATCTGTTTCATAGCAGGATTGGAGAGTTCAATCTTATCCATTTCAGCCTTGATGGAATCAGCATTGATCTTTTGTGCTAACGTCGGTAAAGTGATAATAACCGACATAACTACTGAAATAATAAATTTTCTCATTTGCATTATTGAATTAGGTAAATGCAAATATCGGCATTTAGTTGAAATGTGAAATATATTTAAAGAAAAAAATGACCGGAGTCAGAATTTTTCCAACTCCGGTCATTTATATAATGTTAGATATTATGCCTTTGCAGCAGCAATATCCTCCTTTTCTTTCTTAGTTTTCTTCATAACCAGATAAGCGGTAGGAGCAGCTACGAACAGTGATGAGCAGGTGCCGAATACAACGCCCAGAATCATTGCGAATGCAAAGCTGCGGATGCTGTCTCCACCCAGGAAGAAGATAGCCAGCAACACGATCAATGTACTTACTGAAGTGTTGATGGTACGTGCCAGAGTGGTGTTCAGGGCATCGTCAAACAACTGCTTGCGGTTACGCTTGGGATAGAGACCGGTAAACTCACGGATACGGTCAAATATAACCACCTTATCGTTGATGGAGTAACCGATAGCTGTAAGCACGGCACCAATGAATGTCTGGTCAATTTCAAGTGAGAACGGCATCCATCCCCAGCAGATTGAATACATACCTATTATAATAAGGGTATCAAAGCAGAGGGCAAAGATAGCACCTACTGAGTAAGCCACGTTGCGGAAACGTATCAGGATATAGAGGAATATGGCAATGAGAGCCAGAATCACGGAGATGATAGCTCCACGTGTAATATCCTCGGCTATTGAAGGACCTACCTTCTGTGAACTGATGATTGATCCGCCGTCACGGTTCTCTCGATCGATGAATTTAGCAAGTGTCAGGTCTGAGCTGAGCTTGCCGGCTTTCTTGAGTGATGTGAACAGGAACTCCTCAATCTCTGAGTCAATGGTCTCAGACTCCTCATCAATGCGGTAGTTGGTAGAGATACGGATTGTCTTGTGGTCTGTTCCCAGTGCGATAGCCTGGACATTGTCCTCAGTTATCACATTCTGAAGGATAGAACGAACCTCTTCCGGCTCAACCGGCTCTTCAAACTGTACCACAAAGTTACGACCACCTGTAAAGTCGATACTCTTGCTGAGTCCGCGTGTTGCCAGGAATCCGATGCAGATGATTGCGGCTATACCGAATATCACGAATGAAGTCTTGGCTGCCTGCATGAACTTGACAGAAGTGTTCTGCATCATATTCTTTGAGAATGCAGTGGTGAATGTCAGGTTCTGCATCTTGCCCTTGGCCAGGAAGTGCTCATAGACGATACGTGTCAGGAACACTGCTGTAAAGAATGAGCAGATGATACCGATGATAAGCGTGGTTGCGAATCCGCGGATAGGACCTGTACCGAAGTTGAACAGGATGATACCGGTGATTATTGATGTGAAGTTGGAGTCAAAGATAGCTGAGAAGGCGTTCTTGTAACCGTCTGTAAGAGCGGCCTGAACGCTCTTGCCACCCTTGAGTTCCTCCTTGGTACGCTCATAGATAAGCACGTTGGCATCGACAGCCATACCCAGGGTAAGTACGATACCTGCTATACCTGACATGGTAAGAGCAGCCTGGAATGAGGTAAGGATACCCAGTGTGAAGAAGAAGTTCAAGAGCAGAGCTCCGTTGGCAATCATACCCGGAACGAATCCGTAGATGATGCACATATAGACCATCAGGAAGATGAATGCTATGATGAATGAGTTGAATCCCTTCTGGATTGATTCCTGACCAAGTGAAGGACCTACGATGTCCTCCTGAACAATCTTGGCAGGAGCAGGCATCTTACCTGACTTAAGTACGTTGGCAAGGTCCTGTGTCTCCTCAACGGTGAAGTTACCTGAAATCTCAGAACGTCCGCCGGCAATCTCGTCCTTTACGTTAGGAGCACTGTAAACGTAACCGTCAAGTACGATAGCGATACCGCGACCTACATTCTGTCTTGTAAGAGTAGCCCACTTGCGTGCACCCTCGGCGTTCATGGCCATACTTACTACAGGACTGCCGTTCTGGCTGAAGTCAGCCTTTGATTCGGTTACCACATCACCTGTCAGGTCTGGCTGTCCGTTCTTATTGTCGCTCTTGATGTTGAAGAGTTCAAAATACTGCTCGGAGTCATTGAAAGACTTGACACCCCACATGAATACGAGGTCACGGGGCAGGATAGCTTTAGCCTCAGGGCTGGTAAGCATACGGTTGATCTCTGCAGTATCAGAATAATGTGCTATACCGGCAACCCACTCACCACCCTGGGGATATGGATAGGGGTTGAGGCGTGCAAACAGCGGATTGCTCTTGCGCAGAGCCTCGCGCTGTGCGGCAGTAGCCTTGGCATTCTCCTGCTCACCATCACTCTCAACGAGCTGGTCTATCAGCTCATCGCTTTCAGCTTTAGCTGTTTCTTCAGCGGGAGTTGCTTCTTCAACATTGGCATCCTCAGGATTCTCATCGGCATACTTCTGAGCCAGACGGCTGTCTAAGCGGTTGAGTACATCCTGAATCTCAGCAGTCTTGTAGGTCTCCCAGAATTCCAGGTTTGCTGAACCCTGAAGGAGCTTACGTACACGCTCAGGCTCCTTGATACCGGGAAGCTCAACCATGATACGGCCCTGCTTTCCTGCAAGTTCCTGAATATTGGGCTGTGCTACACCAAAGCGGTCTATACGTGTGCGCAGCACATTGAACGAATTTGCTACGGCAGCGTTAACCTCTTCCTTGAGTACATTTACTATTTCAGCGTTAGGTGTCTGAGCATTGATTTTCTCCTTAAGGTTTGATGTTGCAAAGTATGTGCTCAGCTTGGCATCGGGACCGGCTATCTTTGCGAATTCCTCAGCAAAGATATCCACAAAGTTGTCCTGGCTGCTTACTGCACGTTTCTTGGCAGCGGCCATTGTCTCCGTGAATACGCGATCCTGGCTGTTATTGGCAAGAACCTTGACTACGTCGGGTATTGAGACTTCAAGAATAACGTTCATACCGCCTTTAAGGTCCAGACCAAGACCGATCTGCATCTCACGGCACTCTTTGTATGAATAGATACCCAGCCAGACCTTTTTGTTCATTACAGAGTCAAGATAGGCCTGTTCATCCTGGCTCTGGGCAGCTTTGTTCTCAATGCTGCGGGTCTTGAAGGTAAAGGAGAGATAGAACAGACACACCAGTGTCAGTGCTATCGCAAAAATCTTTACGAATCCTTTGTTTTGCATACTGTTTTATTGTGTTATTAAATTATTTGTGCGCGTGTGCGTAAAAATTCAAGGGTGCAAATATAGAGATTTTTTCTGCTCCGCAATCAATAGCAAGTTCTTTTCTGTTTATAAAAATGCAAAAGTGTTATATTTGTGACATGAAAACGTCTCATTTTATCCTTTTGGCGGTAATGACCGCACCATTGTCTGTGTTTGCGCAGAGTGTACCTGATTGGGAGAACCCGGCTGTAATTGGCATAAACAAACTCCCTTATCATGCCACGTTGGGAAACCCCTCAACCCATAGAAACAATCCGGAGATTACATATCTGGACGGGACCTGGAAGTTCCGTTGGTCACCTGATCCGGAAAGCCGCCCTGCTGATTTCTTCCAGGCCGGTTATGACGTAAGCGGCTGGGATGACATACATGTGCCTTGTGACTGGGAGATGCAGGGATATGGCACGCCCATCTATACCAATTCCCGATATCCTTTCCGCCGTGAACCGCCACGTGTTACCGGTACGCCTGACCGCAGCTGGACCGCGTTCAGTGCCCGTAATCCGGTGGGCAGTTATGTGACGGATTTTGAGGTACAGGATATTCCTTCATTCAACTGGATTCTGGAGTTTGAGGCCGTAAGTTCCGCGTTTTACGTGTGGGTGAACGGACAGAAGGTGGGTTACAGCCAGAACAGTATGTCACCGGCCGAGTTTGATATATCTCCGTTCCTGAAAGAGGGCTTGAACCGTCTTGCCGTTGAGGTCTATCGCTGGTGTGACGGATCATACATAGAGGATCAGGATTTCTGGCGTCTGAGCGGCATATTCCGTCCGGTAAAACTGTGGCGTCGCCCCTTGCAGCACATCTCTGATTACAGGATTTCACTAATACCGTCAGAGGATTTCAGCAGTGCATCATTCAATGCTCAGATAGAGTTGACAAATGCCGGCAGAAAGGTGTCCGATGCCATGAGCATAAGGGTTACTCTTAAGGGAAAAAATACCGATGGAAACGGGATAAATCAGATTATGTCAGATTCCGGTAAGCCTATCAGTTCGGGGGATACAATCAATTTGGATTTGACTGGTGTTCTTGAGCATCCGTTGTTGTGGTCAGCAGAGAAACCAAATCTTTATGAATGCCTTATAGAACTGCTTGATTCGCGCGGCAGTGTTGTTGAGAGTTTTGTACAGAACACCGGAGTAAGGCGTATTGAGAACCGTGGAGAGGTGATGTACATCAATGACAAGCCGGTCAAGCTGCGTGGTGTGAATCGTCATGATCACCATCCCCGTACCGGACACTATGTGGATGCAGAGACAACGGAGCTTGATATCAAGCTGATGAAACAGGCTAACATCAATATGCTCCGCACATCACATTACCCAGATTCACCATTGCTTTATGAACTCTGTGACCGATACGGACTCTATGTGATGGATGAGGCCTGTCAGGAGTCACACGGTTTCGGACTCCGAAACCGCCAGATGGGTAATGACCCGCAGTGGATGAAAGCCCATGTGGATAGGGCGGAATCACTGGTAAGGAGAGACTTTAATCATCCATCCGTTTTCTTCTGGTCACTGGGTAATGAGGGCGGCGCAGGCATGAACATGCGCGCCATGCGTGCCAAGGTGGATGAACTGGATTCTACGCGATTAGTGTTCTGTGATACAGACCTTTCCGTATCAGACCTGTATGATGACAGCTATCTCTCACCTGCACGTCTTAAACAGGTGGCGCAGAGGGTTACTGACCGTCCCTTCATGATGCGTGAGTATGCCCATATGATGGGTAACTCCGGCGGCAACCTTACGGAGTATTGGGATATCATTTATGCTGATCCCAGTATAGCCGGAGCCGCAATATGGGACTTTGTGGACCAGGGAATAGCCAAACCTATAGATGGTTCTCCGCTTACATACAAAGGCAGCAGTCTGGCTCTTGAGGAGGGTGAGTATTGGGCCTACGGAGGTGATTTCGGTGATATGCCCAATGACGGTAACTTTGTAATCAACGGCCTGCTGGCCCCTGACCGCATTCCGCATCCCCATTACTATGAGGTCAAGCACATCTACCAGCCTATCCATTTTGAGTTTTTGAAGAATGAATCTCCTTATGGCTTGGTTAAGGTGAAGGCCACCAACATGGATTATTTCAGCAGTCTTGATGATTATGACTATTATGCCAGTATTGAAGAACCTTACTTTGAAGAAAAGAGAGTATTCAAACTTAATTCTCCTGATGAAGAAGGTATTATTGCGGTGAATCTTGAGGACACGGCAAAAAGCGGTGGTGTTATCCATATCCCTACTGCATATACGCTAAAAGTATCGGCAGTGCTTAAAGAACCCACTCTCTGGGCTGATTCCGGATTTGTTGTGGCTTATGACCAGTTGAATAACTGGAATAAACCGTATACTACGCCAATAGAATGGGATGATTTAAAAACAGGGAGTGTTGTTAAGCGGAACAAAGGCATTGTAACGGGTTCAGATGGCGGCTACATTGTAAAATACGGTAAAAGTGTTTATACAATTGATTCAAAAGGCGCTTTAATAAGTTGGAAATGGCGTGACAAGGAATTTTTGGCCGGACCTCTTGAACCTGATTTCTGGAAACCGGCCAATGACAACCAGATCCGTAATGATTACGAGCGCACAATGGGTGTATGGCGCAATGTGGGCCCGGAAAGGGAAGTGGTGAGCAGTGAGATACGCACGATAAAACGTTACAAAGAGAGATATGCTCAACTCCGTTATAGTTATAAGACCTCTGTAGGTGCTTTGCTGACCTTATGCTATGAATTCAGTGAGTATGAAGTAAGTGTGTCACTCAATTATGATCCTGCCCGGATAGAAGTTGAGTCCCTTCCCAGATTCGGTATGCGGATGCAGGTGCCTGCCGTCTATGATAGTGTAAGCTGGACCGGTCTTGGTCCCTGGGAGAACTATCCTGACCGCAAGAACGGCGCTCTGTTTGGACGTTATATCCTGCCTGTAAGCGAGTATCAGGTTGATTACGTCTTTCCTCAGGATAACTCCAACCGCAGTGACTGCCATGATTTCATGTTGTCACAAGGTGGCTATAAGCGCAAGGAAGGCCAAAAGATCAGAGGTTTGGGATTGTCTGTTAATTCATTAGATTTGTTCAATCTGAGAATATGGAATTACTCAGAGGAGGATCTGGAGAAGGCACGGCATGGATATGAACTGCCCCAGCGTGACTATCTGAACATCAACATTGACAAAGAGATAATAGGAGTGGGCGGTAATGATGCCTGGGGTGCCAAGACCGAGCCTCAGTACATTCCTTCCGCCAAGGAACCGTATAGCTTGACGTTCTCTATTCGTTTGGAGTAGAATATAGTTATTCCAGCCTGATTTTGCTGATGACGGGATAGTGGTCACTGTCTTTCTGGGTGCGGTCTATCCAGGTGTAGAGGGGTGCGATGTTCTTGCTGCAGAAGATGTGGTCTATGCGGTAGTAGAGTTTATGTTCGTGATAGGTGATACCCATCCCGCTGCCGGACTTGGCATAGGTGTTGTGCATGAAACGGTCAAAAAGGTGGTAGGAGTATGATAGCGGAGTGTCATTGAAATCACCGCAAACAATCACATACTTTGCCGTCTCGCTGCTGGCGCGGTCGGCAATAAGGCGTGCCTGTCCTGCTCTTTGCGATGTTGATTGAAGAAGGTTTTTCAGTACCTTCTTGGAAGCCTTGTAGTGGGTGCTGTCTGTGGGGTTCTTGATGAACTGCTGATACTCCGTGATGTCTTCTGATGCCAAATGATTTGACTGTAGATGACTGTTATATACAGCCAGTGTATCAGTTCCTATGAGAATCCTCAGGTATTGGCAACTGTTGCGTGAATCCTCAAATTCAATGGACTCGTTAAGCAGGATGGGGTATTTTGACAGGCATGCTTCAGCATTTCTGCCTTTGGGTTGGCCTATATACGGATAGATATCTTTTATTCTTTTTTCACGTGAGGCCAACTTCATGATGTTGGGGGTTGCTTCCTGAATGAAGATTATGTCAGCATCAAGTCCTATCGCATAGTTCAATACCGGGTTATCCACTTTCCAGTTCTTGTTGTCATCAATACCAAACCCTTCAGTGTTATACGTGACTACTGTCAGATAAGGCGGCTGAACCTTTTCCTCTTTAGAAAAGTGCAGTGGGCAATATTTCAGGGTGGGGATTAGGCATATCAGAATGGCGGCCATCGGGACAAGGGATCCTTTCTTCCATGTAAGCAGCCAGAGAATGAGGAACATGAAATTCAGGAAGTATAGAAAAGGGAAAAGCAGCCCGGAAAGTGAAGCGAACGGCCATCTCCCAATGGGTGCTACTATGGAACCGTAACAGCTGAATATGAGCATGAAGGCCGTCAGGATATTGACAGCCATCAACGGATAGGCCAGCAGTTTTCCAATGAATTTCATGCGTCTTTTTTTCTGTGAAAGAGGTTATCTATCCATACGGAAACGGTTGTGACAGGTATTGTGATATCCTTACCCTTGCTTAACATCCTGTTGAAAAGCCATCCTAAGCCTGCTGCTCCCAGATGGACTGCATCGGTAGCCGGATTTACGTGAGGCAGTATGGCCAGGTCAATCAGCACAAGTGCTATCACGATGTATTTTATCTTGACGGGCCCTATCAGAGGTATGGGTTCAGTGTTGTTGGGTGCCCGGAAGGCAAGTGCAGTACAGAACGCCAGAATACATGCTGAGCAGAGAGGTATGCTTTCTGACCATTCTCTTTTCTGGAGTGACGGAAAAAGCAGAAAAACACCGGTGAAAACGAGCATTCCTGCAACACCTCCCATGATATAAAGGCCGCGTAATGCGTTAGATGTGAAATATCTCAGGAATATGCTTCCAAGCCAGTAGAGGATAAGCATATTGAACAGCATATGCCATAGTCCCCAACTTGTAAACAGTGATGTTGCTATTGTCCAAGGCCGGTATAGTAGAAGGATAGGTTTCCAAGGATAGTTAAGGACTATATAGGCAAATTTGTTCTCTCCAAATGAAAAGAGAGTGAATGTGATGTCAAGAAGAAGTGTAAAGACAAACACACCGCCGTTTATAAAGAGCAGACGTGTAAGGATATCGCCTGTCCTGAATTTTTCCTTCAGTTCTTCCAACAGATTCATCACCATGTGAATTTAATGTGGTTGTCCTTGCGTTCCTTATGCCTCCAGTACAGTATCATAAGGAATCCGGCAAGCATTCCGCCCAGATGAGCGAAGTGGGCTACGTTATCAGCTGCACTGTTCCTTAAGCCAAGTCCCAGTTCCAGAACCACATAACCCACAACCAGCCATTTGGCCTTGATGGGGAACGGGAAAGGTATAATAAACAACTGGTTGTCAGGGAATGTCATTCCGTAGCCGAGCAATATTCCGTAAACGGCTCCCGATGCCCCCACGGTAAGGATTGCGTTCATATAAACTCTTAAGGCATGAACTACCTCAGGGGTTATGGGGTCAAATCCTGAGAGGGTAATCTCATACTGGACGAACTGGAACAGTTCCTGTGTAAGTCCTGCTCCGATTCCGCATATCAGGTAGAATAAGAGAAAACGGTTGGAGCCCCACTGCATCTCCATGATACGGCCGAACATCCATACGGCAAACATGTTGAAGAATATGTGGGCTAATCCTTCATGAAGGAACTGATATGTTATGAGTTGCCAGATATGGAAATCCGGTGCAAGAAAAAAGTGCAGTCCGCACAGCTTGTGCAGGTCTATTCCATATTTGTATAGAGCCATCGTGCCCATCCAGCATAGTACATTGATGATGAGCAGATTCTTGGTTATAGGGGGTAGCTTGTTCATTATCTATACATAAACTATGTTATGAGCCGCAAAAGTAGCCATTTTTTCAGTAACTTTGCAGACCATAAATCAAATATATGAAAATAGAAACACTTATAGCACAAAAGGCCGTTGTTGCCATCAAGGAGCTTTATGGCCAGGAAATTGACGCTGCAACAGTACAGGTACAGAAAACCAAACGTGAGTTTGAGGGCCATCTTACAATTGTGGTGTTCCCTTATCTTAAGATGTCACGCAAAGGTCCTGAACAGACTGCTACCGAGATAGGAACGTGGCTCAGGGAAAACGTAGAGGAGATAAGTTCCTATAACGTTATCAAGGGATTCCTGAATCTGGTAATATCCTCATCTGTTTGGGTGGATATGCTCAACGGAATCAATGCCGATGAAAACTACGGCTTACGCAGTGCTACCGATGAATCTCCACTGGTGATGATAGAGTATTCATCACCCAATACAAATAAACCTCTGCATCTTGGCCATGTACGCAACAACCTGCTGGGTGGTGCTTTGGCCAACATAATGGCGGCCAACGGTTACAAGGTAGTAAAGACCAATATAGTCAATGACCGTGGCATACATATCTGCAAATCAATGCTTGCCTGGCTCAAGTGGGGTAACGGTGCCACACCTGAATCAACCGGAAAGAAAGGTGACCACCTGATAGGTGACTACTATGTTGAGTTCGATAAGCATTTCCGTGCAGAGGTCAAGAGCCTGCTGCCTGCTAACTATGCAGAGCTTGATGAGAAGGCTCAGGAGGAGGCTAAGGCCAAGGCTGAAAAGGAATCACCTCTGATGCAGGAGGCTCATGCCATGCTGGTCAAGTGGGAGGCCGGTGACCCTGAGGTACGTGCCCTGTGGGAGCGTATGAACAGCTGGGTATATGCCGGATTTGATGAGACATACAAGCGTCTGGGCGTAAGCTTTGACAAGATATACTATGAGTCACAGACCTATCTGGAGGGTAAGAAAACCGTTATGGAAGGTCTTGAAAAGGGACTGTTCTTCCGTAAGGAGGATGGCTCTGTCTGGGCTGACCTGACTCAGAATGGCCTTGACCAGAAACTGCTCCTGCGCAGTGACGGCACATCGGTCTATATGACTCAGGATATAGGTACCGCACAGTTGCGTTTCCGTGATTATCCCATTGACCGTATGATTTACGTGGTAGGTAATGAGCAGAATTACCACTTCCAGGTTCTTTCCATACTGCTTGACCGCTTAGGATTCAAGTGGGGCAAGGATCTGGTACATTTCTCATACGGTATGGTTGAGTTGCCTGAGGGCAAGATGAAGAGCCGCGAGGGTACTGTGGTTGATGCTGATGACCTCATGGATGAGATGATATCTACTGCACGTGCCACATCGGCAGAACTGGGTAAACTTGACGGTTTGAGCAAGGAGGAGACCGATGAGATAATGCGTATTGTGGGAATGGGTGCCTTGAAGTATTTCATTCTTAAGGTGGATGCCCGCAAGAACATGACCTTCAATCCCAAGGAATCCATTGATTTCAATGGCAATACCGGCCCGTTCATCCAATACACATATGCCCGTATCCGCTCTATAATGCGTAAGGCTGCAGATGAGGGTATCAAACTGAATGCAAATCTCTATGCAGATGAGAAGTCACAGATATCAGAGAAGGAACTTGGATTGATACAGATGCTTATTGGATTCCAGGATGTGGTACGTCAGGCTGCTGATGACTACAATCCTTCTGTCATTGCAAACTACTGCTATGACCTGGCCAAGGAGTTCAACCAGTTCTATCACGACTTCAGCATCATGCATGAGCCAAGTCGTGAACTGAAACTGTTCCGTCTGGTTTTGGCTAAGAATGTTGGCAAGATTCTTAAGTCGGGTACCGGACTGCTGGGTATTGAGGTTCCGGAAAGAATGTAGTCCACATTAGGAAGGTTTCCAGTTAGGAGTCCCGAAGGACGCGACCGGAGGGAGCTAAGCGACAGTATGGAGCGCTTTTGCGGAGCAAAATAAAAAAGTATTTGTACTTTTGTGACATGTCACAAAAGTACTATGTTGTTTGGATTGGGTTGAATCCAGGGGTTTATGATTCCTGGGAGGCCTGCAAGCAGCAGGTAGAAGGCTGGAAAGGTGCCGTATATAAGGGTTTCGATACCCGTGAGGAGGCCGATGAAGCTATCAATATGCCTCCTGAAAACTTTATAGAGAAGAAAACTCCTGAACACAAGGGTGGACGTAAGAAACAGGATAAATCCATCCCGCCGGAGGTTATCCGGCAGGCACTGGCTGTTGATGCCGCCTGCAGCGGTAATCCGGGGCAGATGGAATATCGTGCCGTTTATCTGGGTGATATGGAGGAGAAATTCCATTTTGGCCCAATCCTGGGAACCAACAACATAGGTGAATTCCTGGCTATCGTTCATGCTCTTGCACTTTACAAGAGCCGTGGGCTGGATTGGCCGCTTTATAGTGATTCGCACAATGCCATTTTATGGGTTAAAGCCGGCAAGTGTAGAACCAAACTGGAGCGTACACCTGATACTGAGGCTGTTTTTGAGCGTATAGAGAGTGCAGAGCGTTGGCTTAGGGAGAATACCTTCAGGAATGTGATTCTTAAATGGGATACAAAGAAGTGGGGGGAGATTCCCGCTGATTTTGGCAGGAAATGAATAAGACAGGAGCGGTTCGCGGGACACTCAGGATAGAGATGCTGATCAGACACTATTTGAGTCTGGTTATGATATTCGTACTCCAGAAGCCGCTTTTTATGCTGTATGCCGGCGGCAGGAAACAACATTCCGGTATAAAGGACTGGGTACTGGTTATGTGGCACGGTATTCCCATTGACCTTTCGGTTGCAGGATACCTTACTTTGATACCGGTAATTCTGGTTATGATAAGCATCTGGGCCAAGTCTTTCCCTGTCAAGAAGATAATGAGAGTATATGATGCCCTTGTTTCATTACTTATAGCCACAATCTTTGTAGGTGATGCTGCGCTGTACCCATATTGGGGGTTCAAGCTTGACGCTTCTGTCCTTTTTTATCTTAAGACACCAAAAGAGGCAATGGCAAGCGTGTCACCCTGGATGGTAGTTTTGGGGATTATCGTAATAATATTGACGGCATTCGTTTTCTATCGTATTCTGGTCAATGCATTGAAACCTTTTGATATTCCTTACAGTGAAGTCTTGATTAGGATACCGATAACGGTTTTATACCTGTTGTTGTTTGCACCCTTGTTCCTGGCTATCCGTGGTGGAGTGAGGGAATCCACAATGAATGTAGGGCATGCCTATTTCAGTGCGGACCAGTTCCTGAATCATTCTGCCGTTAATCCGGCGTTCAGCCTGCTCAGTTCCGTGAGCAAGACATCCGATTATTCCAAATGGTATGATTATCTTGATGAGGACAGACGCCGTGAGTTGTTCCAGGGCCTTTATGATACATCACTTGAGGGGACGGAGAAACTGCTCAACACTGAGCGTCCTAATGTCCTGGTTCTAGTAATGGAGGGTATGGGCGGTGATTTTGTTCATGCCATAAGCGGCAGGCCTGATGTCACTCCACGTCTGGACAGTCTGATATCACAAGGCGTATTCTTCAGCAACTGCTATGCCGGCAGTTTCCGTACAGACAGGGGTATGGTGTGTGTCATGAACGGTCATCCCGGTCTGCCAATGACTTCAATCATGAAGCTGCCTACCAAGAGCGCTGCGCTTCCCTCATTGCCGGGTAAACTGCTTGAGCAAGGCTATGAGACCTATTTCATGTATGGCGGTGATATCAATTTCACAAACATGAAGAGCTGGCTTTACGGCACAGGTTTCAGGAATGTGACATCGGATGCGGACTTTACGCATAGCGAACGTAAAACCAATGCGTGGGGCGTTAATGACGATATCACGTTCAGCCGTCTCTTCTCAGAGATCAAGGAACGCAAGGATTCTCTCTGGTTCGGCGGATTTCTGAGTCTGAGCAGCCATGAACCGTTTGAGGTCCCTTATCACAGGCTGGAAGACAAGATATGTAACTCATTTGCCTATACTGACAGTTGTCTGGGTGCTTTTGTGGACAGTCTGCGTAGTATTCCTATTTGGGACAACCTGCTTTTAGTGATTACTCCTGACCATGGTTTCCGCTACCCTCAGCAGGGGTTTGCCTTTGATCCCCATGTGCATCATATCCCTATCCTGTGGTTGGGCGGTGCGGTAAAGGAACCCAAGGTTATAGACCGTTTCATAGTACAACCCGATATGGCTGCCACTATACTGGCTCAAATGGGAATTGATTACAGCGATTTCCGTTTCAGCCGTAATGTCATGTCAGATAAATATACATATCCGTTCTCATTCTACACGTTTTCAAACGGACTCTGTTTTATTGACAGTACCGGCATAACACTCTATGATGATGACTCGGGTCAATGCCTGATTAATGACCCGGAGGGCTCAGAGTTGCGTCTTGACAGGGGTAAGGCCATCCTACAGACCTTGTATGATGACCTTGAGGCCCGATAGAGGTATTACTTCTTATTATTGTTATAGGCTGCCGGGTGTTCGGCCATCCATTCCTTAAATCCTTCTTTTGTGCGTTTCCAGCGGTTATGGGTCCAGAGCCATAGTTCAGGACACTCACGGATATTGTCCTCAAGCAGACGCATGTATTTCTCTGTCACGGCATACTCAGGAAGATCTGCGGTGTGTTCAAAAACCAGCTGCATGTCACAACGATAATATCCGCGGCGTTTGCGGGTAATATGCATGTACCAGATTTCCAGATCCAGTTTTCTTGCCAGGCGTTCAGCTCCTGTAAATACAGGTGTTTCTCTGTTCATGAACTGCGTCCAGTAATGTATGTTCCACCACAGTGGTACCTGATCGGCTATCATTCCTATAAAGAATTTCTTTCCATCCTTCCTGTAGCTCAGAAAACGTCGCATTACCTGTTCCATGGGTATGCTCACTGTGCCGAATCTGTTGCGCAGTTTATACATGAAAAGTTCCATGGCAGGATTCTCAAGCCTGTGATAGACCTGACCTCCTACAAAATCATCCACATGGGTGAAAAACAGATTCATGGAGGGTATCCATTCCCAATTACCTACATGCCCTAAGTATCCGATGCCCGACCTGCCGTTGATGGTCTCCTGTACCAGTTTGTCCATTCCTGTAAACTCCATGTGACGCAGTATCCAGCGCTTGCCTGCAGATACGGTCTTGAGAGCCTCGACAAACTGACACGCAAACTGATAGTAAAAGCGGCGTTCCGTACGTCGCAGCCATCTCTTGCTCTTGTCAGGAAAAGAGAGGGACAGGTTGTTGCGTACAATGCTCTTTCTGTAGCGCAGGGGGGGAAAGATATACATTAACAGCCATATGATATCGGAGAACAGATACAACACCGGCAGCGGGAGCAGTGAGAATATCCAGACGATACCAAAAAGAATCGATGAAAGAAATTTAGCCATATTCAGAATGTGAAATTAAACCGGGCCCCCATTACAAAGGACCTCCACACTTTATCATAATAATCAAGCCCGCCGTGTACTGTTATGCTTGAGAACGATGATGTCCTGACGGTCATACCTACGTTTGCATAGCAGTGAAGACCTTTGGGAATATTCCATTCCAACGGCTGATCCTGATACTGGAAACTGTAGCTGTTGGTGCTGGGTGAGTAACCGGCAATAGCTTGCCCGTTTATGCTTAACATGCTTATTACCGGAATTTCCATATCCAATCCAGCTCCCAAGGTGTAAACATCAGTGACGCTCCCTTGAGGCGGCAGGTACAGGTCATCTGAACCGGTCCATTTCATCTGGGTGAGGCCGGCACGGATGGTGGGGCCTATGTACCATGGCATCCAGGAGGCGTCTATTCCTATGGAGCAGGCAGGCTTGGCATTCGGGTTGCCATATCCTCCGGATGTAAAGATATCGGCCCCTATGCTGTAGTCGGAGTACAGCCCGAATTTCCATTCCGGCATATCTTCAATTTCAGGAACCACTATGGACTTTTTCAGGCCGTGGTCGCCAAAAAGGATATCGGTAAGGTCATATGCAAGTTCAGTTGAGAATATGCCTAAGGCTGCTCCGGCCAGGACATCCGAAGCCCAATGACGGTTTGAGATAACCCTGAATATACCTGTGGTTGCGGCCATTCCGTATCCGGCTACGCTTATCCATGGGCTTACAGTCTCTCCGTACTCTTTATGGAGCATATGTGCGAACATGAATGCCGTAGCCGTATGTCCGGAGGGGTAGGAATTGAACGCACGGCCGTCAGGACGTTCTCTCTTGAAGGTATATTTGGCAGCCTGGACAACGGATAGCAGGATTGCTCCCGATGCAATATCCGCCGTTATCATGCGGGGCCAGTCACTGCGGCTTTCAAGTCCGCTAGCCTTAAGTGCATACAGTAATATGCCAGGTGACAATTGCAGTATATTGGCTGACCACATGCCCGGTGATTTTATGCCGCCTGTCTTTACAATGCGTTTGTCAAGAAGATAGTCATCAAACAGGATACTGGCGGTAAGCAGGCCCGCGGGTAAAAATATCCGTTGCGTGAAGGATTCAGGCTTGTAAGCTATACTGGCAGTATTCTTACTTAGAGACAGGTTTTGCGCGTAATCAATATCACTTAGAGGCTTATAGGGCCTGAAAGGGTTGATTCCGGCACGGGTTTCTGCTAGGGGAAGCAACAGTATGGCTGATATGAGCAGGAATCTCTTCATTTCATGTTTTTGAGAGTCTTCTTCATCCCCAATCTGTATTTTACCGTTATAAGCTGCTGGTTATGTATCGGGGTATCAGGCGTGAAATGCAGATTCCAGCGGAACCCGAACTGTACGTTTTCATCGGCCACAAACTGAATCCCCAATTCAGTCTTGTTATAGAACGTATGGTTATAGAATGGGTCACTGCGATGGAAAAGGAGACCTGCTTCCGGATCGTCCATGAACGGTTGCTGTGTATCTCCCGCAAATACGGTGCTTTTTATGTCAAACATCTTCCAGCCTATCTGTACGTCACCCAAGAATCCTGTCGGGCTGTGCCAATTGTCTTCTTTTCGGCAACGTACCAGCGAACATAGTACTCCTGCATTGGCTTTCAGTACCAGTTCAGGTGATAATACTCCTGTCAGGTTCAGGCTCAGATAGGGGTTGAACTGGAACTTCTCATAGATGTAATGGCCCGGTTCCTTGGGCTTGGCAAAATGTGTCATGGCCACGAACCATCCTCCGCCAATCACTTTTTTGCCTACCTGACCATCCCACACAATGCGGAATGCCTCACGCTGGGTTTCTGTCTGACGGCTGAACCAGTTACAGTATAGCTCTGTCTGCCAGTTCCAGCCATAGTACTGTATCAATGTTCCTCCTATTGTGGGCTCAAAGAACGCTATGGAATCATACAGGAAAGCATCGGGCAACTGACGCTGCAAATTGTTGCGCGGTATGGCTCCAAAGTATGAAATCCAGTTTTCACCGCCGTATTTGTAGTATAAGATGATATCCGGATCAATGCTCTCCTTGGAGCCATACTCCCAAATTTTTGAAACTCCCGCCATAAGAGAGTGGTTACCGTGGTCAGTAGTTGCATAATCAATGCCAATCTCAGGCATGATGCGCATTCCGTAGATGGTCTGAGGGAACATGTCTTTTTTGAACTCGCGGTTGTCAAACAGGCCGTCAAAGGCTATGTCAGCGCGTAATCTCTGGCTATATCCATGAAAGCACAGAAGTGATAGTACTATGGTTAAGTATAGTTTGAACGGTTTGCTCATAAAAACTTATCAACAGATTGCGCAAAGTTACCTATTTATAATGCATTTACCATTTTTTAGGCCGCATAAAATTTGTATCTTCGCGCATCAAACAAACGTTTATAGTCAATGAAAGAATTATTTGCATTCTTGGGGCGTTTTGTAAGACCCTATCGCCGCAATCTGGTGGGTAGTGTCTTATTCAATATCCTGTCTGCTTTCCTGAATGTTTTTTCATTCGTTCTCATTGTGCCTATTCTTAAGATTCTGTTCCAAATTGAAGATGCAGAGACATATCAATACATTGAATTGACCGGAGCAGAGATCGGCGATTATTTTGATATCCTTAAAAACAATTTTTACTATTGGGTAACAGATTTCATCGAGAAATATTCAGCATCCAAGACTCTGCTTTTTCTGGGACTGATCCTGATAGTGATGACATTCTTCAAGACTGCATGTTATTATGCTTCAACGGCAGTTATGGTTCCTTTGCGCACCGGCTTGGTACGTGACATGAGAATCAGGATTTATGACAAGATTCTCAGCCTTCCTATGAGTTTCTTCTCAAAGGAGCGTAAGGGTGATATCATTACACGCATGAGCGCTGATGTTTCTGTTATTGAGGATTCTATTTCCCAATCGCTTGACATGCTTATCAAGAATCCCATACTTGTCATAGTCTATGTGGGAACCCTGATAATAACAAGCTGGCAGTTGACTCTGTTCACTATTGTGATAGGTCCGTTGATTATCTGGATAATGGGAGTGATAGGACGTAAACTGAAGGCTCAGTCTCTTGAGGTGCAGTCGCGTTGGAGTGATACCATGTCACAGCTTGAGGAAACGCTTGGCGGTCTGAGAATAATCAAGGCTTTCCTGGCAGAAAAGAAAATGTCCGCACGTTTTACTGACAAGAGCAATCTTCTGCGCAAGGCAACTAACCGTGTAAGTCTCAGACAGTCACTTGCACATCCTGTCAGTGAGTTTCTGGGTACGGCGCTGATAGTGATAGTGCTGTGGTTCGGCGGTACTCTGATTCTCAGCAACAAGGCAACAATTGATGCATCCACTTTCATCTATTATCTTATCATCCTGTATAGTGTAATCAATCCTGTCAAGGATATTGCAAAAGCCAGTTATGCCATCCCCAAGGGGCTTGCCTCCGTGGAAAGGGTTGACAAGATTCTTCTTGCAGAGAATAATATTACTGATAATGAGAATCCTGTAACCCTTGATGAATTCCAGGGCGAGATCAAATACAATGGCGTAAATTTCTCATATGAGGATGGACGTGAGGTACTGCATGACATTAATCTTACAATTCCACGGGGCAAAACCGTTGCTTTGGTTGGCCAGTCCGGGTCAGGTAAGTCAACTATGGTGGATTTGCTGCCCCGCTTTTATGATGTTGACGAGGGCTCGATAACAATAGACGGAACTGATATACGTAATTTGTCCCTCAAATCACTCCGCAGCCTAATGGGTAATGTCAACCAGGAGGCAATACTGTTCAATGATTCATTCTATAACAACATAACGTTTGGAGTCAAGAACGCCACACGTGAACAGGTAATAGCTGCCGCCAAGATTGCCAACGCACATGATTTCATCATGGAGACAGAGAACGGATATGATACCAACATAGGTGACCGTGGTTGCCTGCTTTCCGGTGGACAGCGTCAGCGTGTAAGTATTGCTCGTGCCATACTTAAAAACCCGCCTATACTGATTCTCGATGAGGCTACAAGTGCACTTGACACTGAATCAGAGCGTTTGGTTCAGGAAGCATTGGAGCGTCTTATGAAAGACCGTACAACAATAGCTATTGCTCACCGTCTTTCTACCATAAAGAATGCAGATGAAATCTGTGTCTTACATGAAGGAAAGATTGTTGAGCGAGGAACTCATGAGCAGCTTATCGCTTTGAACGGCTATTACAAGAGGCTTAATGATATGCAGCAGTTGTAAGTATTTTTAAATCACTATAAAATGGTAAAAATCGGTACTCCACTCACTAAGGTTGCCAAGAAGGCTCTTCTGTGCGGCTCAGGTGAATTGGGAAAGGAGGTTGCAATTGAATTGCAGCGTTTTGGTGTTGAGGTAATAGCCCTTGACAGGTATGAGAACGCCCCTGCTATGCAGGTGGCTCATCGCAGTTATGTTCTGTCTATGCTTGACGGCGCACGTCTGCGTGAGATTATTGAGAAGGAGAAACCGGATATGATTATTCCGGAAGTTGAGGCTATCGCTACTCCGGAACTGGTAAAACTGGAGAAAGAGGGTTACAACGTTATTCCTACTGCCAATGCCACATTCCTCACAATGAACCGTAAGGGCATACGCCAGCTGGCTCATGAGAAGCTGGGCTTGCCCACATCAAATTACCGTTTTGCCGCTACACGTGAGGAGTTTGATGCTGCCATCAAGGAGATAGGTACTCCCTGCGTTGTTAAGCCCATCATGAGTTCTTCAGGTCACGGTCAGAGTGTTTGCAAGACTCCTGCTGATGCTGACGCTTCATGGAAGATTGCCCAGGAGGGCGGTCGTGCCGGAGGTGGTGAGGTTATCGTAGAGGGATTCGTGAAGTTTGACTATGAGATTACCCTGCTTACCGTACGTCACAGTGGTGGTACCACATTCCTGAATCCTATTGGCCACCATCAGGTGGACGGTGACTACCGTGAATCATGGCAGGCACAGCCTATGACCGACAAGGCTCTTGCGCAGGCTCAGGATATCGCTAAGAAGATTACTGACGCTCTGGGCGGTTACGGTATTTTTGGCGTTGAAATGTTCGTTTGCGGTGACAACGTACTGTTCAGTGAGGTCTCACCGCGTCCGCATGACACAGGTATGGTTACTATGATATCACAGGATCTCTCAGAGTTCGCTCTGCATGCGCGTGCCGTGCTTGGCCTGCCTATCCCCAAGATCAATTTCTACGGCCCCAGCGCATCAAAGGCAATCGTCGTAGAGGGCGATACCACAATGGTTGAGTTTGAGAACCTTGATGAGATCCTTTCTGAACCCGATGTTCAGATACGCTTGTTCGGCAAGCCGTTCATTAAGGGACACCGCCGTATGGGTGTGATACTGGCTCGTGCAGAAAGTGTGGAGAAAGCTTTGGAGAAAGTTGAGCGTGCTTACGCCAAACTGAAAGTCAAGGTTTACTGATAACCAAATCCTTACTTGTCATATATTCAAGGTACTGTTGAACCAGTGCCTTGATTTTTTTTGTCATCTCCTGTTCAACCTCAGGCTGTGTTCCTTTGAGGTTCTGTTTCATGGACGGATCATTTTTGTAGTCATAAAGAGATATCTGGTTCTCACCGTCAAACTGAATCATCAGATTGCCTTTATAATATGAGTAGAGGCCGTTCTGCAGGTTTGCAGCCCATGTCTCGTCATCAGGGGTGTTGAACAGGTCCTGACCGAAACTTATTACAGGGTTATCGTATCCCAGATAACCCAGGATTGAGGGATATATGTCTGATTGTTGCGCTATAGCATTGCGTCTGCCATTCAGGCTGTCCGAGGGGCAGTAAAAGATGATCGGTACGCGAAAATTGCCATAATCTGACTGATAATCAGGGTGTTCGGAAAGGTTGGTATGATCAGCAGTAAGGACAAATAGCGTGTTGTTGAACCAAGGCTGTTCAGATGCCTTGTCAAAGAACATTTTCAGTGCGTGGTCTGAGTATCGTATACCGCGGTAGATGGGCAGATTTCCTTCCTGGGGATAGATATCCTGATAACGTTCCGGTACGTTGTACGGATGGTGTGAAGAGGCTGAGAATGCCGATGCTACGAAAGGTTCTTTAAAAGAACCTATCATATCACACATGTATTGCAGGAATTCCTCATCCCAAATGGCCCAATATCCATCAAACACAGTTTTGCCTCCGTACTCCGGTTTTTTTACAAAATCCTCAAGTCCGAAATAATCATTGTAGCCTATAACCTTGGAGAAAGATTGGAATCCCATTGAACCATTGTCGGCGCCATGGAAGAAAGCGGAATAATAACCCTTGGTGCCCAGCTCCTTGGCAAGTCCCGTAATCTCTTTTGACATTATGGTGGGAGTAAGGAACAGATGGTCCTTGAGCATAGGGATTCCGGCCAGAACCGATGGCATGGCATCTATGCTTTTCCGACCGTTGGCAAGCGACACATCAAATGTAAGTGAATTATTTATGAGTGAATCTACAAACGGGGTGCAGTCATGTATGTCATCCTTGCCGGGATTCATAGCTCCTATATACTCCGATCCAAAACTCTCCAGTATCAGAACCACCACGTTCATCGGCCTGAAAACAGCGGTGGAATCGGGAAAAATTGTTGGAGAGTATATTGTTTCAAGTTCTTCTTCACTAAAGTATGAAGGTACTTTCATATCTTCATTGCCTGCTGTCCTGATGATACAGAACGGTGTGTTCAGGATTGCTGCAGCCTGGGCAGGTGTTGAAACATATCTGTATGCGTTGCTCATGGTTATCGGCCTTATGTTGTGGGCCAGACCTCCTCTGATGCCGGCCACTATGCATAGTCCGCTAAGAGCCAGACAACATGCCTTGATAATATAGTAAACATACGTTTTACGGTATTTAAGTGCATTGGGAGTCTTTATAAATTTGCATAGAAGCCAGACAATGCCTGCGTACAATAGTACCAGATACCAGTTTGAGATAAGGGATTTGAATATAATTGATGCAATCTGTCCTCCACCTTCATTGCTAAACTCATCAAAGACCTTAAGTGTGCTGCGGCATCCGGAATAGGGAAAATAAACCGTATCAATCAGATTAGCCAGTATTCCGGCAGAAACCAATACAATCAGGATAATGTTGACAATCTTATAGTACCATTGTCTCTCTTTGAAATGAAAGGGAAACAGGAGCAGTACGATATAAATGGAGCATATGTACATTATGCCTGACGTATCAAACACCAGTGCGCCTTTGAGCATGGGCCAGAACATTCCGCTCATACTGCCTTTAAGGGCGCTCCAGTTATACCAGATGAATATGGGATGACAGAGAAGAAAAACAGCATAGACCACAACCAGGTTCCTGATCATGACCATAAATGGGGTTTTCAAGACCGGACTGGTTCTGTTATCTGTCATTTCAGAGATTTATTTTGTATTTGTCAGCAAAATCCTTACTTACGTAATTTTCAGTGCTCATGCAGGCTTCAGTCCCGAATTCTATACCATACCCGATAAGTCTGTTCCAGTTGTCTTTAGTAAGGTTATCAAGATTGTTCTGGAAAATGTTTTCTGCAACCAACCCGTATATGATGCCTGCGTTGAAATTGTCACCGGCACCTATGGTGCTTACCGGTGTTATAGGTCGTGAACAGAATTTGTATTCCTGACCGTAATCAATGACTGTTACGCCCTCTTTTCCGCGTGTACAGATAAGTCTGGGACAGTATTTTGAGGTTTCCAGATAAATCTTCTGACAGTCATCAAACCCGAATACGTTTATGAAATCCTCATGGCTTCCGCGTACGATATCCGCCAATGCAAAGTTTTCCCTGAAGGTCTCTTTCAGACTATCCACTTCATGAGCATGGTTGTCACGGAAATTCAGGTCATAGTAAAGTATAGCTCCCTGTTTCTTGGCATACTCCAGGAAAGGATGGACTTTACTCTTGAGCACGGGATTGAGGGCAAAGTATGCACCGAAAGCAACAATGTCATTCTGCTTTATTTCAGGAAAAGTAAAGTCAAGGCGGTTGTTGGGATAATCTTTGTAGAAACTGTATTTAGCATCATTGTGCTCATTCAAATATGCCAGTGAAATGGCTGTTTTTTTTCCTTCATAGCATGATACGTAATCGCTGTTGATGCCATTTTCATGCATAAAGTCCAGAATGATGTTCCCAACCTGGTCAGAGCCCACTTCTGTAATGAAAGTGCAGTCCAGGCCAATTCTTCCAAGTGAAATCAGTCCATTGAACACGGAACCTCCCGGTACCGCATCAACAGGTTTTCCGTTGCGGAAAAGAATGTCATAAATGGTTTCACCTATGCCAAAAACCTTTCTCATAGCAGTTTCTTGGATCTGACTCCAAGATATCCTCCGTGGTGACGTTTGTTGTAATCTTCAACTGTAAAACCTATTGCTTTCATGGTCTCTACCACGAGGGCGTCACCTATTACGTTCATGACGGTGGTGCTTGTGGTGGGAGCCAGCCCCAAAGCGCAAACCTCATCGGGCTTTCCGGTAGAGAGTACCACATCAGCCTGACGTGCAAGCGGACTTGAGGTGTTGCCGGTAAGTACAATGAATTTCAGTGTGGGGTCAAGTGTAAGGCTCAAATCCATAAGTTCAAGAACCTCACGGGTCTTGCCTGAGTTTGATACCAGAAGGAACAGGTCATTCTTCTGGAGGATACCCAGATCTCCGTGTTGGGCTTCACTCGGATGTAGGAATATGGATGGAGTGCCGGTTGAACTGAAGGTGGTAGCCATGTTCATGGCTATCTGTCCGGCTTTTCCCATTCCGCTGGTAATCAACTTTCCGTTAAGTTCATGGACGTGGTGAACTATCAGATTCACAGCTTTTTCATATTCATCGCCTATGGGAATATTCAGTATGGCCTGAGCTTCTCTTGATACTATGTCCTTAATCGATTCAATCATTGCTTTTATTCAATGAAGATTCAGTTGTTTGAATCGCAAATATACAAAATATTCGGATTGGAAAAAAATACTGTGGCTGTTTCGGGACTAAACAAAACGTACTGAGCCAATAGCCAAAGTAAAAAATGTGGTACGCGTGCGGCGCGTACCACATTTTTTTACTATTTTTGCCGCAATTTACTCTATAAGAGGATTATTTTTATTAGATGTTTTAATATTTAAATGATGAAAATTGTAACAAAAGAGTTCCAGCTTCCTGATGGAAGAACCATCAAACTGGAGACCGGGAAACTGGCAAAGCAAGCCGATGGAGCCGTGATGCT
>CACYHN010000025.1 GCA_902774275.1 uncultured Bacteroidales bacterium
CAAGAACGTAGCAGAGTATGAGGCTAACATGAAGGCTATCGTAGCTTACATCAAGGAGAAGCAGAAAGAGACCGGTGCCAAGCTGCTTTGGTCAACCGCCAACGTGTTCGGTAACAAGCGTTACATGAACGGTGCTTCTACCAATCCTGATTTCGATGTAGTTGCCCGCGCTATCGTTCAGATCAAGAACGCTATCGACGCAGGTATCGAGCTGGGCGCTGAAAACTATGTATTCTGGGGTGGCCGTGAGGGTTACATGAGCCTTCTCAACACAGACCAGAAGCGTGAGAAAGAGCACATGGCTACCATGCTGACCATGGCTCGTGACTATGCACGCGGCAAGGGATTCAAGGGTACATTCCTGATCGAGCCCAAACCTTGCGAGCCTTCAAAGCACCAGTATGATGTTGACACCGAGACTGTTATCGGTTTCCTCAAGGCTCACAAGCTGGATAAGGACTTCAAGGTAAACATTGAGGTTAACCACGCCACTCTGGCCGGTCACACATTTGAGCACGAACTGGCTTGCGCAGTTGACGCCGGCATGCTCGGTTCAATCGACGCTAACCGCGGTGACGCTCAGAACGGTTGGGATACTGACCAGTTCCCAATTGACAACTACGAGCTCACTCAGGCTTGGATGGAGATCATCCGTAACGGTGGTCTGGGCACAGGTGGTACCAACTTCGACGCTAAGACCCGTCGTAACTCAACTGATCTTGAGGACATCGCTATCGCTCACATCAGCGGTATGGATGCTATGGCCCGCGCTCTTGAGTCAGCTGCCAAGCTGCTTGAGGAGTCACCCTACAAGAAGATGAAGGCTGAGCGTTACGCTTCATTTGACAGCGGTATGGGTAAGAAGTTCGAGGAGGGCAAGATGACCTTCGAGGAGGCTTACGAGTACGGCAAGAAGGTTGACGAGCCTAAGCAGACCAGCGGCAAGCAGGAGCTGTACGAGGCTATCGTTGCCATGTACGCCTGATTTCAATTGAAAATTTTTGGAGCAGTGAGAGCTATCAAGCTTGCTTGTTTGGCCGAGTCGCGACAAAAATCAACAACGAAGTTGTTAATTGAGAATTGAAAATTGAAAAAAGCGTGCGATTATTTCGCACGCTTTTTTTATGTCGCGGGAAAACGACGCAAAGTGAAACGACCCCTTTGCGTCGTTTTTTGGTTGACACAAAAGGATCAGTTCCCTATGTTACTTAATTGAGAATTGAGAATTGAGAATTAAAACCAATTAACCTCCGTATTTATAGTTTATAGTAGGAGGATAGGATGCGGTCGTACCATTTGGCGGGGAGAATGGCTTTTAGGGTAACTGATAACCGCTGGATGAATGTGGCTATGATGTAGCGGTTGGCAGGGCGGCGCTTGCGTACAATGCGGCTGATGCGGCTGGCCAGGTAGTCGGGCTGCAGGCCGCTTCGCTCATCACTTTCAATTGATGCCATGGATGCAGAATAGCCGGGGTAGGCGGCTGCGGCGTCAGGCGGGAGATTCTTGGTGCGTGCTGCCGTGAAACCGGTAAAGAAATCACCCGGGTTTATTACGGTGATATGGATGCCGAACCGGTGGAGTTCAAGGCGCAGGGCTTCACAGTATCCCTCAATGGCGAACTTGCTGGCTGAGTACATCCCCTGGTAGGGCAGGCCCATCAGTCCGCCTATGGAACTGATGCAGATTATATGTCCGTGATGCTGCCTACGCATGATAGGGACTACAAGGTTGAGCAACCTTACCATACCCATAAAGTTAACATCCATCTGGCGCTGTGCGTCTTCTATTGATGTGAACTCCAACGGTCCTCCTATGCCCATGCCGGCGTTGCTGATAACAGTGTCGATGTGTCCCTCTTTATCCATTACGGTGTTTACGGCGCTGCGGAGAGATGTTTCATCCTGGATATCGGCCTTAAGATAGGTTACGCCGGGTATCTGTTCTGAATCGCGGCGATAGGTTCCGTAAACCTTGTGCCCATCGGTACAGAGCTGGCTGGCCATAGCCCGACCGAATCCTGATGTTATGCCGGTAATGAGTATGACCATATCAATTCTTTATTGTTACATCCATGTGAGGATAAGCAAAGAGTATTCCGTTTTTGGGGAGTGTATCGTATATTTTTTTGTTGAGGTCAAACTTTACGGGCCAGTAATCTTCTGCCAAGACCCATGATCGGGTAATGAAAGATATGTTGCTGTCATCCATGGACATGAGTGCAATGAACGGATCCTTTGCTCCCGGTTCTTTTGAACTCAGAATGCGCGGATCTTCTGAAATGATCTGGTTAAGCAGTTCTATGCATTTGTCAGAATCAGTACCGTATTCAACATGCACCTCTATATCGAGACGGCGTAATTTCATGACATTGAAATTGTCAATGTTTCCGTTTGAAAGAGCTCCGTTGGGGATTATTATGAGACGGTTGTCTGTAGTGAGGATTTTGGTATTGACTATCGTTACGGATTGTACCGTACCGCTGTAACCTTGGGCATTTATGAAATCACCTACCTTGAATGGCTTGAAAACCAGAATCATGATGCCGCCTGCAAAGTTTGAGACCGTTCCGCTGAGAGCCATACCTATGGCCATTCCGCCTGCAGCCAGAAGTGCAGCCAGTGAAGTGGTGTTTATTCCCAATGTGCTTATGGCTATTACTATAAGCAAAACAGTGAGCGTAATGGATACCAGTGAGGATATGAAGGTGGCCAGGGTCTTTTCTGTCTTGCGTCTCAGGAATACACGGTTGAGTGCTTTCTTGATGCGCCTTATTATCCAGGCTCCAACAAGATATATTACGAATGCGGCAAGCAACTTGAGCCCGAAATCCAGCATGGCCTGGCCAAGATCATGCATGAATGTTCCAGGATCCTCTTTGGCTTTCTGCAACAGAGTGTCAGCGGCGTTTTTTATGGAATCATTCACGCTGTTTATAACTTCCGGGTCAATTGTTGTCTGAAGAAATGTCATAATATGATGTTTAATGTTGTAAAAGTAGGAATAATTCCCCAAAATACGTTACTTTTGACGTGATATGAAAAAGCAAACCTTATTTCTGTGTATAGTCCTTGTTTTGTGCTCCTGCGCCGGGAGCAGCATGAAGGAGTTGAAGAGTGCTGAGAAGGCTCTTGAGAGCAGTGCCGTAGAAGCCGGCAGAATACTTGATGAGATAAACCCTGAGGGGTTGCGTGGCAGGCAGGCTGCATTGTATGGCCTTTTGCGTACCCGTGCAGATTATATTACCGGAAAGAAGATTGAATCTGATTCTTTAGCCAAGATAGCCACTGATTACTGGGGTAGCCGCCGCAAGGGTTATTATACGGCCTTGAGCTGGATGACACTGGGGTGTGCCTATTCAACGATGGATAGGGATGCTGAGGCTATATACTCGCTCCTCAAGGCCAAGGACCTGTTTGATGATACGCTTGCATATAACTATGCCGATGTGAACAGCTTGCTGGGGCGTCATTTCCTAAGAAGAGGGTTGTATGATGAGGCCGTGCAGGCTTTCAATAACAGCAAGAGGCTTTATCATAACCTGGATGACTGCCGTCAGGAGTCATTCTCAGAATACAACGTGGGCAGGGTTTATCTTGAGCAGAAAAACTACAGGGCAGCCAAGGATATCATGGAGAGGATGCTGAATGACAAATGCCTGGATAAGGTTAGCCTCAACTCATGCAATCTTTTCATGGCACACGCCATCAACGGCTTGAGTGGAACGGCTGCAGGACGTGAGGAGTTGGATTATGTGAACAAGTATCTGGCAGGATGCACCAGCGTTGAGGAACAGGCTGCCGGATTTGCCATGAAGGGTGTGGCTCTCTATTACCTGCAGGAACTGGATTCAGCCTTTGTCTATCTGGAGCGTGCCCATCAGCTTTCAAGTGACCTTCCCACCAAGATATTTGCCTTGAATGGTTTGGAGGGAGTTGCCACCCAGATGAGGCGGTATCAGGCAGCATGGAATGCTGAGATGTGGAAAAGGCAGTATCAGGAGGAGCTTGATGCACTTTCAAATGAATCGGAAATTACCCGGATAAGACTGCAACACAATGATGAGATCCAGGAGCAAAGATACAAGTCCAGGATATCAAGGATAATACTGTATTCAATCCTGTTGCTGATTGTAGTTATTGCATTGTCTGTGATTATAAGCATACAGCGCGACCACAAGAGAGAGAAGTTTTATATAAAGAAGTCTGATGAACGGGTTAAGAAACAGATTGAAGAGATTACCAAATCAGACGGCAACCGCCTGGTTGAGGCGTGCAATGCGTTCCGTAGCGGTATTGCATTCAATATGGTCAATGATGTGATACTACAGAAACGTTCATTCAAACAGGAGGAGCGTGATGTGGTGGTACATGATATAAATCTGTATTTTGCTAATCCTATAGCTGCGCTGCGTAATGAGTCAGGTAAGTTGGGACAACAGGATATCAGTTTGATATTCTGCACATTGCTGGGATTTGACCAAGAGGTTATTGCAGATATAATGTGTACCTCACGCTCCAATATGCGTAGCATAAAATCCCGCCTCAAGGCAAAGATATCAGCCGAAACTTTTGCACTCTACTTCAAAGAGTGACTCACTTTATGAGTGAGATAGCTCCGAACAGGCCAAGACTGGCGGCAAGCATGATTGCTGCGGCCAACAGAAGCCCCAAAAGGATGTAGAGTATGCTTTTCTTGAAATCCAGGTCAAGCAGGCTGGCTGCAAGTGTACCTGTCCATGCTCCGGTGCCGGGTAGGGGGATGCCTACAAAAAGCAGCAGGGCCACATAGAGTCCGGTGCCGGCTTTCTCTTCCAGCTTACGGCCTCCCTTTTCTCCTTTTTCAAGACACCACTTAAAGAAACCGCCTATCACTTTTTTGTCACGTCCCCATACAAGGATCCTGCGGGCAAAAAGGAAGATGAAAGGCACGGGTAGCATGTTACCCACCAATGCCACTATGATGGACTGTACTATAGGCAGGTCATAGCCGACAGCATACGGTATGGCGCCGCGTAGTTCAATGAGCGGAACCATGGAGATAAGAAATACAATCAGGTATTTTTTCATAGGGTTGTTATTATCAGAATCAGTTCTTTTCAGGCGTTTTTTCTATGAACAGGCTGGCTTCCTCATCAGGAAGTATCTGTCTGGCAAGTTCCTGCAGATCCTGGTCATCAGGGTCAATGGCGAGACCTTCATAAAGATAGGTTCTGGCCTGCGCGGGATTGCCGTTCCTGTAGTAGCAGCTGGCCATGACATAATAGAGCTCTGTGTACAGTTCCTGAGGTACGTCGGTATCGCTCATAAGCATCTCAAGCGAATCAGTCAGGTAGAACAGGGCGTCATCGTTGTTGCCCAATTCATAGAGACACCGGCCACAGTAGTAGAGCAGTGTGTATGAGTTGCGGTCATCATCCAGGAGTGAACGGTATATCCTGAAAGCCTCTTCCCACTGTTCCAAGCTGAACAGGCACCCGGCTTTCATCATGTGGGCCGATGTGTTGTCGGGTTCAATGGCCTCAATGAACTCAAAGCACTCCTTAGCCTTGGGGAAATCATTCTTCTCATAGTATATGCGTCCCAACTGTTCCCAGTAGTATGTGTCATACGCAAACTCGTCAAGCAGGTGGTTGTACCACTCAATGGCGCTGTCGGCCTGGCCGGTGTCAAAGAACAGGTCGGCCTGCAGCTCGATGAAATTTCGGGAGTCGGGTGACATTACGAGCGCCATATCCAGCCATTTCTGGCAGAGTTCAAAGTAGCGGTTGTCCATGAACTTGACAATGATGTCATTGAACATACCCGGATCATGGTCGCTCAGTTCCACAGCCTGTGTGAAATAGGCATCGGCCGCGGTGGGGTCATCGGATGCAATGGCTATTACACCTTTGAGATATACAAGCTCCTGGTTGTCAGGGTCATCAATGGACTCAGCTATGACAGTGGCTTCATCCTTGCGCCCGCGCATAAGCAGGTTGTTGGCTTTGGCTATGAGTATGTCAGGGTCGGACGGATGAAGGCTTAAGCCGTATTCTATGGCGGCATCGGATTTATCGGGTTCGCCGGACAGGGTATAGTACTCGGCGATATTGGCTATGTCCATGCTGTCAAAATAGACAGAGCCGCCTTCAGTCAGCATATTCTCGTATGAGGCCAGGAGTTCCGAAAACTCCCGGCTGTCATAGTATGATGCTGAATCGTCCTTCATTTATGCTTTATCCTTGACCTTGCTCCAGGTATCCTTGAGAGATACCGTACGGTTGAATATTAGGTGCTCAGGTGTGGAATCCTTGTCTGTGCAGAAGTAACCTATGCGCTGGAACTGGAAATGGTCCATGGGTTTGGTATCGGCCAGGAACTTCTCAACGTAGCAGTTCTCACGTATTTCAAGTGATTCTGGGTTCTTCATCTCCTTCAGAGCATCTATTACGTCCATTCCTTCCTCACGCAGGCGGGCCAGCTCGTCACGCGGGTTCTCAACCTTCCACAGACGGTCATACAGGCGGACCTCAGCCTTGATGGCGTGGGCTGCGCTTACCCAGTGTATTGTACCCTTGCACTTGCGGTTACAGTCTGACTCACCGGTCTTGGTGTTGGGTATATACTCGCAGTAAACCTCTTCAACAGTGCCGTCAGCAGCCTTTTTGCAGCCTGTGCAGAGTACTATGTATGAACTTTTGAGGCGTACCTCACGGCCTTGGCTCAGACGGAAATACTTGGCGGGAGCATCCTCCATAAAGTCCTCACGCTCAATCCATAGTTCGCGGCTGAATGTAATCTTGTGTGTGCCTGCCTCCGGATCCTCTGGGTTGTTGATGGCTTCAAACTCCTCAGTCTTACCCTCAGGGTAGTTGGTAATAATCAGTTTTACGGGATTGATCACTGCCGATACACGGGTGGCGCGGCGGTTCAGATCCTCGCGTATGGCTGATTCCATCAGGGCCATATCGTTCAGGGCATCGAACTTGGTGTAACCTATGCGGTCCACGAACATGCGGATAGATTCCGGAGTGTAGCCGCGGCGGCGATAACCGCAGATGGTGGGCATACGTGGATCATCCCAACCTGATACCATGCCGTTCTGCACCAATGCCAGCAGGTTACGCTTGCTCAGCAGAGTGTAGTTGAGGTTGAGCTTGTTGAACTCTGTCTGACGTGGACGGTTGTCATCCAGGTCCTCTCCCTTCTTGAGCCAGTCTATGAACAGGTCATAGAGCGGACGGTGAGGCACGAATTCCAGAGTGCAGAGAGAGTGGGTCACGCCCTCAAAGAAATCACTCTGGCCGTGTGCAAAGTCATACATGGGGTATGCCTTCCACTTGGTACCGGTACGGTGATGCGGGGTCTTGACTATGCGGTATATGATAGGGTCACGGAACAACATGTTGTTGTGTGCCATATCAATCTTGGCACGCAGTACCATTGATCCCTCCTCAAGTTCACCGCTGTTCATCTTGTAGAACAGGTCAAGGCTCTCCTGGATGGGGCGGTCACGGTAGGGACTGTTAATGCCGGGCTGGGTGGGGGTGCCCTTCTGTGAAAGGATAGTCTCCTGGTCCTGCTCGTCTATATATGCCTTGCCCTCCTTAATCAGTTCAACTGCAAAATCCCACAACTGCTGGAAATAGTCTGAAGCATAGAACTCATTTGCCCAGTGGAATCCCAGCCACTCGATGTCCTCCTTGATGGCATCTACGTATTCAGTATCCTCCTTTGTGGGGTTGGTGTCATCAAAGCGAAGGTTGCAGATTCCTCCGTGCTTCTCGGCCATGCCAAAGTCAAGGCAGATTGCCTTGGCGTGACCTATGTGAAGATAACCGTTGGGTTCGGGCGGGAAACGTGTCTGTACACGCCCTCCGTTCTTGCCTTGGGCCAGATCCTTCTCTACCATCTCTTCAATGAAATTCAGACTCTTCTTCTCGCTGTTTTCTGTTGCAGTATTCTCTACCATGCCTGTTGTTTTATTTGAGTCTGCAAAGTTACCGATTTTTGCCGTTAATACGCTATTTTTGCATGGTTATTATATGAACAAGGAAATAGAGGAAAAGCTGATTGAGGCGGCAGACCGTTGTGAATGCTCCGCTTTTATAGACGGTGATCCGGTACAGTTTCCGCACCGTTACACCGACCGCAGGGATATTGAGGTCTCGGCCTTCATTGCAGCGTGGATGGCATACGGAAGCCGTAAGGTGTTTTTGCAAGTGCTTGACAGGTTGCATTCCATGATGGATGCGGCGGGAGGTCCTTATCGTTTTATTGTTTCAGGAGCGTGGAAAAAAACTGTGCAGAATGCGGACTGCTGTTTGTACAGGTTTTATAAATGGGTGGATTTTAGTATGTTGTGTGAACGGCTGTCTGATGTGTATTCCGGAATGGAAAGCCTTGAAAACCTGTTTGTTCCAGGTGAACCGCTTGAGAAAGGCGTGCTTAACCTGTGCCGTGAGTTTGAGGGTGTGAACGGAATTCCGGTTGCAGGTAGTACATCGGCAAACAAGCGCCTGTATATGTTTCTGAGGTGGATGGTCCGTAAAGGGAGCCCTGTGGATTTGGGTATATGGACACGTATCAGCCCGGCACAACTCCTTGTTCCCGTTGATACTCATGTCTATGCAACGGCAAAAGCCTTTGGACTTACTTCAAGAAACAGTGCTGATTTAAAGACAAGCATTGAGATTACCGCTCAGATGGCACAAATATGGCCCGATGACCCCGCACGCGGTGATTTTGCCCTGTACGGCAGCCAGGTCATGTAGGATTCTCAGTCTCCTTAGGCTCCATGTGTATGGCCACATGGGTGTTTTCTCCAAATCTCTTTTTGAGTTGATTCTCAATTGAATCAGCGTGGTCATGAGCCTTGGTCAGAGTTATGTCTCCATTCATGAGAATGTGCAGCTCAATGGCATAGCGGTTGCCTATGCGGCGTGTCTTAAGATCGTGAGGCTCTATCACGTCGGGCTCGGATGCCGCAATCATCAGTATTTCGTCTTCCACCTCATCAGGTAAGGATTTTTCCATCAGCTCACCTATGCCTCTGCTGATGAGGTCATACGATACCTTGACTATGAAGGCGCCAACCACCATTGATGCCAGTGGGTCAAGTACAGTCCAGCGCTTTCCCAACAGGACAGCGCCTCCGATACCTACCGCAGTACCTATGGATGACAGGGCATCGCTGCGGTGGTGCCATGCATTAGCCTCCAATGAGGATGAATTGAGCCGACGGGCATTGCGTATGGTGTAAATATATGTAAACTCTTTGAGCAGGATTGAGACGAGTGCCGCCCAGAGGGCCAGCATTCCGGGAGCAGCAAGCTCCTCACCATGGTACCAGGCGGCTATTTTCTGCGCTCCGTTAGTGAATATCCCTATAGCCACAGCCATTAGTGCCATACCTATGAATATGAGCGCAAGGGTCTCATATTTGCCGTGTCCGTAGTCATGAGTCTTGTCCTGTGGCCTGCCGCTAATATAGACAAACAGGAGCACAATCAGGTCAGTTATGAAATCGGACAGGGAGTGGATGGCATCGGCCACCATGGCGTTACTGTGTCCCAGTATTCCGGCTATGAACTTGAATGCCAGAAGCAAGACATTGACGGCTCCTCCAATCAAGGTCACTTTGTAAATGGTTTTCTGCCTTTCAACGGTCTTTTGCCCAATATCCATTGCTCTGTTTGTTTTATGCTCCACAAAAATAATTACTTTTGCAAAACACTGTGCATTCTGATGGAAGCTTTGTCAATACTTATACCGGTTTACAATTGGGATTGTTCCCGATTGATTGAGGATTTGTCCGCTCAGGCCCGGGTATTGGGCATTCCGTATGAGATTGTCATTGCTGATGACTGCTCAACAGACATACATATCCTGGAGAGGAACCGTGAATGCGCAGGGAGTACAGAAAACTGCCGTTTTTTTGCTCTCGGGCGTAATATGGGCCGCTCGGCAATACGTAATTTCCTGGCAGACAAATCCAAATATGACAAGCTGCTGTTTCTGGACTGTGATGCAGCCGTAAGGGATGATCAGTTTATAAGGAGATATGTTGATGCGGCCGATAAGGCATCGGTAGTATGTGGAGGTGCGGTCCATTCTGACGAGATTCCGGAAAAAGGAGTGGAACTGCGCTGGGTATATGAGAAAAATGCTGATAAGGAGCGTTCGGCCCGTTTCCGCAGCCGTAATCCGTACGCCCGGTTCACCCCATTTTCATTCCTGATAGACAGGGCTCTGTTCATGCGGATAAGGTTTGATGAATCATATGCGCATTACGGGTATGAGGATGTTCAGTTTGGATGTGAACTTGAAAGAATGGGTGTGAGTATCCTGCACATAGACAACCAGCTGATTCATCTTGGACTGGAAAAGAGTGAAGTCTATCTTGAAAAGACCCGTCAGGCAGTTCAGAATGCATTTGCCCATAAGGATGAGGTAGAAGGTGGTTCAAGGTTGCTCACCCATTACAATAGGGTGGTGAGGTTCAGGATGAGATGGCTTTTCAGGGGCTTATGGAAACTATTCGGAAAACAGATGGAGAAAAACCTGCTTGGCTCAACTCCCAGCCTGCGCATATTCTCCCTCTATAAACTTTGTTACATCTGTATTCTCAAATAATTCTCAATTCTCGATTTTCAATTCTCAATTTGAATTATGCAGCCGTTAGCCGAAAGAATGAGACCCAGGTCTCTTGATGATTATGTGGGACAGACCCATCTGGTGGGCCCAGGAGCCGTTTTGCGCCGTATGATTGATTCCGGCAGGTTGTCATCATTCATACTTTGGGGGCCTCCCGGAACAGGCAAGACCACCCTGGCGCAGATTGTGGCCACTAAACTTGAGCTCCCGTTCAGTACGTTAAGCGCGGTTACAGCCGGTGTAAAGGAGGTGCGAGAGGTTATTGACCGTGCCCGCAGCAATCCGCTTTTCAATTCCAAGGGCAGCCCGATACTTTTCATTGATGAGATTCATCGTTTCAACAAGGCGCAGCAGGATTCGCTTTTAGGTGCTGTGGAACGGGGTGACATAACCCTGATAGGTGCCACTACTGAGAACCCATCCTTTGAGGTGATACGCCCGCTATTGTCACGCATGCAGGTTTATGTGCTCAATTCACTTGATAAAGATGACCTGCTCAAACTTCTGGACCGTGCCATAAAAACCGATGTCATCCTTAAACAGCGTGATATAGAACTGCGTGAGACAACCGCCATACTCAGGTTCTCCGGTGGTGATGCCCGCAAACTGCTCAACATCCTGGAGCTTGTGGTTGAGGCTGACAGTTCCGATAAGGTGATCATCACAGATGAGATTGTGAATGAACGCCTGCAGCAGAACCCTTTGGCATATGATAAGGACGGTGAGATGCATTATGATATCATATCAGCATTCATCAAGTCCATACGCGGCAGTGACCCCGATGCTGCCCTATATTGGCTGGCACGTATGGTTCAGGCCGGTGAGGACCCTGCTTTCATAGCACGCCGTCTGGTGATATCGGCGGCAGAGGATGTGGGGCTGGCTAATCCCAATGCACTGCTTCTGGCAAATGCTGCATTTGATGCTGTCATGAAGATAGGCTGGCCTGAGGGGCGTATTCCGTTGGCTGAAGCAACTGTATATCTGGCTACCAGCCCCAAGAGCAACTCTGCCTATATGGGTATTGCAAACGCACTGGCCAAGGTGGGAGAGACCGGTAACCTTCCGGTTCCGCTGCATCTGCGCAATGCTCCAACGTCACTGATGAAGGACCTTGGGTATGGTGAGAACTATCAGTATGCGCATGATTTTGCCGGTAATTTTGTTAATCAGCAGTATCTGCCTGATGAGATTAAGGGGGTACGGTTCTGGGAGCCGCAAGACAATGCTCAGGAGCAGAAGATTAAGGAGCGGATGGATTCTTTGTGGGGGAAGAAGTGATTTGCCATGCGGCTGATTTCTCGCGCCTTCGGCGCTCGGTGTTTTTTGACTTTTATGGCCCTTTCAGGGCCTAAAAAGTCGTTAGCTGGAAGCTTATCTGCGTATTAGAAACAACCTTTTTTTAGTTTGGGGCGGTGACGCCCCAAACCCGTTCCGCGGTATTATATACCGCTCCACTGTGCCGGCCTCCGGCCGGGTAAAACGGAATCTCGACGGGCTTCGCTGTCGGGATTCCGTTTTACTTGGTGCATCTGGAAACCTTTGTGTACTTTGGTTTAACTAGCTGGAAACCTTGCTGGTTTGTGTTGTTGGAAACTGATTGCGGATTTGGGACACTCACGGGGAAACGCAGGTGCGTGTAATTTTCAATTTTCAATTCTCAATTCTGAAACCAGTCTGTCGTAGCGGGAGCCGCGCTCGCGGTAGTAGAGCAGGATCTGATATTCATTTTTGGTTTCATACCAGTCCCCTTCAACGGGTTTTGTCTGGCCGATTGTTTCTCCGTCAGGAACCCAGATGTATTGGTAATCATATGCTCCCATCTTGAGCAAAATAGTTGCCTGATATTCCTTTTGGGTATCATCGTATTCCATTTCATACCTGGAGGTAAGGTTACCTCCGTTGAAATGCCCTGAAACGTAAAGCTTGCCACCCCGTAGGCGTTCACTTGCAAGGTTGAAATGCATGAACAGGTAATCGGCCTCGGTATCACTGTTGCCCTGGCTATAGCGTATGAGGTATCGGCCGTTATGGTCATAATCAAACTTATAGGCATGCCGGCGCGTATCCTGCATGAGCGTGGCATGATAGAAGGGATCATGGAAACTTACGCGATCCACATTCATGAAATAATCATACAGATTGACCACCTCAAAGCGGCGGAACTCATTTCCGGCTGGGAAGATAAGGTCACGGCAATGCTCGTATGTGAGTTTGTTTCCGGCATCGTAGGTGGGAGTGGGGTTGATAATCATATTGTCTGTACGGCGGTTCTGCATGACCACGGTGTAGAGTTCCTTGGCGGGATCCCTTACGGTAAGACTGCTATAGTTCACTGTAAGACCAAGCTGCTGGTGCGAATCATGTGTGTCAATATCAGTGTTACCACTTACGCTACAAGAAAGCAGACTCTTTCCTTCCGATAAGCAGAATCTGAAATATGCCACCTCCCGGCCATCCTCACGTATAGAGAGCCTATAGTTACCTGACAATTTTAGTCTGGCCTTATCATTGGGTATTGTCAGACGGTAGTGGGTGTAGTCAAATGTGGTGTTTAGAGAATTCTCCCAATCATCTATGGTCTCATCATTGAATCCGTCAAGAAAGTCTGACTCCAGTATATCAGATGGTTGCCATTGGGCATCACAATGCTGAATGCGGTATGTGAAACGGTGATATTCATGTGACATCTCATCAAATGAGAACTCTATCTTTTCATCCAATGCCATATTCACGATAGCCGGACGTTCCCAGTCCCCGTCCACAACCACACGCAGGGTGTTTATCCTGTCGGTCTTGCTCCCGAACCATTGGGCGTATGATATCAATGGCATAACCATCAATACGGCAGACAACAGTTTTCTTATGTGTGCGTTCAAATCCATTCTGTTTTATAACGATGTGAAGATACAGCTTATTGTTCATAAAAAAGTTATATTTGCATAGTTATTGCCATACTTGTGATATCTTACTAACCTTAAATAAATATGTTATGAAAAGAATCCTTACAGCTTTTTCCTTACTGATGGTATTGTGTGCTCCTGCTTTGGCACAGGAGTTGAGTAATTTCAATCGTGGCAGACAGCAGGTCAAGTCTCCTGAGATTAACGGCGATAAGGTCACTTTCCGTCTCAATGCCAATTATGCAACAGTAGTCAACCTTCAGGGTAACTGGATGGAGAATGGCAGCCTTCCTATGCAGAAGGGACAGAACGGTGTATGGGAGGTTACTATCGATACTCCTTCACCTGAGATTTACACCTACAACTTTGTTGTTGACGGCGTATCGGTAAATGATCCGCAGAACTATATGGTACAGCGTGACGGGACGCGTTATCTTAATATGCTTATGGTTCCCGGTGAACGTACTGAGAACTATTTTGAGGCAAACAAGCGTGGTACGGTAACGTATCGGTGGTATGACAGTAAGATGCTGGGCATAAACCGTCGTGTAACTGTCTATACTCCATACGGATATGAGACCAGCGGTAAGAAATACCCTGTACTTTACCTGCTTCATGGGGCTGGCGGTGATGAGGAGGCCTGGACCTCTATGGGCCGTACCGCTCAGATCCTTGACAATCTGATAGAGAAGGGGCTTGCACAGCCGATGATTGTGGTTATGCCTAACGGAAATCCCGGCCAGCAGGCAGCACAGACATTGGGCTTGCCTGAAAAGCAGATTGACCGCCGTGATCCCGCTATGGCTGATGCTTACGTAAAGAGCCTCTGTACAGAGATAGTACCATTCATAGAGAAGAATTTCCGCGTAATTGCCAAGCCTGAGTCACGCGCTATTGCAGGCCTGTCAATGGGTGGTGGTCACACTATCACTGCTACAAACCTGTATCCTGCCATGTTTGACTGGATCTGCCCGTTGTCAGCAGCAGGTAGCTCTACACCTGAACAGATTACTGCCCTCAAGAAGGCTGGCGTAAAGCTCTACTTCCTGGCTTGCGGTACCAGTGATTTCCTGTGGGAGACCTCTGTCACTCTTGACAAGACCATGACAGACTGTGGCCTGGAGCACACGTTCTACAAGTCAGACGGAGGTCACGTATGGGCTAACTGGCGCCTCTACCTGAATACCTTTGCCCAACTGCTCTTCAAATAAAAAGGTAACTAACGCAGAGGGGACGGTTCTGAACGCAAACAGAACCGTCCCCTTTGCGTTATTCTAAAAAAAGAGTACCTTTGCACTCCGAAAAATCTTAGGATATGGCTAAAGAACTTAAAGATCTTACCAAAAGAAGCGAGAACTACTCGCAGTGGTACAATGAATTGGTTGTTAAGGCCGACCTTGCCGAGCAGGCACCCGTACGTGGCTGCATGGTAATTAAGCCTTACGGTTATGCAATTTGGGAAAAGATACAGCGTACTCTTGACGACAAGTTCAAGGAGACCGGTCACGTAAATGCATACTTTCCATTGCTCATACCAAAGTCATATCTGAGCCGCGAAGCCGAGCATGTTGAGGGCTTTGCCAAGGAGTGTGCCGTAGTGACACACTACCGTCTTAAGAATGCCGAGGACGGAAGCGGCGTAATTGTGGATCCCGCTGCAAAGCTGGAGGAGGAGCTGATAGTACGTCCTACATCCGAGACAATCATCTGGGCAACATATAAGAACTGGATCAAGTCATACCGTGACCTGCCTATACTGTGCAACCAGTGGGCTAACGTAATGCGTTGGGAGATGCGTCCGCGCCTGTTCCTGCGTACCGCAGAGTTCCTGTGGCAGGAGGGTCATACCGCACACGCTACCCGTGAGGAGGCCGAGCAGGAGGCTCGCCGCATGCAGCAGGTATATGCAGACTTTGTAGAGGGTTATATGGCTGTTCCAGTAGTTCGTGGCGTAAAGTCCGAGACCGAGCGTTTTGCAGGTGCCCTTGATACTTATACAATTGAGTCAATGACTCAGGACGGTAAGGCCCTTCAGTGCGGTACATCACATTTTCTTGGCCAGAACTTTGCCAAGGCGTTTGACGTACAGTTTATAAACAAGGAGAACAAGCTGGAGTACGTATGGGCTACATCGTGGGGCGTATCAACACGTCTTATGGGTGCCCTGATCATGGCTCACTCCGATGACAACGGCCTTGTCCTGCCTCCTAAACTTGCTCCCATACAGGTTGTAATTGTTCCTATCTATAAGAATGCCGATGACCTGGCACAGATAAGCGCCAAGGTTGACACTCTGGTTGACGCTCTGCGTAAGAAGGGTATCAGCGTGAAGTATGACGATGCCGACAACAAGCGCCCCGGATTCAAGTTTGCCGATTATGAGGTTAAGGGTGTTCCCGTACGTGTTGCTTTAGGTATGCGTGACCTTGAGGCTGGTACATGTGAGATCATGCGTCGTGACACTCTGGAGAAGGAGACCGTTCCGTTTGAGGGACTTGAGGAACTTATCCCGAATATGCTTGACGATATGCAGAAGGCAATCTTTGAGAAGGCTAAGGCATGGCGTGACGCCCGTATGGTTGAGGTTAACTCATATGACGAGTTCAAGGAGAAGATAGAGGCAGGTTACTTTGTCCTGGCTCACTGGGATGGTACCGCTGAGACCGAGGCCAAGATCAAGGAGGAGACAAAGGCAACCATACGCTGTCTGCCCTTTGGCATGAAGGAGGAGCCGGGTACCGACGTTTACAGCGGTAAGCCCGCTGCCCGCCGCGTGCTTTTTGCCCGCTCTTATTGATACGTAACACTAATATGAAAAAGGGTGATTTTGTGCAGAATCACCCTTTTTCTGTATGTAATGGTCTGATTGATCAGAAGTCTTTCTCGAACACCAGACCTACGCCCTGTGTAGTAAGGGTGGTCTTTGAGAAATACTTATCGTTACTCTTGCTGTACCCCTTGATGCTTATACCCTGACGGGGTAGGAGCAGATACTTGACCTCAAAGTCACCTATAAAGTTTGAGGTGTTGTTGATTGTGTTCTCCCTGTAACCGAAGTTTCCGTTTACCAACAGGCGGTTGTTGAGCAGATGTGCCTCCAGAATGCCCTCAAGTTCCTTGTTGCTAAGGTCTGTGGCATCATTGTTGAGGTAACTGCTGGCACTCAGGTTGCTGGATATGGATACCTTGTCATTGTCAAGGACCTCTGACAGAAGGTTGTTTATCTGCCCGCTCACGGTGGAGTTAACCAGTGACTCCATAGCGCTCGGAGTGCGGCCTGTGTTTTGGGCGGCTGCATCATACGTGTAGAAACGTCCTATGGCCAGAAGGTACATGAACTGTTTGTTACGTTGTTCCTCGGTAGCTATGGCGCTTGCCAGAATATCTTTCTCCTCAGATGTCCCGGTAGGCATGTCTATGTCAAAGGTGAGCTTGGGGTCACTCGCATTGCCGGTAATGCCTAAAAGACAACGCACACGTACCTTGTTGTTTGATGATACGCTGGGATCCAGGTCATATATGGAGACAGAGTTTACGCTGTGGTATGTCTGAAGATGTAACTCCGTATCCATGGGAGATCCGTTGAACCTCACGTAGCTGTCATCCGCCAGAGTGAAGTTCTTCCTGATGAGATCTTCAAATGACAATGAACACTGGCCATAAGTGAGGTTGTATATTCCATTAAGAATAGGGCCGTCCTTGGGATTGTATTTAAGGGATATGTCACCGTTTCCGCGGAATGAACCGTTCAATGATGCTATTGACATCTCTATCGTAGCATCTTCACTGCATTGGATGTTTAAGTCAAGACTAAATTTCCCGTTTTGGGTCTTTTCCGGAATTATATCATTGACGGTCTGCTCGTTGATCTTCACTGTATTCCTGTCAACAATAGTCAGGAAATTGTAATCAGCTACGGAGCCAGACGCGGCGTTGTAACCTAATCTGGTGCCTGACGCGGTCCTGGCATTGACAGATATGGCAAGCCCGTTTTCATTGTCTTGCTTCAGTGTCATATTACCTTCTGCGTAAACAGTAGCATAGATGCTGCTTTTATCTGTCTTGGGACAGTTATACACAAGCATATCTGCCACATCTGCCGTCATATCGACCTTCCAGTCTGAAAAATGATCGTGGGTCAATATGCAGGTCAACAATCCGTCGTGTCCTCTTTCATCATAGAACTCAACATTCCGGAACAGCATCTTGCCAGGTTCAAACCATAAGGTGTCACGCTTTATCGTAAATGTCGTGTTGACTGCACCTTGTACAAATCTGGCGTTTTCAATTATTGCTTCACCTTCCATGTCAATGTCCGGCAGGTTGCCAAACAGGCGCAGCTGACCTATGGCACGTCCGTTCAGTTCATCGAATACGGAACTGGTCCATGTGTTCAGGAAGTACAGGTCAGTATGGTCTGCGCCCAGGTGAACATCCATGAACTTTGTTTCCGGCAGATAGGTTCCGGTCAGCTTGGTGGATGAGATGCCCTCTTCTTTCATTATACCGTCAAGCTCCATCGTACGGTTTTCCCTGTTCCATCTGCAGTCTGCCGTGAGTCGGCCGTGATATGAATCCATGAACTGGAAGTCATCAATCTGGAATGAACCGTATATTATAGGGCTTCCCAATGCTTCGGCTACAGAAATCTGGCCCGATGCCATGCCACGCATCTTAAGGGCATCATTGGCTCCGAGCAATGACAAGGTATGATCCAGGTCAATATTCTTCATTGACAGGCTGAACACATCGCTGGAATCAGATGAGATGGTGCCGTCAGCATACAGATACTGGTTGTCATTGCCTGCACTGAAATCCGATATCGTCAGTTTGTGCATATCGGTGGCAATACTAGACATGGAGAAATCCCAGATGTTACCATTTATGGTTATGCTGGTGGTATCAATGTACGTCAATGATTTGAGTCCGTTTTCAGAATCGTAACCAAAGAATTGTGAGAGGGTTTTTGCTGTCCCCTTCATATCACCCGATGCGTTATTCCATGAGTAAGTGCCACGGATGATGTCTGTGAAAGCCAAGAGCGAAACGTTTAGGTTTATACCGTCAGATTCATCATCGCCCAATAGCCCGGAAATGTTTGTGCGGCATGTTCCGTCTGTTGAATTTATGCTTATCAGACCGTCTGTTATGGAATGGCCGCCAACAGTAAGGGATGGAATTGAAAGTTTTCCGATGCAAAGGCTTTCATCATCAATGAATGTCATCTGCATGTTGGCCGGTTTGCTGATGGATATCGGAGCGTGGAAGACTTTTTCCATAAAGTCTATGCTGTCTATATTGGCTTCAATGGCAAAACTGTTGGAGTTTGCGGCATAATTGCCTGCTCCGATCTTGTCAGATAACATGCTTCCGATAGTGGGCAACACGTCACCGCACGCTTTGGCAAGCGAACCGGGTAGGGTGGAGACTTTGTAGTTGCCTGCTACGGAGATGTTCATGAAGTCGCTGTAAATGGTGGCAACCTTAACGAGGTCATTGTATTGTGCTATGACCATCGTCAGGTTATCCATGGACCAGTCTCCTGATTCATCGGCATAATTCAGACTGTCAATGGTTATCTTGCCGGTGATATCATCTATGTCCTTGCCTATCAGATTGGTAGAGAAGGATGCGGTCAAAGTCATCTTCTCCCTGTTTGTCAGGTTATATGCGGCAAGGTTCAGAGTATCGGCATCTATCCGGATGGTGTAGAACGGAAGCTCTCCTGTCCCGATTCCCGCATTGAGGCTGAGTGCGCCGTTGCCGTCGGCAAACTCAAGGTCTGTCAACACAAGGCTCGGATCAAAAGCACCGTTGATTGATATGTCCCGATAAGTGTAATCCTTGTATGTCAGACTCCCGACATTTGTATTGAAACTACCGGAATATCTGTCATCTTCCTTCTGGAACTCCGTATGTGCCGTGAGGCTGCATTTGCCCAGGTCTTTGTTTGCGGTAAATGCACCGATATCGATGTCTGCTACCTGCAGGTCACCGTTGAACAGACCGTCTTGTCCGTATAAACTGCCATTGACGGTTCCTGCTTGGCTGATGAATTCAATGCCTGCATCCATGTTGTCGCCAAAGCCGTCCATCTCAAAGTTTAACGATCCGTCTCCCAGCGTGTAGCATTGGTCCGGAATCCGGATTCCGAATCCGCTCAACTGCGTTGCCAACCAGGGAGATAGCTCTTCCTTGAAAGTGGCATGGAGTTGGGCAGACCGGGTGTCTGTTATATTGAATGCGCTGTCAAGCAAAAGCGTTCCGCTCATTCCCAGGTCAAAGATGTAACGTGGTGCATGAACGCGTAGTGAGTTGAGCGTCAGGCTTCCGTCGCGGCTTTGTCCGTTTATGGATATGTCTATGGGGTCTGACATCCCGGACAATTGCGGAACAAAAGCCTTGAAGTCTTTTGCAGTGACAACGGATTTTATGTTCAGGTCCATGTCAGGCATGCCTGATGGATGTGAGGCCATTCCGATGCCAGCTGACAGGCGTATGGCATCAAGCTGGGATGAGGGTGTGGATATGGTAAAACCGGACAACTGTGTGAAATCTTTTCCCACTGTTGCTGTTCCTTGGGCCTTGGATAGCTTGAAACCTGATCGTTCTGCAAAGGTGAGCTTGCGGATGATCACAGAAATGGAATCAGAACTTATGACCTTGACAGAAACGTTTGCATGCAATCCGTGAATACCTATGTGGCTGGGATTGAAGATGCTGTCGGTCTGTTCTTCACTCTTGATGTCATAGTTGAGGGAGGCGTTCCTGATAAGCACGGAGTTTGCCCTTAGTTTCATCGGCTTTGCTCCGCTGTCACTGTCGTTGTCATTGCCTGTGGATTTAATCAGGAAGGAGTAATTGGGGTCAGCCTCTATGCTGTCTTTGTTAAGTCTGATACTTGGACTGTTGATCCTCAGGTTAGTAATGCTGATTTTTTTGCTTATCAGCTGTGACGGCTTGAAATGCAGTGATGCTGATGCCGCGTGGACCAATGTATCGTGATTGAGGTCATAAACAGTCAGGTCTTCAATGGCAATGCCAAACGGGTGGGTGAGCTGGACACGTGCAATGCTTACCTCGGTTCCCAAAGCTGAACGTGCTATCTTGACTACATGTGATGCAACATCCTGCTGGATTCTTTTGTCATTCAGCAGGATATGGCCACTAAGGAAAATTGCGATAATGACCGCCAGAATAATATGTAGAGCCTTTCCGGTCCTCATTGTAGCAAAAAGCAAAGTTAAGAAAGTTATCTGACATAATAATCTTGAATATTAATCTTTCTCACATATTTAGTGGAAAGTTGAGTTTTATGGTTGCCTATTTGCCGGTGAAATGGGGCTTTTTTCAAGGTGTTGAAAACTGCTGTTCCTTTTTTGAGTTTATTTTGCATTTGTACTTACTGATTTACTTGTTTTATTAGTAATTTTGCGCCCGAAAATCTGAATAATATTAAACTATATATCTAACTAACAACAAAATGGCAGAAATCATTCGTTTACGAAAAGGTCTGGACATCAAGTTGCTGGGCGCTCCCGCCAAGGAGTTGACTGAGATTGGCATGGCATCAGAGTACGCTCTGTGTCCTGCTGATTTTACAGGAGTCACTCCCAAGCCGGTCGTCAAGGAACAGCAGACCGTCAAGGCCGGTGAAGCTCTGTTCATTGACAAGAATCACCCTGAGGTGAAATTCGTTTCACCCGTCAGTGGTGAGGTACTTGCCGTGAACCGTGGCGCACGCCGCAAGGTCTTGAGCATTGTGGTCAAGCCCGATGCAAAGCAGACTTATGTCGAGTTCGGAACCAAGAGCGTCCAGTCGCTCTCAGGTGAGGAAGTTAAGGCAACTTTGCTGGAGTCAGGTCTTTTCTCATTCTTCCGTCAGCGTCCGTATGACGTGATTGCTAATCCCGCCGATGCACCGAGAGGCATATTCGTATCGGCATTTGATTCAAAACCTCTGGCACCGGACTTTGAGTTTGTCCTCAAAGGCAATGAGGTGGATTTCCGTACCGGTCTGAGCGCAATAGCCAAGATTGCTCCCACAACACTGAGCATCAGTGCAGCACAGACAAGTGAGACCCTTACCGATGCCAAGAACGTTGACCTGTATGCATTCAAGGGCGCTCATCCGGCAGGCAACGTAGGCGTCCAGATCAACCACATCAAGCCCGTAAACAAGGGTGAGGTGGTTTGGACAATTGATCCCGAGGCTGTAATCTTCATCGGCCGTCTGTTCAACAAGGGTGTCGTGGATATGACACGTACAATCGCCGTAGCAGGTGAGGAGGTGGTAAATCCCTCATACGTAAAGGTTATTGCAGGTGCCAAGATAGCATCTCTTCTTGACGGTCGTCTTAACAAGACAGAGCATATCCGCATAATCAACGGTAACGTACTGACAGGCGTGAAGGCTACCAAGGATGATTTCCTGGGCGCTTTCTCAAACATGATTACCGTTATCCCTGAGGGTGATGACGTGAATGAGTTCATGGGTTGGATTGCTCCCCGTTTCAGTCAGTTCAGCGTCAGCCGCACATTCTTCTCATGGCTTGCATGCAAGAAGAACTTCAGCATTGATGCACGTATCAAGGGCGGTGAGCGTCACATGATTATGTCAAATGAGTATGATAAGGTGTTCCCCATGGATATCTATCCTGAGTTCCTTATCAAGGCTATAATTACTGGCAATATCGACAAGATGGAGGCATACGGCATCTATGAGGTGGCTCCTGAGGATTTTGCTCTCTGTGAGTTTGTGGATTCTTCAAAACTTGAGCTCCAGCGTATTGTACGCGAGGGCCTTGATAACCTTCGTGCCGAAATGGCCTAAAACCTGATAAGCTATGAGTTTAAGAAATTACATAGACAAGATTAAACCGAATTTTGAGGAGGGCGGCAAGCTGCACGCATTCCGTTCGGTATTTGAAGGATTCGAGACCTTCCTTTATGTTCCAAACACAACCGCTAAGAACGGCGTGAACATTCACGACTCGTTTGACAGCAAGCGTATGATGATCATGGTTGTCATTGCTCTCTGCCCGGCTCTGTTGTTCGGTATGTACAATGTAGGCTATCAGCACTTTGCTCTGGCCGGTATGCTTTCACAGGCTTCATTCTGGAATATGTTCTGGTTCGGCTTCCTGGCCGTTCTGCCCAGACTGATCGTTTCATACGTAGTAGGTCTTACAATTGAGTTCATTGTAGCTCAGTGGAAGCATGAGGAGATTCAGGAGGGTTACCTGGTATCAGGTTTCATCATTCCTCTGATTGTTCCTGCTACTACTCCGCTGTGGATTCTTGCAATAGCAGTCGCTTTCTCCGTGATCTTTGCTAAGGAGATATTCGGCGGTACAGGTATGAACTTCCTCAACGTTGCCCTGATTACCCGTGCATTCATATTCTTTGCATATCCTTCAGTAATCACAGGTGAGACCGTTTGGGTGGTTGACCACGCAATCTGCGGTCTGGGCGCTGACATTGACGGTATGACAGCCGCTACCGCTCTGGGTACTGCTGCTACAACCGCTGCAGCTCCTGCATTCTCGATGGATATGGTTTGGGGTCTGATTCCCGGATCTGTAGGTGAGACCAGCGTTATCGCCATCGCTCTTGGCGCCCTGCTGCTCCTCTATACCGGAATTGCAAGCTGGAAGACAATGCTCTCAGTATTTGTAGGCGGTATCCTGATGGCTCTCGTTTACAATACTTGGGGTCCTGACAATGCTATGGCTCAGATGCCCTGGTACGAGCATATCTGCCTGGGCGGTTTCTGCTTCGGTGCCGTATTCATGGCAACTGATCCTGTTACATCGGCCCGTACAGAGGTCGGTAAGTGGATATACGGTCTGCTCATCGGTATGATGGCCATCACAATCCGTGTCATGAATCCAGGTTATCCTGAAGGTATGATGCTGGCTATTCTGCTCATGAACTGCTTCGCTCCGCTCATTGACTGGTGCGTTGTACAGCGTAATGTGAACAAACGTGCTAACAGAATAAACAAATAAGGATTATGGCTACGAAAAAATTCAAATGTAAGGTTTGTGGCTATGTCCACGAAGGAGACAAGGCTCCAGAGAAGTGCCCCATGTGTCAGGCACCTCAGAGTGAGTTTGAAGAGATTGTAGAGGAGGGCGCTGCTCCTGCCAAGAAAGGTCTCAACACCAACAGCAACGTTTATACCATACTCTATGCAGCCGTAATGGTTGTTATAGTGGCATTCCTGCTGGTGTTCGTATCACAGACTCTCAAGGAGCGTCAGACTGCAAACGTAATCAATGATACCAAGCAGCAGATCCTGTCTGCTTTGAATCTGAGAGACCAGGCTGATGTTGCTGCCACTTATGATAAGGTTATTACCGCCGATGCTCTTATGCAGGCCGACGGTTCACTTGCCAAATACAATGGTGAGTTCAATACCTCTTATAAATCAGAGTTTGACAAGGGTAACCTTCATGTATTTGAGGCCAGCATTAACGGCCAGAAGAAATATGTGATTCCGATGAACGGACTTGGCCTGTGGGGTACCATCTGGGGCTACATCGCCCTTAATGAGGACCGTACCACTGTTTACGGCGTCTATTTCTCACACTCATCAGAGACCCCGGGTCTGGGTGGCGAGATTGCCGGAACCAAGTTCCAGGGCCGTTTCCCTGGCAAACAGGTGGTTAAAGGTAATGAGGTTGCTCTCAAGGTGCTCAAGTTCGGCAAGGCTGACAAGAGCTCACAGTATGAGATTGACGGTGTTACCGGTGCTACAATCACATCAACCGGTGTGAATGCGATGATTAACAAGGTGCTTTCAGCATACCTTCCGTTCCTGACAAAATAATTGATAAGGATTATGGCAAACAAGAATAATGAGGCTCTAAAGCAGCCTATGTGGATTAACAACCCTGTTTTGGTCCAGATTCTGGGTATCTGCTCTGCACTTGCGGTTACCGCTCAATTGAAACCTGCCATCGTGATGGGTCTTTCAGTGACCATCATCGTTGCTATGGCAAACGTGATTATCTCACTCCTGCGCAATACAATACCTAACCGTATCCGTATTATCATACAGCTGGTTGTAGTTGCTGCGCTGGTTACCATAGTAAGTGAGATCCTTAAGGCTTTTGCATATGATGTAAGCGTTCAGCTTTCAGTATATGTAGGTCTTATCATTACCAACTGCATACTTATGGGCCGTCTTGAGGCTTTTGCAATGCAGAACGGTCCCTGGGCCTCTTTCCTTGACGGAATAGGCAACGGTCTGGGTTACGCCGCCATACTGATTGTGGTTGCATTTGTACGTGAACTTTTTGGTAGCGGAACCCTGTTTGGTTTCCAGATTATACCGCAGTGCTTCTATGAGGCCGGTTACCTGAACAACGGACTTATGATCATGCCTCCTATGGCTCTTATCCTGGTAGGCTGCATCATCTGGTTCCATCGTGCCAAGAACAAGGATTTACAGGAAAACTAATCTCAAAGCGTTAGAACTATGGAACATTTCTTCAGTCTATTTGTAAGGTCGATATTCGTCGACAATATGATATTCGCCTTCTTCCTGGGTATGTGCTCATTCCTGGCCGTATCCAAGAACGTAAAGACGGCTTTGGGACTTGGTGTTGCTGTAATATTCGTACAGTTCATTACACTCCCTGTAAACTATCTTCTGCAGACTAAGGTTCTGGAGCCAATGGGCTTGGAATTCCTGAGCTTCATACTTTTCATTGCAGTCATTGCAGGTATCGTTCAGCTGGTTGAGATGATCGTTGAGAAGTTCTCACCTTCACTCTACAACTCACTGGGTATATTCCTGCCGCTTATCGCCGTTAACTGCGCCATCATGGGTGGATCACTCTTCATGCAGCAGCGCATCGGCATGGATCCCGATAATACTCAGGCCATCACCTGCTTTGGTGATTCTATCGCCTTTGCTCTTGGCTCAGGTATCGGTTGGGCTCTGGCAATCGTTTGCCTGGCTGCTATCCGCGAGAAGATGGAGTATTGCGATATACCCAAGCCTCTGAAGGGTGTTGGTATTACATTCATCACCGTAGGCCTGATGGCTATGGCTTTCATGTGTTTCTCAGGTCTGTCAATTTAAAAAAGGTATACTATGAATATCTATATATCAAGTATTATAGTTTTTCTGGCCGTTATCCTGCTGCTGGTGGTAATCCTGCTGGTGGCCAAGAGCTACCTTGTTGCCTCAGGCAAGGTCAAGGTAACCATTAACGGCGATAAGGAACTTGAGGTGAATTCAGGTGCAAGCCTCCTGAGCACCCTGGCTGAGAATGGCGTTTATCTGCCTTCAGCTTGCGGTGGTAAGGGTTCTTGCGGACAGTGCAAATGCCAGGTCGTTGAGGGCGGCGGTGAGATTCTGGACTCTGAGAAGGGCCACTTTACACGCAAGCAGATCAAGGACAACTGGCGTCTGGGTTGCCAGTGCAAGGT
>CACYHN010000026.1 GCA_902774275.1 uncultured Bacteroidales bacterium
CACCACCGGTGTTCCCGCCATGATCGGTACCGCAATGGTTATGACCGGCACATGGAAGGGTGCAGGCGTGTTCAACGTAGAGGAGTTTGATCCGGATCCATATATGGAGGGCCTGAACAAGTGGGGCCTGCCTTGGGTTGTGGATGAGAATCCCGTACTTGTAGACTGATTTTTTGGCCCGATGAACGCAGAGCAACTGCATACTCCGTGTTACGTCATTGACCGCGACCGCCTGGAGGAGAACCTCAAGGTGCTGCGCGGAGTGATGGACCGTACCGGATGCCGAATCCTACTGGCGCAGAAGGCGTTCAGTTGCTATGCTGTCTATCCGCTGATATCACAATATCTCTGTGGTGCAACCGCAAGCGGACTTTTTGAGGCCCGCCTGTGCCACGAGGAGATGCCAGGGCGTGAGAATCACATATTTTCTCCTGCGTTCCGCGAGGAGGATATGCCTGAGATTCTGAGCATTTGCGACCATATCGTATTCAATTCCATCAGACAACTGGAGCTCTACGGCAAGCGTGCCAAGGAGGCTGGACTGCAGGTGGGCTTGCGTATCAATCCGCAGATCTCTACCCAGCCGGCTGAGCATGCAATATATGATCCATGCGCTAAAGGCAGCAGGCTTGGAGTTACTCTTGATGAGTTCCGTGAGTCAGTTCTTTCTAAGCTGGAGTTACTTGATTTGCTTGACGGCCTGCATTTCCATACTCTCTGCGAGCAGAATTCCGATGATCTTGAAACCACACTGAACGGCTTTGAGGAGCAGTTCAGTGAGTGGCTTCCGCAAATGAAATGGGTCAACTTTGGCGGCGGACATCACATTACCCGCGCAGATTACGATATTCCGCGTTTAGAACGCTGCATAAACCGTATGTCTCAGGGATACGGCCTTATGGTCTATCTTGAGCCCGGTGAGGCGATCGCCCTCAACGCCGGTTACCTGCACACCCAGGTGCTTGAGGTGCAGCATCACGCAGGAGCAATGGATATCGCAATCGTGGATACATCGGCCGCATGCCATATGCCTGATGTGCTTGAAATGCCGTATCGGCCCCCGCTCAGAGACAGCGGTCAGCCTGGAGAAAAAGCATACACCTACCGTCTTGGTGGCCCTACATGCTTATCAGGCGATATAATAGGGGAGTACAGCTTTGATGAGCCATTAAAAGAGGGCCAGACCCTCATATTTGAGGATATGGCCATCTACTCCATGGTTAAGAACAACACCTTCAATGGTATGCCCCTTCCGTCAATCTACCTGAAGCAGGGTTCAGATTACACCCTTATCAAGTCTTTCAGCTACGCCGACTTCAAGGTACGCCTTTAGTTATTTATGGAGATTATTGAAACGGAGAGATTAAGGTTCCGCATGTGGCAGGAGTCTGATGCGGAGGATTTATTCAAGTATGCCTCTGATCCTGACGTAGGCGAGCGTGCCGGTTGGCCTCCCCATAAGACGCTGGATGACAGTCTGATGGTAATACGGGAAATCTTTTCAAACGGTCATACCTGGGCGCTGGAGCTAAAGGAGAGTGGTCATGTGATAGGGTGTATGGGGTATTACCCGTATGGTGAGAGCAATATAGAGATAGGAGAGCAGGATGTTGAGGTGGGTTATTGGATAGGTAAGCCATATTGGAACAAGGGACTTTGCACTGAGGCCCTGCGCGCCATGATTGACTATTGTTTCAAGAGGAGAGGATTCAAGAATATCTGGGCCGATTTCTTTGTGGACAACCCCGCATCGGGCCGCGTAATGGAGAAATGCGGATTCATGGACACCGGCCGTACCAACATACTCAGCAATCTCTATCACAGCGACTCCCGTCCTGTAAAGATCATGAAACTGTAAAAACGTGTAATTGGGGACTGTCCCCAATTACACGTTTTTTAGAGGCGGGGAGTACGGATGATGTAAAGGATGTTGTTGATTATGTAGGCTACGGCAGCCAGTATTATTGCTGCGGCTAATGCCCGGAAATCATCGCAGAACTCTACCTGAATTGATACGTTTCCCCATGAGATCCTATCATATAATCCCATGAGGATAATCAGGAATTGAGCTGATATTGACATCATGAAAATGGCTTCAATCAGTTTTCCTACAGGTCTGATTTTATCTATGGCCTTCCATGCGGCAGCTATTGTTGCCAGTAACAGAACCACAAATGCTATTGCATCGAAAGTGGATATTGAGGATAAGAAAAACTTTATCATAAGGCAAGGTTTTTAGTTTCTACTTGTTTGAATTACAATGACAATCTTTGAGATAAGGAATACCGTAAATCCCAATGTTATTATAAACAGTTCGATTTTAAAGCCATCGATCCATACCATAGGTGATAAGGCTCCGGCGTTCTTTACGTCACTCAGTGCTGTCATAATCCTCCATGTCCATGGAATAAAAGAGAAGGCCAATGCTATTGATCCTAACGGTCTTACCCATCTGGGGGCTTTCCATCCGCAGAACAGTATCGCTATCAATATAATGGTGAAAACACTAAGTATCCAAGGCGGTACAATCTGGAATAATAAGGTTAGTGGTCCAGGAGCTGAGAATTCTTCAATTACTTCTTCTATCAATTCTTCTTCCATAAAGCATTTGTATTTGGTTTGATGCAAAGATATGGAGTTTGAACACGGTCATCCAATTTTTTTCGATGTCATATCCCTCTGTCAAGAAATCTGGTTGATGTCAAATCCTATTGAAAGGTATTTAAGCCATTTTGAAGGGGATTTGACAGTGCTTTTTTTAGCAGAGTGTTACAGTATTCACTATCTTCGTCAGCAGAATTCCTTTGTTTATGAAAAGAACCGTTATTATTGCCTATTGGACAGTTTCAGTGATTATAGTAGCACTGATAATTATGATGCTTGTGGGAAATCTGTCTTTCTCAAGAGCATTGTTTGTGGGAATGATGTTCCTGCCTGGAGCACTCGCCGCTCAGTATATGCTGCCAAAAATATCTTATAAAAGGAGAGCAGAGGGCATACGTAATACCATTTATCTTGTTCTGGCTATTATCATTCTGGAATACTTGCTGCTGATATGGACTTTATGCTTTCAGCCTTCGGGATCATTTAGAATGATTAAAGGGGTGAATTATAATATTCCCTTTCATTTTCCTAAAGACACAGGAGTCTTTAATCCTTTATTTATTTCAGTAATAGTATCAGCGTTGGCCATAGGAGGATCACTGATAGACCGATGGCTTACCCGCAACCATCCGGAGATGGAGAGCCCAATAACGTTCTGCTCTGATAGAAAGCGTGTATCGCTGCTTCCCAGTCAGATGCTGTACATTGAGTCTTGTGATACCGAGGTGTATATCCATACTACCGATGGCCGCAAACTGCGTAACAAGACCGGCATATCGCAATGGGAATCGGCCCTGGGATATCCGTTTGTCCGCATCCATCGGGCCTTCCTGGTAAACAGTAATCACGTGGAATCGTACAATCAGGATACCGTCAAGGTGGGAGAGGAGTCACTCCCCGTCTCCCGCAAATACCAGAAAGGGTTGAAAGAAATTCTTTCTTAAAACAGTACAATTGGGGTCTGACCCCTTTTGTATCATTTTTCAAAATAGTACAAAAGGGGTCAGACCCCAATTGTACTATTTATCAGTTCAGGCGGAAATTGAGAGGAACGATATATTTGGTGCGGCAGGGCTTATCATCTATCTTGCCGGGCTTCCATTTGGGCATTTTTGCGACAAAACGTAGAGCCTCAGCATCAAGTGACGGATATACGCTTTTAATGATTACAGGGTTGGTTATGGAACCGTCCTCCTCAACAATGAATTGTACCAGTACGCGGCCTTGGATACCTTCTGCCTTGGCATCCTCAGGATATACAAGTGTTTCCCTGAAAGAGCTAAGCAATGCTGCAGCACCTCCGGGATATTCAGGCATTTCAGGAACTACAAGATATACTCCATCCTGGTCCTGTAAAACTTCCGGATTTGACATACCCACAAATTCATCATCTATGAAATCCACGTAATCAACATCATTCTCCTTGGATTCCTCTTTGAATTTGATGACCTCATCCATCCAGGCTTTGTCAGGAATATCTGTAAACTCACCTGTCTGGCATTCGGCAATCTTATCCGGAATCAGGGCGTAAGCATAAAAGCCATCATAAATTTCCACCCATATATCATCATCACTGTTCTCTCCATTATCGGTCTTGGTATAAGGGACTGATGCATTCTTGAGAATGGTCTTTGCCGATGTTGCCAGCTTATCGGCCAACTCCTGCGGGATGCTCTTGGTCAGAACCTTGCCGGCATTCTTGTAAACGAGATTGTACTGACCCTCTTCTTTTACAAGAAATATGCCATACAGAAATGAGCCGTACGGGTCTTTCATCACATATCCGCAATCATAACCTTTAGGAGCATATTTCTGCAGTTGCTCTTCAGTGTATGGCCTGTTCTTTACAACAATATAAATAGGAGGATAGACCGATGCAGTGCACACGGCAGCAAACATGCTGAATACAGCGAAACTGAAAACTGAAAGGACTCTTTTCATACCGCTTTCTTTTAATTGTTCACTATTGAAACGGCAAGATTTTGCAAATACGTCTCGCTGCCTGGAATTTTTCCGCACCGGGGACGGTTCTGTTCGCGTAGGGGACGGTTCTGTTCGCGAACAGAACCGTCCCCGGTGCGTTAGATGCGCGGGGTGCGGATGATGTAGAGGATGCGGGTAATCAGGTAGTTGACGGTACTCCACATTAATACCGCGAAGCCATTGGCAAGTGGTGTTGTTATGTATTTCCAGATACTATCAATTGAGTATATCTCCTCTCTGGTAATGGGCTGGCCACTTTCAAGCTTTTGATATAGCAAATCATAAATATCTTGATGGTTTACTTGGAACTGGTCGAATACCTGGACCATAGCGACACAGAAACAAAGGAATCCGAACACCATTGTTATAGTTCCCAGTGAGTGCAGCTTGGCGGGATACTTCCAGGCAATAAAGCAGATGGCAACCAACAGAAATACGGATGTTATGGCTGTGAATGCAGTTGTGTGATACAGTATAAACCCCATGTTTGAGGCATACTGATTAATACTAAGGCTGATTAAAGTATTCATAGCGCTTATCTTTTTAAAGGTTGATTAATGTCCAGGTTTCTGGATGAAACTGATAATGTGTGATATAAGATATATGAGCAATCCATATAATAAGGTTATGGTCATTAGTTTTAATCCTCCTGCCATTACAGTGGGACTTATGTCTCCTGCTTTCTGTATATCACACAGGCCAAGCAGGAAACTGAAAAAATAGAATAGTGCGCAGAACCCTAAAGCAATTGACCCAATTGGACGGACCCAGCGTGGAGCTTTCCAGGCACTGAGGAAAATCAGCACCAGCAGAATGGTAAGGATGGCAAGAACGCCTCCCGGTAGTTGAGAAAGGATGTAACTCATCATAGTTTTTGTTTTTAAGGTTTGAACTGATGCAAAGTTACTGTCCGATGTCCGATGCCTCCCCAAGTTTCGGCCTACAAATCCCAAATGTCGGTTTGGGAAAGGGTGTCAAATCCCACGTTTTAGCCCCAAATCCCAAATGTCAGTCATTTGAATGGTGTTTTACTGGGAATATCGGGAGTGATTTCATATCTTCGTGGATGATATGAGAACATTGGTCACCATACTCTACTGGATACTGTCTGTAGTGATAGCGGCGCTGGTTGTTTCAAGTGCCGGATACACTTTCTTGGAGTCACTGCTTATGGGCACAATGTTCCTTCCCGGTGCACTCGGGGCCAAATATCTGCTGCCCAAGGTATCTTTCCGGAAACGCAGTGATGGCATACAGGGAGTAATTTATATAGTGTTGGCTATCCTGGTACTTGAGTATCTGCTTATCTTGGCCGCAAACACATACATTCATTACCAGCGTTTAGGCGGAAACGGAAGTGCAAGTAATTACTATCAGATGCATGAGATGCCTCTCCCGTCAATGATTGTAAATCCTCTGTTCATTACCATATTGGTGTCAATCCTGGCCATTGGCGGTTCCCTTATAGACCGATGGCTCACCTTAAAGCACCCGGAATTGGAAACTCCCGTCACGTTCTGCTCCATGCGCAAGAAAGTCACGCTGCTGCCCAGCGAGATTCTGTATGTGGAGTCATGTGATACTGAGGTCATTGTCCATTCCACAGATGGACGATCCCTGAACAATCGCACCGGAATCTCCCAATGGGAGGCGTTGCTCGGTCCCGGGTTCGTGCGCATTCACAGGGCCTTCCTTGTGAACAGCAAATACGCAAAACTGGAATCACAGGATACAGTATCGGTAGGCGACACCAAGCTCCCCGTCTCCCGCAAATACCAGAAAAGTTTGAAAGATATTCTTTCCTGAGCTCCGCATCAGGGACGGTTCTGTTCGCGAACAGAACCGTCCCCAGTGCGATAGTGGGCAATGATGATGATGGAGTTCTCGTGGCCTTTGACCTTGCGGAAGAATTCCATTACATCGGGACTGTAGCTGCGGTCACATTCTTTTTTGTCTATCAACTCCAGCTCGTCTCTTATTTCATAAGATGGGATTTGGTATATGACATCGTTGCCATAAATCGTATAACGACTTCCTTGGAACGGTTTTATTTTCCCGGATCTATCCCGTTTCAGACGGTACATTCTGGAGGTATTTTTTTCAAAGACATACTCTGTAAGATCATTGTACAGTAGGTACAGATAGTCCTTGTACTCATCAATGGAGTAGAGATCATCGTCATCACGAAACGCCTCATATCTCAGGTGCTTTTTCTCGTAATCGGATATTTCCGGCAGACAGCTCAGGTTGGCAATGCATCTGTATCCGTCGTCGTATAGACTGAAGATATGGCTGTCCAGCGCGGGCATCAGGACGGTGGTATCGGACTGGGCGTTGTGGATGGCATCACGTATATGAAATCCGTACCAGTCACCAGCCATAGCGATGTCATGTTTGAGATTCTCCATTTCTTCATCGCTGAGATCCATCTCATAACCATTGGGTTCCATGGGAGAGCTGAATGTACCGTCGGGATGAATGTAGAAGTATTCATATACCGGTGTGATACTCAGGTTGTTTCTGACGAGTATGCTGCCGTCAGACATACATTTGATCACTTCATCTATATGATACCGCTCGGACAGCGTGTCGGTCTCAGTCAGACTAATGAAATTACCCTGATAATCATACCTCTTGATGGTGACGTTGCTGTAGTAGCCGTTGCGGTTAACGAGTACCACCTGATTACGGTAGGGGTCGATTACCCATTCGTCAAGAAACAGGAACTCATTCCGTGCACGCCCCATATGGCCTATGTTATTGAGGTAGTGTCCTGTGCTGTCAAACACCTTTATGGAATAATTCCTAGGGGCCTTGTTGTCCAAAAAATAGAGCCCGTCATCATATTGAACCCTGAAGTTGTTACTCACTATTCCGTCAAGATTTTCATCCTCAAGCAGGATGTAGTCCCAACTCTCCAGAAAGTTGTCATCGAAAGAACCTTCCAGATGAATTACGTCATCTTTTGTAATCTGTAGGGAACTGTCTGTAGAGACATTACTCTTGCAGGAACAAAGCAATAAGGCCGATAGCATGGCCGCGGAAAAGGAAATATTATGACTCATAAGCAAATAGGTTACAACTGCAAACTTATAAAAAAGAAGGACCAATCCAAATTTTTTCTGCATTTGGAAGTGGGCTGCTTGCGAACAGAACCGTCCCCAGTGTGCAAAAAAGAACCGTTCTCATTGTCTCTTGAATTATTATTCCTTCTTTTGCAGAACCAATTGTTTTATGTTTATGAGAAAACTACTCTTTGCATTGCTTTTTTGTCCTTTAAGCATGACTGTGTTTGCGCAGACTCAGACTGATAAGGCTGCTCCTGAGGGGTTGAACATCAATCTGAATTATGATCTTGCAGAACTGAACGGGAAAAGCCTTCGCGCCATTGAGCGTGATATAGATCGTGAAGTAAGAAAACAGCTTGCCACTGTAAAAGATAAAGATCTTAAGAAGGCTCTCAAGAAAGAAAAAAGGGCATTGAAGAAAGGGTACCGCAAACTTAAGCGCCAGGTCCGTTCTTTCAAGAAATCTATCAAACTCTAATCATTTGATTGAAGGCTTGGGGTTTGATGCCCCAGGCGGGGGCTATGAGCATAGACTTTGGAGTCTCTGAGACAAAGCGGTCGTAGCAGAGATCCCGGCGGGCTCTCTTTATAAAGGCCGATACAACCGCGGCGTACTCCTGCGGGGTGTTGAACAGTTTTATGCCCGATGGGTCCTGCTCATACATTCGTGCCAGCGCTGTACCTTTCACCACCTGAAGCTGATGCAACTTTATTGTCTTAATGGGTAGGGCCGATATGCGTTCGGCATGAGCCATGAAATCCTGCTCTGTCTCGCCGGGAAGTCCAAGGATAAGGTGGGCTCCGGTATCTATGCCGCGCTCATTAAGGTCATTGATGCAATCCACTGCGCATTGGTAGGTATGGTGGCGGTTTATGAGTTGCAGAGTGCGGTCCGATGTGGATTCAATGCCTATCTCCACCAGCAGATGCGGATGATCGGAAGGCGCAAGGCGGCCAAACCTATGTTCAAACCAATCGGCCAAATCGGGCTTTATACTGTCGGGACGTGTGGCAATTACCAGTCCTTTTACATCTGGAAACCTTAACGCCTCCTCATAGAGTTCAATCAGTTTGTCAGTAGGGCCATAGGTGTTGGTATAAGACTGGAAATAAGCCAGATACCCCCAACACTCACCCTTGCGACTGTTGAACTTAACGCCTTTTTCCAACTGTGCGGTAATGCTGCCTGAGGTATCGGAAAAAGCATACGCCGGATTGAACGATAGGTTATTGCAATAAATACATCCGTCGCGCCCCAGAGTCCCGTCACGGTTGGGGCATCCTAGTCCGGCATTCACTGCAATTTTAATCACCTTTCCCGGAAAAATCTCACTCAGGTAGTCAGCCAAATGGTACCAATGGGGTCTGTCCCCTTTGGTACATTTTGGGGAAGTGTTATCTGCTATTCTCATCATAAGTAAAAAAGATACCGAAGGGGACAGACCCCATTGGTACCATCAATAGATGAGTTTGGTGATGAGGGTGGCTACTATCGTGCTGGTTATTACGCTCACCATGCCGGGCATCATGAACGAGTGGTTAAGCAGATATTTACCTATCCTGGTGGTTCCGGAGCGGTCAAATGTAACCGTTGCGATATCGGAAGGATAGTTGGGGATGAAGAAATATCCGTAAACTGATGGTAATACGCCCAGAAGCACCGGGCCGGGAATACCCAGCGAGTAGGCCAGAGGCAGCATGGCAACCACTACGGCTCCCTGGCTGTTGACCAGTACGGATACAGCGAAGAATACCAGAGCTATGGCCCACGGATACTTGCTTACAATCCCCTGAAGAGCGTCCTGCATCTGAGGCAGATAGTTGCCGAAGTATGTATCGGCCAGCCAGGCTATTCCGTAAATTGCCACTACGGCAACCATACCTGACTGCCATACGGCTCCGGCAATTGCCCTGCGAGGTTTGGCCTGTGCAAATATGATCATCAATGCTGCAGCTGTAATCATCACAATCTGGATGATAATGTTCATGCCGATAGGTTTGGTGCCCACCACGGGACGGATATCATGACCAATTATCTGGAAGAAAGAGTAAAGCGTGATGACCAGAAGTGCGCCCAGAAAGATGTAAACTGACATTTTTGCACTCTTGCTTACCTCCTGGTCAAGCAGGGATTGGGTCTCACCGTACATATACTTGTACATCTTGGGATTTGCCTTGCGCTCCTGGAATACGGGATCCTTGTCAAGGTCCTTGCCGCGCTTGTATGAGCAGAGTGCGGCTGCCATCAGTCCGCAGAGACATGCAGGAATGGTTACCGCAATTACCTGAAGGTTGTTTATGTCAAATCCGTTATCGTTGCTTATTATTACGAACGATGCCACCGCTGCAGCGATAGGCGAGCAGGTTATACCCACCTGTGATGCGATGGATGCCACACCGCAAGGGCGCTCCGGACGTATGCCTTTCTTCAGTGATATGTCACAGATGATAGGCATCAGCGTATAGACCACATGACCCGTTCCAACCAGGACGGTCAAGAAGAATGTGCATAACGGAGCCAGGAAGGTGATATGCTCTGGGTGCTTGCGAAGCAGCTTTTCAGCCAGCTGTATGAGCCAGTCCATACCTCCTGCTGCCTGCATTATTCCGGCGCATGTTACGGCTGCGATTATGATGTAGATTACATCGGTGGGCGGATTGCCAGGTTTCATGCCGAAACCCAGGACCAGAATGGCAAGGCCAATTCCCGATATGGCACCTAGCGCAAGACTACCATAGCGTGAACCCACATAAAGCGCTGCCAAAACAATAAGCAGCTGGAGAATCATTACAAAACTCATAAGCAAAAAATCAATAATTGGTCAATAATGCAGGTTATTTAATGCCTATCATGGCATGGACTGCGGGACGGATGGCGGGGATGGGATAGCCCATCATCTTCTCTACGCAGAGTATGCGCAAAAAGGAATACGGCAAAAGCTTTTTTTCAATCTCCTCTATGACAGCATCGGGTCCGAAATAGGCTTTTACGAACGCATGCCAGAATGCGGTCGATATTTTCTTGGTTATATGGTAGAGTTCCATTTCCAATTCTTCAGGAATGAAACAGCTTTGCAGATATATTATTCCCAAGTCAAACATGGGGCTGCCTGTACTGAACTCGCTCAGATCTATGAGGTACTGCCGGCCACTCTCGTCAAATATCACGTTGCCTATGTGCAGGTCACCATGTACGGCAGTATTGGCATCCGGTAGGGTGCTGATAAACCGGATCAGGCCGCTACGCTCATCGTCGGTCAGATATGGGTTATCTTTTATGTACTCAGTGTACTGGTCCTTGATGGATGGGAACAGTCCGGCAGGAGGTACGGTGGAATGCAGTTTCTTGCTCAGTTCTGCAAACTCTGCGGCGTACTGGTCCATCAGTTCCGGATGGTAACTGAGCGCGCGGGCGTATGACAGCTTGCCGTGAATACGTTTGAACTGGATTCCGATACGTCCATCGGTGGTACGTACCACTTCACCTGGCTCAGGGCAGGGTAGCCCTATTTGATACACTTTCCTGGCCCTCTCGTGCTCATCAAGTCCCATCTTCTCCAGCTGTGTGGAGTAGAGCTTGAGCAGGATGTCAGGATTGTCCTTTTTAATATAACTCTCACCAAGCTTCCCGCCTCCGGAGAGTTCATAGTCCTCAAGATTAATAGTATTCATATGACAAACATACAAAATAGAATGGAAAAGGGACGGTTTTGACCGCCCCTTTTTTCATGTTATTTCAACTCATAGTTGATTTTTTTCAATATCGATAGGTCCGATGACGGCCCGTACAGAATCTCAAACTTGCCCGGCATTGTGGCCATGACGTTGTGGTTGGTGTCAAACCACTCAAATGATTCTGGGGTAAGTTCAAACTCAACGTTTGCGGTCTTGCCTGCGGGTATTGAGACGCGTTTGAATGCTCGCAGTGCGTGACTGGGGCCTTCTGCATCACCTGGACGGCTCACATAGAGCTGAACCACCTCGTCACCGTCAAGTTTTGAGGTGTTCTTGACCTTTACTGATACATAAACCTTATCACCATCCTTGCGGAGTTTTGCCTTGCCGTACTTGAATGTGCTGTAACTCAGACCGTAACCGAACGGGTAGAGAGGCTTATCAGTCATATAGCGGTAGGTGCGTCCCTTCATTGAGTAGTCCTCAAAATCAGGCAGCTGGTCTGTTGAGGCATAGAAGGTAACCGGCAGACGGCCGCCCGGATTGTATGTTCCGTACAGGACCGATGCAACCGCGTTACCGCCTTCTTCACCCGGATACCATGCCTGGAGTATTGCGTCACATGCAGGCTCAACATCAGTCAGACCCATTGCTGAGCCGCTGAAGTTTACAAATACCACCTTTTTGCCTGCAGCCTTGATAGCCTTTACCAGTTCTGTCTGGGCAGCGGGGAGTTCAATCTTGGTGCGGTCACCGCCACGGAATCCCTCAATGCTTACGGGCATCTCCTCACCCTCAAGTGAAGGAGAGATACCGCCTGCAAATATTATTACGTCAGCATCGGCACATGCGGATACTGTCTTTTCAACGCTAACCTCCTCTTCATAACCCAGGTCGAATGAGAGCGATGCAAGACCGCTGCGGCAGCTGTAATTGATAACAATCTCATAGTCCTGACCGGCTTTAGCATCCAGTGTATAGACCTTGCGGGCCTCTGTGCTGTTGCGTCCTGTAGCTACGCGGCGTCCGTTTACGCTGATTGAAGCCTGACCCTGGTTCTGCATGTAGAATGCCACTTGGCCATCTTCATTTGCATGGAAGGTAGATGTGTAGCGGGCTGCAAAGTTCTCCAGGTTTACATTGGGGGCAAATACTGTTGCACCGCCTGTTGAGAAACGCAGCGGAGTGGCATTGTGACGCAGCACGTCTGGTTCACCCTCGGCACGGGAGTTGTTCCAGTACTGGGCGTCAAATCCCTGCTGCCCGCTGGCGCTGGTCTGGCTGAACAGGCTTATCAGAGCCAGGGAGTTTGAAGCGTAGTCGCAGCCGCGCATATACTGTACATCGGCACCTGTAGCCTTTACAGCCTCAAGCAGGGTTACGGTACGTGACGGCGTTCCGTTATAGTTGCCCCACTGCATAACAGAGTCATTAGCGTTTGGTCCCATCACTACCACCTTCTTAGTATTATTGAGCGGCAGCAGGCCGTTGTTCTTGAGCAACACCATGCTCTCCTGTGCCATCTTGAGGGCCAGGGCCCTGTGCTCCTTGCTGTCAACCACGCTGTACGGGATCTTGCTCCACTCTACAAGTTCAGGGGCGTCCATCTCACCCAGCTCAAAACGGGCGGTCATGAGGCGTGTTATGGATACGTCAATATCGGACTCCTTTATGAGACCGTCCCTGACAGCCTGAACCAGCTGTGCGTATGAACTGCCGCACTCCAGGTCAGTACCCGTGAGTACAGCTTTGGCTGTGGCGTGCTTGGCATCGGGCTCAGTGTTATGATGACCCTCGGTAAAGAAATCGTTGATGGCCCAGCAGTCTGATACCACTATTCCCTTGTAGCCCCATTCATTGCGCAGTATCTGTTGGAGCAGGCGGTTGCTACCACAGCAGGGCTCATCCTCGTAGCGGTTATAGGCACACATCACCTCCTTTACATCGGCCTCCTGGACAAGAGCCTTGAAGGCGGGCAGGTAGGTCTCACGAAGGTCACGGGCTGCAATGTTCTCGGCGTTGAACTCATGACGGTTCCACTCCGGTCCGCTGTGAACGGCAAAATGCTTGGCACAGGCATGCAGCTTGTCATACTTGGAATCGGCCGGACCCTGCAATCCGTTCACTACCGACACACCCATCCTGGATGTCAGGTAGGGGTCTTCACCGTATGTCTCCTGACCGCGGCCCCATCGGGGATCACGGAAAATGTTCACGTTAGGGGTCCAGAAAGTAAGACCCTGATAGCGGCGCAGACCGCCGTTCTCACTGTATTGGGCTGATTTGGCGCGGGCCTCATCACTCACTGCGGTGAATACATCCAGCAGCAGGGCATCATCAAATGATGCAGCCATACCTATGGCCTGCGGGAAAACTGTAGCAATACCGGCGCGACCCACTCCGTGCAGGGCCTCGTTCCACCAGTCATAGGCCTTGATTCCAAACTCAGGGATAGCGGGTGATCCGTTCTGCATAAGAGCGACTTTCTGCTCCAGCGTAAGGCGGTTAACAAGATCAGCGGCACGCTCGGCGGCCGGAAGATCAGCATTCTTGTAAGGTTGGGCATAACAAATGACTCCCGTTAAAGCGCATAAAAGCGCGGAAAAAATTCTCTTCATGACATATTATTTGGTTATGAGCACAAATATAATAAAAAAATGGCACAGTAGGGACAGTCCCCTTTGGGTCATTTTTGGCCATCAGAGTTTGACGGCGGGCCATCCGTAGTCCTGGTAGTAGCGGTAAGGCAGGTTGTTGAAGCGGATATATTCACTCATCTGTTCGCAGCGTACAGCCTCGCGCAGATCCTGGTTGGAGTGCATATTGCAGAATATGTCATAACGGTCACGGAATATGCGTTTTGCGCTGGGGGTGTAACCGGCACCGTCGGCAACCTGCACAAATGATGTTACGTTATAAATTCCATCTTTATAATCCAGAGTCATAAGGCCCGGGTGATTACCGCCCGATACACACTTGAGTGTATCGCCGGCTGCGTTGTACCAGAACACCCAGAAATCTCCCCAAACCTGATCATTCTCCTCATTGACGATCATCAGGGTAGGGATGCACAGCTCTCCATGCTTGTAATAGGGTGCAATCTCACTTATCAGATAATCACTTATGGCTTTGCGTACGGCTTGCTCCTGGCGGTTTATGGCTATATAGCGTATGCAGTCATCCTTATGTCCGTCAAAATCAGACATGAGCCACAGACCATCAACTTTCTCCATAAAGAGCTGATGCTGTTCTATGTCTGTCTCCTCATCAAATGAACCGTCCTCCCAGACTTGTCGCACGTTGATGGTAGCTATGGCATGTGTGCGGTCAGTCTTCTCAACTCCGGCCACCTCATAATCGGCAATGCTGCCACCGTTTCCGGTCACAAAGTAGTAGAGCCACTCGTGGTCCATAGCTTCATGTTCAGGCAGACGGTAGAACATGGTGTCAAGAACGGAGTAGAAATCCTTGGTCATGTAATCACGTGACTTTTCCAGTAGCTGATGGTCAGGAATATACTTGCAGAGTTCAAATGCGCGTTGCTGCAGTTGCTTTTTTGTGTCATTGCATGCACAGGTCAGCAGCAGGGCCAATATAATCAAAGGACTGATAATGTGTCTCTTTCCCATATCTTTAATAATTCATGATTACAAACATACAAAAAATAGATAATAGTACACCACTTTAATATTTTTACTATGTTTGCATAGTTGAACCAATTAATTTGCCTGATTATGAAGCGTATTGTATTATTCTCTCTGTTGCTGACATCTGTCATGGCTTTCTTTTCATGTGATGATAAGGATGACAAGATGGATAAAGGTGGCGGTGGTAACTATCAGTTCAATGCCTCTTTCCTTAAGGCTGATCTTACGGGTGCCAGTTCACTGGTGCTTGCTGCCGGTAAGAATGCAACCCGTGGTTCAATGACCAAGGGTGACGGTGATGATCATGGTCATGATAAAGAACCGCAAATCTCTTATGATTATTCCACACCCCTGTACAAGGTATCGGCTGATGGCTCCATGGTTGAAGTAGGTTATGATATTGAGGTGACTACAACCGGTAAGACTGACGGTGAGTCATATGAGTATAAGGATTCCCTGCAAGCCAACCTGAGACTCAGTATAGAGTATATCTACGGCATAAATGACAAGTGGCTGATGCTCTATAAGTGCAGCTATGACTATCCCGGTTATGATGACCTTCCGGACGGCAATTTCAAGAATGCGCTCAACCGTCTGCTGGAACAAGACAGTAACAGAGACCGTAATTATATGGTTCGTCTGGAAGACGGTGCGCTGTTCCTGCTTGAAAAAGGAGGGCATACTCCCGGTTTAGGCAGAACGCAGACTCACACCCAGGCTGAGAGTGTGGGGGCTATGGAGATGATAGGTAATGATATCTATTATCTTGACCAGGGGCCAAGGTTGTTAAGGATGGAGGATCGTGGCAGTACGCTGAATGTCGTACAGATTCTCAGTGACAATATCTATAATGATTATATCCTGAGTAATGGTTCTGTATTGGGAGTGGTTCCTAAGTATGAGACCTCAGGCAGAGAAACTCAATTTGGAAAGCCGTCCATAGTATTCCCCGGACGTAATTCAACCGTTCAGATAAGCGGCATAGGCCTTGATGATAGGGACGTCGAGCTGTTTATGGTAGATAATGAATACTATGTGTCAAGAAACAACGGAGCTGTAATTGATGAGATTGCCTATCCTAAGGGGAATGCATACCTTATTATTGGAGAGAATGAATACCAGATGAATGTAATGGATACCCTATCTGAGGATAAGTCCAAATTTTCCATATATAATGTCAATGTTCCGGCAGGTTCCAAGATTTATTTTAAAAAAGAGAATGGAGAAAAGTTGGTGCTTTGCAGGGATATCTACAGCGGTTATGATGCAGAAGGTGCCATTGTAGGTGATCTGCGCAATGAGAATGGGCCTCAGATAACACAATACGGATGGATACCATTGACTGTTGAAGAAACAGGTAACTATGAGTTTTATGTAAATAGCGATATGTTGCTGTATGCCCCTGAAGGTTGGAGCAAGGATGAACTTCCTTCGGCTATCATTACATACGATTATGACAGATACGAGCGTGGTGACGAGGCTGCTGTCTACAAGGTTGGGATATCGGGCTATACGGCATCATTAAGTGAGGAGCCTGTATTAAGGTATATAGGCAGTAGACCCCATTTTACAAGGAACGGTAGGAACGGTCAGCACGGTGAGTGGGATTATGATACAAGGCACAGAAGGATAATTACCGGTGGAATTTTGACTTGGATAGATGAATTATCGGACTACTATGCAGTCGTTAACCGTATTGACTTTAACACCAGGACATACAGTTCAATGGAACTCACAGGCCATTTTCCTTATGATATATCAAAATATTATGACGGTACGGCTTATGTGGCCGATGGTAACAGGGGTTATTATGTATGCTCGCTTGCTGATGGCGTAGAGAGTTATGTGCCCTTTGATTTGTCGGCTTTGAGTCAATACTCAGAAGGAATGGCTACATCACCATCAGAAGCGGTCTTTATGCCTGAAATCATGGAGTTCAGGATGACTGCTTTCATGAATGACGGTACCCAGCTTGATTTTTATGTCGATATCCAGGGCGATGAGGCTGGTAAGGCTCGTGTCTTTGCAACAGAAGGCAGTGGTTCAGGTATGGTCATCTCTTCACTGGTACGTCTAAACTAGAATCTGTTCAACAATCCTAATTCTGAATATATCAGTCATCGGCCACAGGTATAATCTTTTTTTGTACCTTTGCGGCCGAGTGGCGGGGTGTGCCCGCTGCAAGTGTGCTTGGAACCACTATAAAAACAAGTAAAATGACTGAAAAAACTAATTCTGCGGGGCAGCGTGGGCTGTCCGTCACGTTCGTGATGTTGGCAGTAACCTTCTGTGTCTGCCTTATTACATCAAATCTTTTTGTGCCAAGGCTTTGGCGGGTAGGTAACACTTGGATGCAGCTATCAGGTGCTGTAGTCATTTTCCCTATCTCTTACATCATCAATGACCTTCTGACTGAGGTTTACGGATACCGCAAGGCCATGAAGGTTATCTGGATGGGTTTTGCCATGAGTGCATTTGTGGCTCTGGCTGCAGGTCTGGTGAGCATACTTCCGGCTCCCATCGACCCGGAGAACCAGGTCGTGGCTGACAGCTTCAATCATCTGTTCGGACTCATTCCGCGTACCACAGCCGCATCATTGCTGGCATTCATTCTGGGATCACACATGAATGCATGGGTGCTGTCCAGCATGAAGATTGCCACCAAGGGTAAGGGCTTTGGCTGGAGAGCTGTCGTTTCAAGTGTAGTGGGTGAGTTGTCGGACTCCATCATCTTTTACCCGCTTGCGTTCTTGGGAGCAATGCCTTTCAAGACTATCCTGTCCATAATTGTGACTCAGGTGACAGTTAAGACTCTTTATGAGGTGGTTATCCTTCCTGTTACAGCGCTTATCTCACGCAAACTCAAGGAGAAGGAAGGAATAGACACCTTTGACTACGATATCAAGTACAATCCGTTTAAGATTAAGACCGAATAATATGTCTGAAGATAGAAAAAAGGAGGGCCTGACCGCCCTAGGTGGCAAGACCACATATTCAAACGAGTATAACCCCGGCCTGCTTGAGGCATTTGAGAACCTGAATCAGGAGAATGACTATTGGGTACGTTTCAACTGCCCTGAGTTCACAACCTTGTGTCCTATAACCGGTCAGCCTGACTTTGCCGAGATCCGCATCAGCTACATCCCTGATGTCAAGATGGTTGAGAGCAAGTCACTCAAGCTGTACCTGCACAGTTTCCGCAATCACGGCGGATTCCACGAGGACTGTGTGAACCGCATCATGAAGGACCTGATCAAGCTGATGGATCCCAAGTACATTGAGGTGACCGGTTTCTTTGTACCGCGCGGCGGCATTTCAATCTATCCGTACGCCAACTACGGCCGCAAGGGCACCAAGTATGAGGCCTTGGCCACCCAACGCATGGCAACTCACGAGTAAAAAGTGACGCAAAACGAAACGACCCCTTTGCGGCGTTTTTGCTAATTTTGCCGGTGATATGACAAAGACTGAATTTGTATTGGGATGGTTAGAGGAGTACGGGATAGAGTATCAGGTGCACTATCATCCGCCGTTGCCTACCATAGAGGAGGCGCTTGCCTATTGGAAGAACATTGACTCAACCCACTGCAAGAACCTTTTCTTTCGCAACCACAAGGGTAACCGCCACTATATGGCCAGCTTTGAGTGCCACAAGAATCTGGACATTCACGGGCTGGAGCATATCGTAAAGCAGGGTAAGCTCAGTTTTGCCAGTCCCGAGCGTATGGACCGATGCTTGGGCGTAGCACCGGGTTCAGTATGTGCATACGGTCTCATAAACGACATGAATCTGGCGGAACATCCCGCAGTCATATCGGCCGATGGTACACGTGATTTTGGTTGGGTAAAAGAGGGTGTTAACCCTAAGGAACTGTTCGATAACGGCCATCGCGTAAAGTACTTCCTTGACGCTGACCTCAAGAACGCAGAGCGCGTATCGTTCCATCCCTGCGAGAACACCGCCAGCGTAGTGGTCAGCAACGCCGGCTTTCTCCGTTTCCTAGACCTCTGGGGCGGAGAAGTAGAATGGATCGAGGTAAATTGAGAATTGAAAATTGAAAATTGAGGGCTTCGCCCTTTATTATCAATCGCTCAGATACTTCTTATACATCTCGGCAAGTTCATCGGGAGTGATGCCAAGGGTTCGGGCGGTCTCAAAGAACTCGGCGGCCCCGGATGACATGAATGCTTCACGGCGACGGGCCAGGATAGTCTGGATGGCATCATCGGCCACAAAATACCCAAGTCCGCGTTTCATGTCAAGTATGCCCCATGACTGTAGGGTGTCATAAGAGCGCATCACCGTATTCAGGTTAACCTCAATCATCACAGCGTACTCACGCACAGACGGGACCCTGCCGCCGGGCGCGTATGTCCCGGCCAGGATCTCATCCGATATGCGCTCTGCAATCTGCAGATATATGCTTAGCTTCTCCTTGAATATCATTTGCTACACCTGTAACTTTTGATTATCGCATAAATGAATATAGTCATATATAGAATAACAGACCCTGAGATAAGTATTACCTGTAAAATGAACATACTTTTTTGACTGGGGGCAGTAAGCGGAGTTTGGATAAACAGTACTACTGTCAGGAAAAAGGTATAGGGTAATGCAACTTGTTTGCTCTTTCCGGTATAACCATTGGCACATAATGGAATCAATGCCATATAAAAGAATGTAGCCGTGTATCTGATCCATCCGGGTGTGTTGGAGAAAGTATCGCCTAATGTGAATATATCTTTCAAGCCAATGTAGTAGGCGGATACATCTGTGTGAGCGTTGGACATAGCTGACCAGATTAAACGGTCAACAAGAAATTGTACTGCAAAAAACAGGATGGAGAACAATATAAATATCCTCAGGTAGTAGTAGAGAGTTTTCTCAAAAAGAGAAGCCGGAAGCATATTCCACAGTTTTATCTTTTCATCGTCGCGTGTCAGTCCCCATAATGCAGGCGCTGCAAGCGTAAGTGCATATGAAATCTGATAAATCCTTATCAGAACGCCCCGCAATTTGCCGAGTTCTAAATCGAGTTTTTGTATGATGAGCATCAACGATAATAAAAAGAGAGTTGATGCCGCTATCCATTGCGTAATAGTTATGAAATTATTGCCTTTTACGTTGAATCCGGATCCGATAAGAGCGCTGAATCTTTTCAGGTTGAATATGGGGTTTGGTTTCATAGTCGTGGTCAATTATTGTTTGCGAATACATTTTCTATTGACTGGTAATCCTCAAGTACGGCCTCAAATAGCAGTTCGTAGTCAATCTCGCTGTCATTGCCGGTGGTGTTGGGCAGTATGATGCGTTTGCCGTAGGCCGATGACATTGAGTATATGGCATTGTCCAGATCTGCATCGTTGTCAGATTCCACAAAAGAGAGCCTGCAGTCTGTCTCTGCCACGGAATGGTCAAACACAATGCGGTTCTTGTCAAGGATAAGGATATGGTCAAGCAGGTTGCTTATCTCATTTATATGGTGTGTGGAGATGATGATGGCCTTCCGGTCTGTCATCTTTGACGCCACCAGCTTGCGGAACACCCTGCGGGCCGATATATCCAGGCCATTGGTGGGCTCATCGAGTATGATGTAGGGGGTGTCGGCGGCAAAAGCCAAACTCAGGAATGTCATTTTCTTCTGTCCGAGTGACATCTCATCAAAGAACTTGTCCTGATTCATCTGGAACTGCTCCATACAATCGTAATAACAGTCAATGCTGAAGTTGGGATACAGCTTATTGAGAGTGGAGGCGTAGGCGCGGGCCGTGACGTGAAGTGAGGGGATGGAGTCAGGCACATGGAAAAGCTTGACGGTAATGGTTGGATTGTCCACATTCACCTCATGTCCGTCAATTGAGATGGTCTTTCTGACCTTTCTGGTGCCCAGCAGTCCGCACATGCAGTTCATGAGCGTTGTCTTGCCCGCACCGTTGCGGCCTATCAGTCCGTAAACGTGCCCCGGCTCAATGGTAAGGCTCAGGTCCCGGAATACAAGGGGAGTGTCGGGAAAGACCTTGTTGATGTCATCATACATCCTTCCTATGGCAGAGAAGCCTAGTGTAAGATTATTAATTTCAATCATTTGCTATTGGTTTTGTTAGGTTGCTTAATGGTGTAATATTAATCTATGACACTGCAAATGTAAAGCATAAAAAAATACGCTCCAAATTTTTTCTGAAATTTTTTAGATCACATTGAGATGGAGGAGGGCATTCAGGATGCCGTCATCATCAACAGAGGTGGTGATGTAGTCGGCGTACTGCTTAAGACTGTCAGTGGCATTGCCCATAGCTACGCCTATGCCGGCCTGCAGAATCATAGAGAGGTCATTACCTCCGTCACCGAATGCTATGGTGCGGCTGGCATCAAAACCCTTGTGGCGTGCAATGGCCAGTATGCCTTTGCCCTTATCGGCATCGATAGATGTGATATCAGTAAACTCCGGATGCCAGCGTCCCGATACGCAGTGGGGCATACGTGCCAGCATCTCCTGCTCATACGCGGAGTCAAAGAATGCGGTCAGCTGCAGGACATCCTGCTGCAGAATCTCTTCAAGCGGGGAGAGCGTGTCATATAACTTAACGTTCAGATACTGACAGAATATGCGGTCCACACTGCCGGTCGGGTCCAGCACGGCCGCTTTGTCACGGCCCACAACAATCAGGCCATATCCCTTGGCCTTTGAATCTTCAACACATGTCATCACATCCTCTCTGTCTATAGGCCGATAACATATCAGTTCATCACCTATATAGCACAGCGCGCCGTTTATGGTTATGTAGCCGTCTATCAGATGCTCAATTGCTCCCAGATTGGTTATTATCATGGGCGGGCGTCCGGTGGCAATATATACTTGAGACCCGTTTGCCTTTGCCTCAGTCAGCGCACGGATGGTTGATGCGGGAATTTTATGCGTTTTGAAACTTACCAGAGTTCCGTCAATGTCAAAGAATAATGCTGCTGATTTCATCGGTGGGAACGGAGAGGGTGGTGATGCCGGTTGAGTAGGGCGCTATATCGTACTGGTTGTAAATGAAATCAATGGTATCCTGCCGAATCTCAAAGTTTTCCGATACAAACATCGGCTCATTACTGAAATATCCGTGCTCGTCAAGCTCATCGCGGCTGCCGCATTCAGCATACTCCAGCAGCTTGCGCTCCAGAACGGGAATCAGCACCTTCTCATATCCGGGCTTGAAGTAGTTGTCAAGCGTAACCACGCTGCCATCCTCCAGTCTATAGTTGCGGCAGGTTATGAATGTGCCTCCGTGCGCTCCGCCCGTGTATTGGTACATGTTTATGAAGTGACCTATTATATCCTTGTTGTTGCCGTAATGGATTTCAGTATTAATAATGTATTCATAATCCACATCGCGTGGTTCATACCCTTCTTCACGTGCATATCTTATCTGCTCTTCATTATCCTCCTTGAAAACCTTAAGCACGGAGTCAATGAATGTAATCATTGCGCCACGTACATCGGTAGTGCGCTTGCCGAACAGAAAATCCGATATGTCCGCGTTAAAGGCATCGGCAAACAGGGTATCAGAGCCGTGTGCCATGAGAACGTTCAGGTCAAAACTGCATGACGGATGCTCCTTACCTTGTGAGTATGGTACGTCATTCTTGAAAGTAACATACTGGAACGCATATTTGTCACCCTTGTTGCTGCAGGCAACCGCTGCCAGCAGGATGGTCAGTAAAATAAGTGATCTGAATAGTTTCATGATTCTTATGTTTGACGCGAAGTTACATATAAAAAGTAGCGATTTATATCTGGCGGGCGTAAAATCACAGGATTTTATATAAGTTTGCAATTGATAATCAGACAATATCCATAAAGTATGAAACTTGCCAAAACCCTAAGTAAGGTTGTCCTTATTTCCGCATCGTTGTTATTCCTGTTTTCATGTGAAAATAAAGAAGATGAGCCGTCACAATATGTTATTGAAGGCGTTACGCTCAATATCAGTCAGGCGGAGCTTATTCCTGGTGAGAGTGTTGTGCTGACGGCGTTGCTGCAGCCTTACAACAAGAGCGTTGATGAAGCAATCTCGTGGAGCGATGACTTGAAGGACCGTATCTTCTGGAAGACAGATAATGCTGCGGTTGCAGAGGTTGATAAAGATAAAGGTATTGTAGTGGCTAAAGGGGTGGGCTCATGCAATGTCTCTTTTGTATGCGGAACAAAATCTGCCAAGTGCAGGATCATAGTGCGCTCGTTTGATAAGGAGATTCCTTATGGATTATGGAACGTAGAGGGTACGGATGATAAGTATTACTTTACGTTTGAAAATACCGGATATCATTTTACGCCCGATGACACCTGTTTCTTTGACTGGACCTTTGATGGTATGCGCCTTACTGTTACCAACAAGGGTTCTGAAGCAGGTCAGATTGATGAACAACTGATAATAACGACAATAAAAGAAGGCAAGATCAAGTTCTATTATTCTGATGACAAGGATAGGAATACACATAATCTTAAGAGAGTGCCTATGGAATTCACTTATGATAACCTGATGTTTGCAGCAACTGAAAAGCCGGGACTTGGTGACAGCCTGATTACAGTAGTAGATATGGGGCTTCCCAGTGGAACCATGTGGGCGGCATGCAATCTGGGTGCAGCAGGTCTTAATGAAGACGGTACCCGCTATGCGTGGGCAGAGACCACTACAAGGCAGTCTTATTTATTGGAAGACTACAAATGGTATGATACCGAAAGACTCTGCATGACAAAATATGTTGATGATACTGATATCCAGCTGCTTGAGGAGGATGATCCCGTTTCAGTATGCCTGGGAGAGGAGTGGCATACTCCTACAAAGGCCGATGTACAGGAGTTGTTTGATACTTGTCATTTTATATATGCCACATATTCAGGCAAGGAAGGATTTGTTTTCATTCCCAAAAATGAGGATTATGGTGACAGAAGGTTGTTCCTACCTTTCTCATTATCATCAGAGTATGTTGATGCCAGCAGCCTTTCATTAAGGAAATATGGTTTCTACTGGACATCAAGCCGTTCAGAAGCTGATTCGTTTGAGGCTTACTGTTTGTGTATCAATGTGAATGATGATAACGCCAAGTTGTATTCTGCAACGGGTACAACCAAACGTTTCTATGCATTGTGCATCAGACCTGTCTATGTGGAGAAAAAATAGGACCTAAGGTTTTGTTTTATCCTGAATAGTTGCTATCTTTGCACCGCTTTAACAGAAAAGCGGTATATGGTGCCCGTAGTTCAGTTGGTTAGAGCGTCAGATTGTGGTTCTGAATGTCGTGGGTTCGAGTCCCACGCTTGCAGTAGTTGGCGTTGAGGTCGGTCTTTTGGTTGCAGCGGGGGCATCGGCCATCCTTGCCCTTCTTTTTGGTGGTATCAATCATGGTGGCCGATACGATACCGGTGGGCACAGCTATGATGGTGTAACCCAGGATCATGATTATTCCTGACAGGAACTTTCCGAATGCGGTTACAGGCGTTATATCACCGTAACCTACGGTGGTAAGCGTCACTATGGCCCAGTAGATGCTGGTGGGGATATTGGTGAATCCGGAACCTGGAGTTCCGCTTTCTACTATGTACATTACGGTACCCAGAATGCACACAAGCATTACCACGAACATGAAATAGACCAGTATTTTGTTGAGGCTGCGTCTGATACTCTCAAGCAGCAGATAACCCTCATTAAGGAACGCGAACAGCTTGAGCACCCTGAAAATGCGGAACAGACGGAAGGTACGCATCAGCGACAGATACCTGAGTGGCGGGAAGAAGATACTGAGCAACTGGGGCCACGTGGCCATAAAGTCAATAATGCCGAAAAAACTGAGTACATACTCCCGTTTTACGCGTGAGCAATAGACTCTGAGCACGTATTCAATGGCAAACAGTATGCTCAGTACGTATTCAAGGACGATGATGGAAGCTTTAAGGATTCCGGTACCGGTCAGTTCCATGTGAATGAGTGTCTGGAATGAAAATTCATCTACCTTAAGGACACTCTCCAAGGATGCTATTACAATACACAGGGCAATAGCAACCATTATCACTATGTCAACGGGCTTTGAAAGCGGATCTGTTCCTTCAAACAGTATCCTGTAAAGCCTCTCCTTATCCTTAATTATATCTATCAGCTTTTTCATATTTTCAATTATGTCACTTCGTTCCATGATTCTTGTCGCGACTCGGGATAGAAAGTAAACTTTCTCTCCTCTCGCTGCTCCAAGAATTCTCAATTATGTCACTTGCTCCAAGAATTCTCAATTATGTCACTTCGTTCCATGATTCTTGTCGCGACTCGGGATAGAAAGTAAACTTTCTCTCCTCTCGCTACTCCAAGAATTCTCAATTTTCAATTGTTCCCTCGTATTCCTTAAGAGCCTTGATAGCCTTCCGATATAGGAACAGGATAGGCAGTACGGTACCCCATGCCATCAGTCCTACTCCTATGTCACCCATCTGCCATACCAGGTCAGCCTCGCGGACGGCACCTATCATGACAGCTATCAGTATGATTATCTGGAATATCAGTATGGTTATTTTCTCTTTCCTGGGACTCTTGCCTCTGAACAGATACATTATGCTTGATTCGGAGTAGAAGTAGTATGCCATGATGGTGCTGTATGAAAAGAACGCCATGGCTATGGATATGAACTTGCTTCCGAATCCCGGGAATACGGTGTCAACGGCACCCTGGGTAAAACCTGCATAGTTCATGCCCAGTTCCGGCGCATTCTCTACCAGCATGGCGCCCGTATCGGGATCCATGATATTGTATGTGCCCGATGTGAGTATCATGATTGCAGTGCAGGTACATACAAACAGGGTATCTACATAGACTGAGAATGATTGCGCCAGACCCTGTTGGGCCGGATAATGGACATCGGCAGCGGCCGAAACTATTGCACCGGTACCTTGTCCGGCCTCGTTTGAGAATATGCCGCGTTTGACTCCCATGGATATGGTTGAGCCTATGATGCCGCCGCACACCGGGTCAAATCCGAATGCTCCCTTGAATATGCTGGCAAACACGGATGGGATATCATGGATATGAGTGGCTACAACTATGACAGACAGGATTATATAACCAAATGCCATGAAGGGGGTAATGATTGATGCAACCTTGGCAATTCGTTTTACTCCTCCCATTACAACAATGCCCAGAAATGCAGTCAGCGTTATTCCCGATACCCAGGTGGGAATGGGGAAGGCATTCTGCATGGTGGTGGAGAATCCGTTTGACTGAACCATGGGCAGGCAGAATCCGCAGGCTATCACGGTTATGACAGCGAATGCCGTTCCCAGCCAACGCTTACCCAATCCGGTCTCGATGAAACTGAAAGGACCGCCTCTGAAACCGCTGGAGTGATGGAACTTGTACATCTGCGACAGGGTTGACTCCACGAATGCTGTTGATGCGCCAAAGAAAGCCACAACCCACATCCAGAACACAGCACCGGGACCTCCCAGCGCAATGGCTGTTGCAACGCCTACTATGTTACCTGTTCCCACTCTGCCGGAAAGGGCTATGCAGAAGGCCTCGAATGATGAGATTCCGTTGCCGCCCTTACGTTTTCCGAAAAGGGAACGGACCATAAGCCCCAACCGGCGCACTTGAACCATGCTCGTGCAGATGGAGAAATAGAGTCCTGCTGCCAGCAGTAATACTACCAGCGCGGGATTCCAGATAATCTTATTAATATACGAAACTACGTTTTCCAATTCTCAATTATGTCACTTCGTTCCATGATTTTTGTCGCGATTCGGGATAGAAAGTAAACTTTCTCTCCTCTCACTGCTCCAAAAATTGTCAATTATCAATTATTTTAAGGGGTCTTTTGAGCCCGGCTCCCAAGTGCACCCCCCAGCCAGAATAGGATAGACCACCGACGGGAAACAGAGGCTCTGGTAAATTGTATATTCGTTATTCTGATAATTGTCAAGAATGTCAATGTAGGCACGCTCACGTGGGGTTGTGTTACGGGCAATTGCCGGGTAGCTGGGATAGTTGCGCACGTAGTTGCCTGCGCCGAATACCAATATTCCCGGACGCGGACCCCACCCCTTCTCAATTGTGTATGCACTCTCGCGGTCATGCGGCCAGTGTACCTGGTTGAATCCCAGGGTGGTCATGTAGCACTTGCCCAGCGGGTTCAGTCCAAGGGCGTAGTCCATCATCTGGCTTACCACATCAATGTACTCCTGATTGCCGGTGAGCCTCCACATAAGAACTATGGGGAATGAGTATTGTCCCTGGGCTACGTTACTGCCCCACCAGTTCACGTTGATGGATACTCCGTTGGGGTAGGCGTTCTCTTTGAATGCAGCCATCTGGGATGCAACGGTTACGGTAAGTACATCCATGAACTTCTGTACGGTTGCCGGGTCAGTCTTGCTGGCAGGGGCAAGCAGGTAACTGAAAAAATAGGATGTCAGCCAGCCGCGCTCGGCAAATATCTCCGATCCCTGATTATAGGTATCCTTCATTGTCATGGCGTCATAGGCATGCTCCTTTACATACTCGTGGCAGGCCTCATCGCCGGTCATCAGGTATTTCTCCACATTGTAATACATCTGGAATGTGGCAGGCATCTGGCGGTTACGCTCGGCATAAACCCTTTCTGATGCGCTGTGTGCAAGCTCTGCACGCTCGGCATACTCCTTGCTCTTGGCCTCGTCATAAGGTTTTATGATGCGGGCAAAATGGTAGAACAGGCCCGATGCCCAGGCCGATGTACGCGGGTCTAGCACCTCGGACCCGAACAGGTGGTCCTCAAAATCGTATGATGTGAATGGAGAGTAGCCGTTGGTCTCGGTTCCCCATGGAATCTGGCCGTCCTCCTCCTGGAAGTATTTCCAGAACATGGTGCCCCATTCAGCCTCGTCAAGGATATCGGGAATGCCGTTGCCCTTGCCCAGGATGTTGAACTGCTCATCAAACTTGTCAGGGATGTTGAACTGGTCATCAGTAAACAGCTCGGGGAATGCCTCAAAAGTGGTGAGCAGGGTGCTGGGCACGTCCATGTGATAGGTGCGGCGGTCGGCATCGCCTGCATCGTGGTAACCGCCCCAAGCCTGGATGGTGGGCTCGTCGCCCTTTACAACCAGACTGGCCTCATTGATGCGGTAGTAGGTCTGGTAGATGGTCTCGTGGCAGCGTTTGGTGCGGTAACTGAAATCAGAGTAGGGTTCAATGATCTGAATGCCGCAACGCTGGTTGAACAGCGAACGGAAACTCACGTAAGAGAGTTTCTGTGAGAACTGTCCGCCTACACCAAAGGGATATGATGAGCCGTAACCATCAACCACAATCTTGTATGGGCCGCCCTCAGGGACCTTTGACAGGTCGATGCGATAAACATAGTCGCCCGATGAACGGTCATCGCCAATCTCCACAAGCTGGCCTGAGCAAACCTTCTTGCCAATCTTGTTTTTCTTGAACTGATATACCGTATATGAGGGCAGACCGCCTTCAATCTTCTTAACGCCGCCGTCACCCAGATAAATTGCAAAGTTTGCAAAACGCTTGGTAGACAGAGCGCTGTATGCCACCTGGTTGGTCTTTATGGCCTCACAGAACATCTCTTTGTCAGAGAACTTGAAGCTATATTTACCGTAAGGAGTATCAATGCTGTATTTCTGCCCGTTCTTGAGCGTGGGCACAGTCAGGTATATGAAATGGTCGCACTTATCGGCAGCCGCTGCGGTACGGTTTACAGCCAGTACCTCACCGCCGTTCACTTTCCACTGTGACGCATCCGATATATCTACCTCATTAACATCAAGGGTATCACTTAAGAAATAAAGCTCAATCACATTGTTTGAGGCAGTGCGTATCTCCTGCAAGGTTAGTTTGGCGCTAGCGGAAACGCTCAGCAGAATTGCGCAGACAGTGGTCAGTAAGAATCTCATAAGAAATTGTTTTTGCGAAAATAAAGGATTTATTTGGGAATGACAACGAATTCAGGCCGTATAGTGTGGTTGGGGTGGAGGTCATAGTAGCGAAGTGTGGTTACGGCGCCTATTTTGAGGAGGTGGAGCGTGACGGCCAGGCCGTGATCGGTGCGGGGTGCACTCATGTTTGAGATGTAGTTACCCAGGGACCATACGGTAAGATGGCGGTCTGCGTAATACTCGTGGGGCAGGGTGCGCACGGGCTGTACCACATGGGGATGGCCTCCGATAATGTGGTGCACACCTATGCCGTAGAGCCACTCTTCAAGCTTTTTCTGCTTCCAGTCCGGCTGAGTCTTGTACTCAGTGCCCCAGTGCATGCAAGCAATGATGCAGTCAGCCTTAAGCTGTCGGGCGCGGATGACATCGGCCTTAATCTGTGTGGTGTCAATGTAATTCACTATGCAGGGTGGTTCAACCGGGATGCCGTTAGTATCATAGGTGTAGTTGAGCAGGGCAATACGGATGCCGCTACGTTCCAGCATATACGGGTATAGTGAGTCACGCTCAGCCTGATTGCGGTATGTACCCAGATGGCCGATGCCCAGACTGTCCAGAACATCAAGCGTACGTACAAGCCCACGGTTACGTCGGTCCATGCAGTGGTTGTTGGCGGTCAGGAAAATGTCAAAGCCGGCATCGCTGATAGCGAGGGCGTATGCATCGGGCGAGCAGAACTGCGGATAGCCGGAGTAGGGGGCACCGCCCAGCGTGGTCTCAAAGTTGCAGACAGCAATATCGGCTGCCTCAATCTCAGGGGTTACCTGAGTGAAACAGCCGGTATAGTCATATGTGCCGTCTTTTTGGCGAGCGGCTTGGAGCTGGGCCTTATGCTGCATCATATCTCCGGCAAAGTATAGGGAGATACTGTCAAGGGTTTGGGCCGATGCGCCGAGCGTGCATACCAGCCATATCCCGATGAATATGGCAGACCTGGTCACGTTTTACTTGTAGATGCTCTTCTGACCAGCCAGGAGGGTGTTCTTCATAAGCGAGCAGATGGTCATGGGGCCAACGCCGCCGGGAACAGGGGTTATGAAGCTGCACTTGGGAGCAACCTCATCAAACTGAACGTCACCGCTCAGGCGGAATCCGCTCTTCTTGGTGGCATCGGGCACGCGGGTGGTGCCTACGTCGATAATCACGGCGCCCTCCTTGACCATATCGGCCTTGACAAAGCCGGGCTGGCCCAGGGCTGCTATGATGATGTCGGCCTGGAGGCACTCCTCCTTGATGTTGGCGGTGTGGCTGTGGCAGACGGTCACGGTGCAGTCACCCGGATTGGATTTCTGCATGAGCAGGGTAGCCATGGGCTTGCCTACTATGTTGCTGCGGCCCAGTACTACGGCTTTCTTGCCGCGTGTCTCAATGTTATAGCGTTTGAGCAGTTCCATGATACCGTTGGGCGTGGCCGATATGAAGCAGGGCAGACCTATGCTCATGCGTCCCACGTTGATGGGATGGAAACCATCCACATCCTTGCGGTAATCAATGGCCTCAATCACATGCTGCTCATTGATGTGCCTGGGCAGGGGGAGCTGGACTATGAATCCGTCCACATCAGGGTCATTATTGAGTTCTGCCACTTTAGCCAAGAGGATATCCTCTGTAATGTCACTTTCAAAACGGATAAGAGTTGACTTGAATCCGCATACCTCACAAGCCTTAACCTTGGCTGCCACGTATGTCTCAGAGCCGCCGTCATGACCTACCAGAATGGCGGCCAGATGGGGGCGTTTCTCACCTCTCTCAACCATTGCGGCCACCTGGGCTGCAATCTCCTGTTTTACCTGTTCGGCAACAGCTTTACCATCAATTAACTGCATATGTTGAATGTATTTTACCTTCTCATCAATGAACCTAAGTTGGGCAGTTTCGCGCCGGCTACGTTCTTCATCATCTTGCGGGTCTGCTCAAACTGCTTGATCATACGGCTCACCTCCTGAATGGGCTGGCCGCTACCCTTGGCAATGCGCTCGCGGCGTGACTGGCTCTTGTCAAGAAGTTCAGGGTTGGCGCGCTCCTTAGGAGTCATGGAGTGTATCATGGCCTCAATGCCCTTGAAAGCATCGTCTTTTATGTCTATATCCTTTATGGCCTTGCCCACGCCGGGAATCATGCCCATCAGGTCCTTCACGTTACCCATCTTCTTTATCTGGCCTATCTGCTCCAGGAAGTCATTGTAGTCAAACTTACCCTTGCCCATCTTCTTCTGGAGACGTTTGGCCTGCTCGGCATCAAACTGTTCCTGGGCACGCTCCACGAATGATACGATATCACCCATGCCCAGAATGCGGTCGGCCATACGGTCAGGATGGAATACATCAAAGGCATCCATCTTCTCACCCATACCCACAAACTTGATGGGCTTGTCAACTACGGTACGAATGGAGAGGGCGGCACCACCGCGGGTATCACCATCCAGCTTGGTCAGTATCACGCCGCTAAAGTCCAGACGCTCGTTAAACTCACGTGCGGTGTTCACGGCATCCTGACCGGTCATGGCGTCAACCACAAAGAGAATCTCATTGGGAGTAACGGCCTCCTTGATGGCAGTAATCTCCTGCATCATCATCTCATCAATGGCCAGACGGCCGGCGGTATCTATGATAACCACATCAAAGCCCTTGGCGCGGGCCTCCTTTATGGCGTTCTGAGCTATCTCTACGGGTTTGTTGTTACCATCCTCAGTATATACCGTAACGCCAATCTGCTCACCCAGTACCTTGAGCTGGTCAATGGCTGCAGGACGGTAAACATCACAGGCTGCCAGCAGAGGCTTCTTGGCGCGCTTGGTCTTGAGAAGGTTAGCCAGCTTGGCGCTGAAGGTAGTCTTACCTGAACCTTGCAGACCGGCCATCAGAATGATTGCGGGGTGTCCCTTTATGTCAATGTCAACGGCTTGGCCGCCCATGAGCGTGGCCAGCTCATCATGAACCACCTTCACCATCAGCTGTCCGGGACGGACCGATGTAAGCACGTTCATGCCTAAGGCCTTCTCCTTAACGGTATCCGTGAACTGCTTGGCTACCTTGTAGTTGACATCGGCATCAAGCAGCGCCTTGCGCACGTCTTTAAGGGTTTCGGCAACATTGACCTCAGTGATCTTACCTTCACCTTTAAGTATCTTAAGAGACCTTTCAAGTCTTTCTGATAGATTTTCAAACATACCTGTAATATGGCTTTTTGTTTCAAGCCGCGAAATTAATAAAAATACCGCAAACTTTTATCACTCATGGCCATCATCTGCTGCCGTTTATGTTCAGATTGTAATCAGTCTTGAGTTCGTTCTTATTGTGGATAATCATTCCCAGAATACCTGTGGTAACCCTGGTTGTTCCATCCGTCTCATCCACAAAGTATCCTATGCTGAAAAGACCGTAGTTCTTTACCACAAGAACATCACGTACTACAGGCTTGATCTGATCTATCAGTGATTTTTCCAACTTTGATAACACCTGTTTGCCTTCATCGGGCATACTGTTGTTATTGTGATGTTTCTCATACTCCTTTACCAGATTGTCAGCCTGCTTGTGCAGCTCATTGCTCAGATAATTCACTATCGCGTCAGCGTGACGCTGCTTGCCGGGACATGTGGCAGCCAGAATCCCCGCCACCGCAACAGTAACCAATAATATCTTCCAGATCTTCTTCATAATGGAAAAGGTTATTTTAGGAGTATGGTCTCACCGTTGTACATGTAGAGTCCCGGAGCGGTGGGCGCCTGCTCCAGCAAGCGGCCGTCAATGGTGTACCAGGAGCCATCCTGCTTATCCTCTGCCTTAGCCGGGTAGGGGATTAAAGGCACATCGGTGGGGGATGTCGTGGAGTTGCCGTTATCGTCCTGGGAAATTTCGATGAGGATATCGTCCAGGAATAAGGAGTGCCCTTTCACCCATTTGAAGGCTACATACTTCGTACCTTTGGGACAGTAGGTGAAGAGTTGTTTCCATTCCGTATTGTCCACTGTGATGACTTCGTCCCACGTGAAAGCCGCAATGTCATTGGTCGTCGTGGAGTAGCCCACTTGCATCCAAGAAGGATACCCTGGTTCGTCTCCAGAGTAGTAGTAGAGCGAGACCTTCATACTCTCCTTGCCGTCGAACTGAGGCGATATCAGATATTGCGGATTTGGATTCATGATGATGGTTCCCTGCTCATCGGGCATAGTGGGATAGAAGAAGAAACAATTTGCTCCGTTGTGCCATCTGTAGGGATGTATTCTTGTACGGGCAAGCCCTTTTTTGAGGCGCCACCCGCCCATTCCGTTTTCAAAATCCTGGGCACAAGGCAGCTGTTCCACGCCACCGTCGGAAATGAAGTATGCCATGACGTAATTGCTGGATTCGTTGTTGGCATAGAGCGCCTTCACACGGAACTGGTATTCTGTGTTCAGTGGCAGTCCGCTCAGTGTCACCGTGGTGGCATCGGTCACGATTGCTGCGGGCCACGTGTTTTCGCCAGATGTCTTGTACTGGTAGGCATAGCCTGCAGGCGTTTCTTGGGGAACACTCCATGTCAGGCGTGTAGCCCCTTCGGCAGGCAGGTCTGTCACTGTCAGGTTTCTGGGTTTAGCGTGTGTCGAATACTCCTCGATGGAGACATCGTCAAAGAAAAGTTCGAATCCATTGCTACTTGTTTGTCTGATGGCGATGTATCTGCAACCCTCTGGGAATATCCTTTCCCCCTTTGTCCAGGAACTAGAATTATAGGTGGTTATTTCATCGTCCCACAGGAAGGCTTCGGGGTCTCGGGTAGTGGTGGAATAGCCCACTTGGAAACGTTCCAGATACCCCAGGCCGTTACCCCTATAATAGTAGACAAACTGCTTGATGGCGTCATCGGTCAGGGGAGGGGAAATCAAGTATTGTGGTCTGTTCGCCCTATCGCTGTCCGTGGCAAATCTGAAGCAATAGGTTCCATTTTGCGAACCTCTGGTGCTGATTCCAGATACGGTTAAGGAACCCATGTTACGTGGATTCACCACATCCCATCCGTCCATGCCGTTCTCAAATCCGCAGCCGAAAGGCAGTGGTTTTGCCGTGACGAAGCTGAAAGGCAAGAAGTCGCTTTGCTGGTTACCACTAAACTGTGCTCTTACGCGGAACAGGTATTCTGTATCGGCCTCGAGCCCGCTGAGGGTGGCAGATGTGGTGTTCGACGTACCGCCTGTCCATTCCGTGTCATCGGTCTTCTTGTACTCATAGTCGTAACGGAGGATGGGGTCGTCCGCATTGGGGGTTTCCCAAGTCAGCATAACGGTAGTCTCTGCCATATGTGTTAGGCTAACATTGACAGGAGGAGGTGTGAGACAATACTGGAAGGAGAAATCGTCCAGGTGCATCACAACTGATCCTGCTTCGCATCGGACGGCAATGTACCTGATTCCCCTGGGAAAGATATGTTCGTATTGTCTCATGGTCAATTCGGAACCGATCTCTTCGTCCCACGTGAACGATTCGGGCGATGTGTCCGTAGTGGAATAACCCACAGAAAAACGCCTCACAATGCCTTCAGTAACCGCCTTATGTCTGAATGACACCCTTATGGCGACGCTGCCATCCAACTTTGCTGAAATCAGGTATTGGCGAGTATCGGCGTAGTTAAACGTGAACGCATTTGAGTTCCAATTGTTGTGATAAGCGATACCCGTTCCGTCTGCATTGTCATACATGCGCCACCCTTCTTCTTCCAATGAGTTGTCGAAGCCATAGACGTATGGCATGGCTTTCAAGGCGACGTTGGTTGCATAATAGGTCAGTCCGTCGGCAGCCACAACGGGTTCGTCCCACTCGCCCTCGATCAGAGTTGTCTTCACCGGGGAACCTTGCGGTGTTCCCAGCGTCTGAGTATAATAGCTTTGGTCAAAGGTGGCACAGTCCGCATTATTCTCGATGCGGACGTATGTGCTGCTGGGTCTGGAGTCCTTCGACGTCGCCACGATAGCGGTCGGCGCGAACAGACAATTATTGAACGTCACGTACGGAGAGCCTCCTGTCGTGGGTTCCCATCCGATGAACCCGCCGAGCGCGTATGCGTTCGGGCAGTTGAAAGCGCCTTTGAAGACGCTGTTCGCGATCGTGAGGCTAACGTTTTTATCAATATGAGCCGCCATGCCGCCTATGGACGAGTCACCTTTGTAGGATGAACTGATGGTAGCCGTGATGCTGCAATCTGAAATGGACGTGGTGCCGCTGACTCTTCCGGCCAGACCCGCTGCCTGCCGGTGGCCTGCGCTGTTGACGGTGCCGCTGACCGCGAGGTTGCTGATACTTGCGTTGTTGAGATAACGGAAAAGCGCACACAAGTCTTCGGAAGCGCAGAGGTTGAGTCCGAGTGTGTAGCCACAGCCATCAAAGTGCCCGCTGAAGGAATAATCTGCCGTACCAGCCATGGTAGTGATGCCGTCTATATCGTTTGCCAGGCGGACATACTCACCGTCGAAGGTTCTGCCACCTGCAATGCTGGCAGTGAACTCATCCCAGCCTGCCTTGTTACGGAGCATCAAGGGGTCATCCGCCGTGGCCTGTCCCCAGGAATTAGGAACCGTCCAATTTGCGAGATGTAAGTAGAGCTGTTCGCTTCCTGAGCAGCCCGTGTTCAGGTCATAGCCTTCAGCGCCACCATTCACGCCCAGTGCATTAATGTTGTAATTGTTGACCTCAATGTCAAAGACGGCGCGGTTGTCCGGGAAAGGGTCTGTGGTATAAAACAGGTGGATGTCTGCGCCGCCAGCATTGCTGTTCAGGTCTCCGGCTAGAGCCACGAAGTGGTCACTGCCGTCGTAGGGCACCCTGGTATAGTGGCGATTGTCGTGCTCCACAGATGTCTGATACTTAATGTTGCTGATATAGAGGTCTGTGATGAACTGGCCATCGTTGGCGTTGTCTGTGGTCTTATACATCAGGTAGATGTAATCACTTCCCGAGCCGCAACCGGCGTTCAAGTCCTTGTCAATGATGGTCCATCCTTGGTTCCTATATGTAGCCTTTAGACTGTTCACTTTGTCCTTGGAGCCTCCGATGACCTTCACTTCGCCAATCAGATGTTCGGCTTTCCGTTGCGTTATGAAGTGCATATAAAAAGTTTCACTTAATGCTACGCCGGCATTGAGGTCAAAGCCATCGGAGTCGCTGTTGCCATTTTGGTCTATAGCCCCATGAAAATTTGAATCAAAGGAGACGCTGGTGACGGCACGGTTGTCAGGGAACTCATCCTTAGTATAATAGAGATGAAGGAAGTCTCCACCGGCGTTGCTGTTTAGGTTGCCTTTTGAACTCTTGAAGTCCGAGCCGCCTTCGTACGGCACTAGATAGTAGGTGCGGCCATTGTGTTCCAGGCTCTCGGGGCAACTGACATTATTGAGGCGGTCATTGCGGAGGTAGAAGTCCGTGACAAACTGGTCCGTGTCAGAGAGGCGTGCCGGATAGTAGAGCAGGTAGATATAGTCGCTCTCCGAGCCACAGCCTTTGTTCAGGTCGTAGTCAATGAGCTTCCAGCCTTTGGACGTGAGCGACTCTTTCAGCGCGTTCACCTCGCTCTTGGTACCGCCAATGAGCTTCACGTTATAAAAGAACTCCGTGGCTCCAGCTGTAAATGTGAAGAGCATAACACCTGCCAGCATCAAAGCCCGGCGTAAGATTCTAAATCTATGAGCAACTTTTTCCATATTGAGAACTATTTTATTCAATTAACAGCCGCAAAGGGGACGGTTCTGTTTGCGAACATAACCGTCCCCTTTGCGTTAAAAGGACCTATTGCAAGGATAATACATAATGCATTTAATTGTCAGCCAGCAAATTTCGGTAAAATTTGCATACGCTGGCACATTAATGCGCATTTTTTTTCTTAGCGGCCGGAGAGGTAGAGCATCTGGCGGATCTCCTCGTTGAACTTGCGGGCTGAGCAGAGTTTCTCAAGCGTCAGGTGCATGCGGTAGCGCCAGTAGTTGTTGGGGTCTGCCGGTACGTTGATGCGTTCTGCTGCGGGGTTCTTGGCTCTAAGCGAGCTGTTCATGGAGAGCCAGTCCTGCAATGGGAAGATGGCCAGCATGGATGGTGAGGCCAGGTGTGCTGAGATGACGCTGGTGCAGGCTGCGGTGGTGGCTTTCTTTACGGCTATTACGTGGTTGGGTTCCATCTCATCCTCAATCCAGGTGCGCAGCACGCTCATATCATGCGTGGATGTGGTGCATACTGACATGTATGGGTAGGTGGATGGGTCTGATACACTTACGCCCATGTTCTTGGGCATGCGCTGGACCTCAAGGGCCAATATGCGCAGGCGGTCCATGACCTCTGGTACGCAGGCCGGTATCATACCCAGGTCTTCACCGCACACTATCATATCAGTGGCTTCAATGAGGGCTGGCAGCTTGGACATGGCCACATCACTCCAGAAGGTGTTGTTGCGGCTGTAGTAGAAGTCATCATGGATGCTGCGGAAGGCGTTCTGCTCATCTTCTGGCAACTGCTTGAACATATCGGTGTCAAAGCCGTTGATGCGTGGATGGTAGGTGCCGGGACGGTGGGTGTCCTCAAGGAACAGCACGTTCGTCTCCGGTGAGCCTGCGGGGGCTTGGGAATGCAGCGCGGGGTTGAAGGGGAACCCACGGTCCCAGAGCTCCTGCGGGGTGTAGGTGAGGGCGGGGTTGAACCTGCCCATAAGACCGCTGCCGTATTCAAGGGGCACCTCCCAGATGCGGAAGAATCCTAACAGGTGGTCTATGCGGTAGGCGTCAAAGTAATCAGCCATCTTGCGGAAACGGGCTACGAACCAGGCGTATCCGTCACGGGCCATATTCTCCCAGTTGTATGTGGGCATTCCCCATTTCTGGCCGTCGGTGGCAAAGGCATCGGGCGGAGCACCGGCCTGGCAGTCTGTATGGAACAGCTCAGGGTGTATCCACACATCGGCACTGTGGCGGTTTACGCCTATGGGTATGTCACCCTTGAGCAGGATGCCTTTGCGGTTGGCATATTGCTTTACATCTGTGAGCTGACGGTCAAGATGGTATTGTATGAAATAGTGCTTGCGGATCTCGCGGTAGCGTGGATTGCCGGGAGTGCAGAAGCGGTTGAGCAGAGTGGGGCTGTAGTCTGATTCTTTCCACTGGTGGAAATCAGCCGTGCCGTATTTGTCACGCAGGTAGCAGTAGAGGGCGTAAGGCTCAAGCCAGTTGCGGTTTGCGTTAAAGAACTTCTGATACTCGCGGCTTCTGCAGCACTGGTCACCGTACTGTGCATACAGGCGGTCCAGGTACTCGCTCTTGAGCCTGAACACACGCTCGTAGTCAATGGCCGGGAGTGCGTTGAGCTCCTTACGCTGTTTTTCTGCCCGCTTAAGGAACTCCTTGTCATCAATGCTGCCTACAAGCTCCAGGTCTATGTATATGGGATTGAGTGCGAATGATGAGTTGGCGCTGTAGGGGTATGAGTCACGCCACGTTCCGGTCATGGTGGTGTCATTGACGGGCAGCGTCTGTATTACGCTTTGTCCGGTGGCGGCGGCCCAATCTACAAGCTGCTTGAGGTCAGTGAACTGGCCTATGCCGAAATCCCTCTCGCTGCGGAGTGAGAATACGGGTATGGCGGTTCCGGCGCCTTTCCAGCGCGGACGGTTATTATGATGTACGTAAGGGAGTGCTATGGTACGCTGCTCAATGCTTTCACTGCCTACGTCTTTCCATCGGTCTGACAAGACCAGACGTTTGGCACGGGTGTAAGGTATGGAGTGGAGCGATCCCTCTTCACGGCGTGTTATGTTGCCGTCAAGCTGGACCATGTAGCAGTAGGTTATGTCACCTGCGGCCATCTCATCATCATTGAAGTCATAATCAGCAAACCAGGTACCCTGGCCGTTGTTGTACATGTCAATGCACAGCTGGGTTCCGTCAGGCATGTTAAGGCATAGGAACAGGTTCTCACCCCATTTTGTAAGGTATTCTATCTGGAAATGTATTTGCATATGTCCTTTCTAGCGACTACAAAAGTACACCTTTTTTTTACTTAAACAAGGTTTTCAACCAAATTCAAAAAGTTATCAACAATTATCAAAAAAGAACGACAATTTTTTTTCCTTTTTTTTACCCCCGATTAATTTTGCTAACACGATTCAACATATCTCAACAAATTGTAACTAAATCGTAATTAAATAGTTTACAGTCATGGAGTTAAAGCAGGATGGCATCTATGATGCCAGTACCCTTGGAGGGGGAAAGATGTTTGTGCTTGGATGTCAGCACATGTTCGCAATGTTTGGTGCTACGGTTCTCGTGCCGCTTCTTACAGGCCTGTCTGTATCAGCTACACTGCTGTTTGCAGGTATAGGCACTTTGATTTTCCACTTTTTTACAAAGATGAAGGTTCCCGCATTCCTGGGTTCATCATTTGCATTCCTGGGTGGTTATACTGCTGTTAAAAGTATGGGCCCCAAGTTCCTTGACCCCAACTTCAGTCAAACGGCGTTTGACGCAATGTCAGAGTTTGATAAATCAGAGTATATAGCAAGTTTTGCTCCGGTTTCATTGACATACGCCTGCATAGGCGTGTTCTGTGCCGGTCTGCTTTACTTTGTGCTGTCTGCTCTGTTCAAGTTCTACGGCGTGCGCCGCACCATGCGTTTCTTCCCGCCTGTAGTAACCGGTCCTATCATCATCTCCATTGGTCTTATCCTATCATCAAGCGCCATAAACAACTGCCAGAACAACTGGTGGATTGCACTGCTTGCCATCCTGATTATTGTCATCTGCAATATATTCGGTAAGGGTATGATTAAGATTATTCCTATCATTCTGGGTGTTATAGGTTCATACATCGTGGCTGCATGTTTTGGCCAGGTTGATTTCACTGCCGTTAAGGAAGCTGCATGGTTTGGCCTGCCCATTGAGTGGAGCAGGACAGGTCTAAGTACTGTGGTAAATCATCCTGACGGTGCATTCCTTACCACAGCTATCATAACAATCATGCCTATTGCCATTGCTACCATGATTGAGCATATAGGTGATATTGCTGCTATCTCATCAACCTGTAACCGTAACTTCATTGCCGATCCCGGTCTGCACCGTACTCTTTTGGGTGACGGCTGCGCTACTGCTGTGGCTGCCCTGTTTGGTGCTCCCGCCAACACTACATACGGTGAGAATACCGGCGTGCTCAACCTGACCAAGGTGTTTGACCCCAAGGTGGTACGCATTGCTGCATTACTGGCTATCGTGTTCTCATTCTGCCCCAAGTTTTCACAGATTATCTACGCTATGCCTACCGCAACTGTAGGTGGTGTATCGCTGGTGCTTTACGGTATGATATCGGCAGTAGGTGTACGTAACCTGGTTGAGAACAAGGTTGACTTTACAAATAACCGTAACGTGCTTATTGCTGCTCTGATCCTGGTGTTGGCTATCGGTATCAGCTTCGGTCCCGGCAACATATCATTCGGAAGGATTTCTCTGTCAGGTCTGGCAGTTGCCGCTCTGGTAGGTATAATCATGAACGCGGTACTTCCCGGCAACGACTTCCACTTTACCGGTGATTACGCAAGCGGTAAGCGTGCTACTGCCGAGGGTCAGGATCTGCCTGAGGAGTTCAAGGTTCCGCTGCATAGCGATCCCAAGTACAACGGATAATCAATTACACATAATTATATTCTTATAACTCTAAAAAGTTTTGATATGAAAAAAATCGTGGCTTTTGCAGGTTTTGCCCTGCTGTCAGTAGGTGCTTTTGCACAGACCAACCTCCAGGTATTCTATGATTTAGGTAAGGACCGTAAGATGGTTACCACTACCCTTGAGATGTTCAAGAGCGATAATTGGGGTAGTACATTCTTCTTTGTGGATTATGATTATTACAATCAGGATTTTCGTGATCAGAAAGATCCGTTAGGTGGAAAGCCTTATAAGGATGTGTATGGTGCAAGAGGCAGCTACTTTGAGATTGCACGTGCCCTGAATTTCTGGCAGGATTCAAGTCTTGGCGCACTGAGCGCACATGTTGAGTTCAATGCTGGCGTAGGTTTCGGCAACCGCAACTGGCTGTTTGGTGTGGAGTATTTCCTGCATAATGCTGATTTCTCAAATACCTTCACATTTGAACTTCTGTACAAGACATTCAAGGGTTCAGAGAGCCATCTTCCTCTGCAGTTCACATTTGTATGGGGTATGAATAACCTGTTTGGCGTAGAGGGTCTCAAGTTCTCAGGTTTTGCCGATGTATGGGGTGAGGATGCTAACCTTTGGGACGATAAGGATAAGTGCGAGAAGAACCTTACCTTCATCTCAGAGCCTCAGCTCTGGTATAATGTGGGTTCACTTTTTGGCTGCCCCAATTTCAATATCGGTACTGAGATTGAGCTGAGCAACAACTTTGCCGGTAACAAGGGTTTCATGTGCAATCCCTGCCTTGGTGTAAAGTGGGATTTCTGATCTGTAGCAAAGTGTAAAATTTAATCAGGTATTATTATGTCATTCCTGAAAATTCTAGGATTTGATCCAGCCAAGCACAGCGTAAAGACTGAGATTCTGGCCGGTATCACCACATTCCTTACAATGGCTTATATCCTTGCCGTAAACCCGGGTATTTTCAGTAGTCTGGAGGGTATGGGTATGCCTAAGGATGCTGTGTTTACAGCTACTGCATTGGCAGCCATTGTGGGTACTCTGATTATGGCTATATATGCAAAGAAGCCATATGCTCTGGCTCCGGGCTTGGGTCTGAACGCATTCTTTGTATATACGGTATGCCTGACTATGGGATACAGCTGGCAGTTTGCATTGACTGCTGTGCTGATTGAGGGTATCATCTTTGTGATCCTGACTGTCACTAATGTACGTGAGGCTATCATCAATGCCATCCCGCAGGCTATGAAGAGTGCAGTGAGCGCCGGTATAGGCCTGTTCATAGCATTTATCGGTCTTTACAATGCCCATATCGTTGTAGGCGGCGGTGGAACGGTTGTCAGCCTTGGTGATATTATGCACGGTACTGCCGCTGTTGCTCTCATCGGTCTGGTAATCACATCAGTACTGATGATCCTTAAGATTCGTGGCGCCATGCTGATAGGTATCATTTTAACTTCAATAGTCGGCATGTTCTTCCAGGAGCCTGTTGATTATGATAACCTTGACAAGGGTATGAAGGCTGTTACCGTATTCACCGGTATAGTTGACAAGGTTCCGTCAGTAACACCTATCTTATGTAAGTTTGAGTGGCACAACATCTTCACTACTGATATGCTGATTGTGGTGTTCACATTCCTGTTCATTGATATGTTTGATACCATAGGTACGGTTATTGGCGTATCAAAGAAGGCTAATGCCATAAATCCGGACGGCACCATTCCCGGTGTAAAGAAGGTTCTTATGGCCGATGCCTGGGCTACCATTGCCGGCGCCATATTCGGAACCAGCACCACTACCACTTATGTGGAGAGTGCATCGGGTGTGGCAGAAGGCGGCCGTACAGGTCTGACATCATTTACGGTTGCTGTCTGCTTTGCAATAGCTCTGTTCTTTGCTCCGCTGTTCACTGCTATTCCGTCAGCTGCCACAGCTCCTGCTTTGATTGTAGTAGGTGTGATGATGATGTCATCAATACTTGATGTTGATTTCAATGATTTCTCAGAGAGTATTCCTGCTTACATCTGCATGATCATGATGCCTCTGGCATACAGCATTTCTGATGGTATCATGATGGGTATGATTTCATACGTGGTCCTGAACGCTATCTGCGGTAAGTTCAAGAAGATTAACCTGATGACGTGGATTCTTGCAATCCTCTTCATACTGCGTTATGCCTTGCTGTAGACTGAAAGGATAACATTACGGAGTTAAATAGTCAGGGCGGTTCCAAGATATGGAGCCGCCCTGATGCTTTTTATGAGTGTGATTGGCGTTACTCGTTGATGCTTTTTACGTTTCCTGTGGTGGTGTCAAAAACAATCCTGGCATCGGCATTCCTGCCCATGATGGTTGATGAGATAACCTCTACATTGCCGAACTGTGCTATCTGGACGTCCTGCTCGGTAAAACTTAGGCGGTTGTTATAGACGTTTATGGTGGCGCGTCCGGGGATACGGTAGTAGAGGAACTGGGCGCTGCTCTTTACGGTTTTGCCGTTGCCTGCAGGAGCCTGATAGCTGTCAAACATTTTCTTGTCAGTGATGTCTATCCATACGGGTTCTCCTGCCAGGTTATCTACCGGTAATACGCCCAGTTTGCTTGAGAACCGGAACAGTAGCAGTTTGGTGACGGGTGCATCAGGGGTGACATCAATGGTGAATGTATGCTCCTCTGTATCGGATGTGCCGCTAAAGAGCGTAAGCAGGGCTGATTCCTGCTCGTTGAGTGACTCCAGCATGAACTTGAGTGACTCTCCGTCAGTGGGCACAAAGTCGGCCTGGCCGCGGGTGATGGCGTTGCGGCTCTCACGTATGTTGTAGATCTCCTTGGCTACCAGCTCTGCCATCTTGGCGCTAGAGCCGGCCATGAGGATTTCCTCAGTCATATAGTCCTGCGGGTTTACCTTTTTCAGGGCAGGCTGGGCGGGAACAGGTTTGGCGACACTGGGTGTGGGCTCTTTTTGAGCCTGTGTGTTTACGGCTGCAAGGATACCCTGGTCAGTGAGTTCAAAATAGGGCCTCTTGCCTTTGGCGGAGAAGTTTAGGGTGTAAAGCCTTTCCTTATCAGGGATGCCTGATGGCGTGATGTCAACGGAGGTTATTTCCCATATCTCCTCTGCTTTGTCCTTTACATTGTTCATCCTGAGATAGCGCTCCGCATAACGTGAGAACTCACCGGGCTTGAAGGTGCTCTTGCGTGTGGTTACGGTGACGGTGAGTTTGGTCTTGGGGAGCCAGTATGACACTGCGTCCTGGGTTATACCCGGGCTGTACGGGGCCGATGTCCCTTGCGCGGCGATAGGCGTGTAGCTTAAAGCCAGGCCCATGAGAAGGGTTGATTTGATGATATTCATTTTCATAGTTGTTCCAATTTAAGCCAAGCGTTTGGCAGGTTGGATATTATATCGGCCGATGTCATGGCGGTCTGGCTCAGTGCCATAGTGGCGGTGTCACCGGCTGATCCGTGTACATATACTGCAATGACAGCGGCGTGGGCGGCACTGTATCCTTGGGCGAGCAGAGCCAGGACTATTCCGGTAAGTACATCACCGGAGCCTGCGGTTGCCATTCCTGCATTGCCCGTGGTGTTGATGAAGGCGGTGCAATCAGGCAATACAGTCACTGTGGGTGCCCCTTTCACTACCACTGTGATGCCTGTGTGGCGTGCCAGTTCTATGGCCTTGCCTGCCATCTGTACCCAGTCATCAGTCTTGCCTGTAAGACGGGCCAGCTCGCCCGGGTGGGGCGTGATGACTGAGCCTGACGGTACGTAATCAAGCAGATAACATTTCTGTGAGATGATGTTCAGGGCATCGGCATCAAGCACCATAGGGCAGGTGGCGTTTTTGAGCATCTTGTCCAAAAGCGCAGTCTGAGACTCTCCCGTGCCCAATCCGGGGCCGGCGCCAATGGCTGTGTATCGGCCCAGGTCTGATGATGCGTACATATCATCAGTATGGGTGACCATTGCCTCCGGGACGGATATCTGGAGTATGTCATTGTTGGCGGCTGGGGTGCATACCGTAAGCAGACCTACGCCTGAACGCATGCAAGCCTTGGATGAGAGGACGGCGGCTCCGGCCATACCCGGGCTGCCTGCATAAAGCAGGGCATGACCAAAAATCCCTTTGTGGGCTTTAGGATCACGGCTTTTGAGCAGCCCCTTTATGTAGTCCTCATTGACAGTCTTGATTTTCTCTGCCGGAAGCAGTTTTTCAAGCATCTGCCTGGTCTCATCTATGTATGATTGGTTAGTCATTTGGCAATTGTACTTGGCAAATGTACGTTTATTTTGTTAAAAAACGGCTATTCTTGCAAGAGTCACTTATAAAAATGGGATGATGCTCCTTTATACCTCACATTTTTTAAGTATATTCGCATAATTTAAGTACTCATTTATGGAAACCATTCAGGTTAAGGACAGAATATTCACTCCTTTCATCAGGGAAGAGGAGATTCAGAAGGAAATCAAGAGAATTGCATCAGATATTAACCGTGATTATGAGGGTAAGACACCTCTGTTTCTGTGCATCCTGAACGGATCTTTCATGTTTGCGGCAGATCTGCTCAAGAACGTGGCAGTACCTTGTAACGTATCATTCGTAAAGGTGGCATCGTACTCAGGTACAGATACTACCGGAAAGATTAAGGAGCTTATGGGGCTGCAGGAGTCTGTTGAGGGCCGCCATGTGATAATAGTTGAGGATATCGTGGATACCGGCTATACCATGCGTGACGTACTGGATTCTCTGGCAGAGAAAGGTGCAGTTTCAGTAGAGGTGTGCGCTTTGCTGTGCAAGCCGGACAAACTCAAGGTTGACCTTAGGCTCAAATATCTGGCATTGAACATACCCAACGGCTTTATTGTGGGATATGGTCTTGACTATGACGGATTTGGCAGAAACTCACGTGATATTTATCAGATTGTGAAACAATAACAAGGTTTATAATGGACAACATAGTAATATTTGGTGCTCCTGGTTCAGGAAAAGGGACTTACAGTGCAGCCCTGGTTGAGAAATTCGGTTATAACCATATCTCTACCGGCGATGTGCTGCGTGCTGAGATAAGAGAGGGCACAGAGCTTGGCAAGGTGGCCGAGAGATATATTGAGAAAGGACAGCTTATACCAGATGACCTTATTATTGATATGCTTGCCGATGTATATGATACCTTGCGTGAAGGTCCGGGTGTGATATTTGACGGATTTCCCCGTACCATAGTTCAGGCTAAGGCACTTAAGGAGATGCTTCAGGAACGTGGAGAGAAGATATCGGTTACCCTTAACCTTATTGTAAGTGAGGATGTGCTGATGGAGCGCCTCCTCAACCGCGCCAAGATTGAAGGCCGTTCTGATGACAACGAGGAGACAATAAAGAAGCGTTTCAATGTTTACTACACCCAGACTCATCCTCTTATAGAATGGTTCAAGAAGGAAGGGGTGCTGTCCGAGTTTACCTTTAAGGGTGACAAGGACAAGATGATTCAGGAAATTATAGATAAGGTGGCCTCTTTATAAGCCACCTTTCAGTTTAATATGGCAGAAAGCAATTTTGTAGATTACGTTAAGATATTCTGCCGCTCAGGCAAGGGCGGTAGGGGATCGGCACATCTGCGTCACGACAAATATATTCCCAACGGCGGTCCTGACGGCGGTGACGGCGGCAAGGGCGGCAGCGTTATCCTTAAGGGTAACCGCAACTACTGGACTCTGCTGCATCTGCGTTATGAGCGCCATGCGTTTGCTGAGAACGGCGGGAACGGCGGCAGCAACAAATGTTTTGGCAAGGACGGCAAGGATGTCATCATTGAGGTTCCCTGCGGTACTGTGGCTTATGATGCTGAGACCGGAGAGTATCTCTGTGACATAACCGATGACGGCCAGGAGATTGTGCTGCTCAAGGGCGGTCGCGGCGGCTTGGGTAACTGGCATTTCCGTACTGCTACGCGTCAGGCTCCCAGGTTTGCCCAGCCGGGAGAACCTGCCCAGGAGCAGATGGTGGTTCTGGAACTTAAGCTGCTGGCTGATGTGGGCCTGGTGGGATTCCCCAATGCTGGTAAGTCCACGTTGCTTTCAGCCATATCGGCAGCTAAACCCAAGATTGCAAACTATCCGTTCACTACACTGGAGCCTAACCTGGGTATAGTATCATACCGTGAAGGCAAGTCTTTCGTAATGGCCGATATACCCGGTATCATTGAGGGAGCAAGTGAAGGCAAGGGGCTTGGGCTCCGTTTTCTGCGTCATATAGAGCGCAACTCATTGCTGCTGTTCATGGTTCCCGGTGATACCGATGACATTAAGCGTGAATATGATATCCTGCTCAATGAGCTTGCACAGTTCAATCCTGAGATGCTGGATAAGCAGCGTGTGCTGGCCATAACCAAATGTGACCTTATAGATGAGGAGCTTATGTCCATGCTGGAGCCTAATCTTCCGGCCGATATTCCGCATGTGTTCATATCGGGAGTAAGCGGACTGGGGCTACAGCAACTCAAGGATGTACTCTGGAAGGAGCTGAACAGTGAGAGCAACAAACTTGACGCTACCTGGAAGACTGAGCATATAGTACACCGCTCAAAGGATGCAGGTGAACTCCATAATGAACTTGTTGCGGCGGGTGCTGACTTTGAATTTGACTTTGATGACCTGCCAGAAGACGATATGGATGATGATCTGGAAGAGGTAGAGGTTGAGCTGGATTAAAGAATCTGTAATAATCCTTATGGAACAAGTGTAAACAGATTCTAATGCCTCAAAAAAATTTTTTATAAAAAAATACTCTTTCCTTTTTAACTTTCGTTTTTACGGTTTATATGATAGTAGAATGAATTTGTTTTGACAATTCACCTTTTACTAATTAATAACTTAAAACAAACGAAAATGAAAAAGATGTTTTTGGCAGCTGCCCTTCTGGCAGTAGTTTCTCTGGCTAACGCTCAGGCTCCGGCCGATGCTCCTTACGGAGTAAAATCAGGTGTTATCACCATGTCTATGGATATGATGGGTAACGAGATGATTACTGAGACCTATTTTGACAACTACGGTCTTAAGACCGCTCAGGTATCAGAAGGCGGTTTCATGGGTGGCGAAGGCAAGACCCGCACAATCACAGATAAGGACGGTTCTCAGATCCGCATCAACGATGAGGCTAAGACCGCTACCAAGATGCCGTCATTCGGTGGCATGGGTGGTTTCGGCGGTGGCCGTGCCCAGATCAACTGGAACAAGCTGACCGATGAGGTTAAGAAAGAGAACAACATCAAGGAGGTAGGTAAGGAGACCATCGCCGGTAAGGAGTGCACCAAGTACACCATGACCGTTGACATGATGGGCAACCAGTCAGAGCAGACCGTATGGATCTACAAAGGC
>CACYHN010000027.1 GCA_902774275.1 uncultured Bacteroidales bacterium
AGTTGGAGCCGCCACGCTGCCCTTTATCTTGGAATATACGGTCTGATAAGTAGTCTTGTCACTCTCCTGCGATTCGCGGTTCAGGTATGGAGGAATAGGAATCTCACCCACAGCCTCAAGCAGCTCGGCCCAGCTTACGCCGCCGTCCCACTTGAAGTCAATCCTATGGCTGGTACCATGCATCGGCCCACGCTCAGCAGTGAGAGTAACTGTTTTTCCGCCCATTTCAACGGTGGATTTAAGCACAGGAGTATCATCTTTCCAACGCTTAAGATTACCCACCAGGCAGTACCAGCTGCATGATTGGGTTTGAGTAAACATAACCTGATAATCGCTGGGCTCAGCCGGCTCCAAAAGGAAAATCTCAATAAGAGCTCCCGTAGATTTAGGTCCGCCAGTAGCCTCCTTTCGGAAATGCAGTCTAGCCTGAATCACCTTGGTGTTGTTGAATATCATGAGAGCCCCGGCCGGCAGATATTGAGGCAGGTTGCGGAACACATCGTGGCTCACCTGGCCGTGCCTATACAACAACAGCTTCGAACTGTCCCTCTCCGCCAGCGGAAATTTAGCGATCCGCTCATCCGGCAGCTCATAATTGAACTCAGCAATCCTGATATGTTTTACGTTCTCCTCCATTCGGACCGCAAAATTACATATTTATTGAGCAAGTGCAAGTGTAAATACTGAGACTTTGATATCGGGAACGGCCGCCTCAATAGTATCAATCATGGAGCAGAGCGTGGCTCCGGTGGTTATGACATCATCGATGATAAGGATGTGTTTGCCACGGAGAGCGTCAGCATCCGCCACCCTGAACAAGCCCTGAGCATTACTCCACCGCTGATATTTGCCAAGCCCGGCCTGATGCGAATGCTCCGCTTCACGTATCACCGCGCGCCCTATAATAGGCAGCCCCGTAACCTGCCGAATACCCTTTGCAATGAATACGCACTGATTATACCCACGTTGTATCTCTTTCCTGAAAGTAAGCGGCAACGGCACCAAGCAGTCCACTCCCTCAAAAAAGCCCTTCTCCTTAAGTTCCGCCGCACCTATGCGAGCCAGCCACTGCCCCACCTTGGGGTGATGCCAGTACTTGAGATGAAACAGGATGTTACGGTAATCACTCTCTTTGCTGTATTGCATCAATGATACCGCCCGCACAAGACTTTTCTCAGTAAGGAGCATCTTCTCTGTAGGATTGATCACATCCTTATTATATTCCAACCGCGGCATATTCAGGAAACAGGTTATGCAGAGTTCATTCTCAGAGGGATCAAGCCTATGTCCACACACCTTGCAGTAATGCGGAAATACAAAATCAAGCAGCATGCGTATCAGTCCGGGGCGTCTGTAACCGCGCGGACCTGCAGAATCAGTATTATTCATGTTTATCAGGATAATATGTCATAGGAATCGGTCAGATCCAACACCTTACGTACAAGTGACGGCTCATACCCGCGTCCGCAGACTGTTTTCATGGTTTTCATCTTACGCTCATACTCAGTAGTACCCTTGACGGTACGGTATCTGGACTGCACCACATCCTTAAGAGCAGCCATATACTCATCCTCATCAATTGATGAAAGAGCCTCATCGGCCACACCCTGAGGTATACGTTTCTGCCATAGTGCCTGTGCAATCTTAGACCTGCCCCACTTGGCAAAACGTACCTTATCATGCACAAAAGCCCGGGCATAACGTAGTTCATCAATATACCCCTCTTTAACAAGGTGTTTAAGGATACGGTCAATATCCTCACTCTCTACATTGTGTCTCCCAAGCATTGCCCTAACTTCAAGACAGCAATGCTCCGCTCCCGAACAATACCGTTCGGCAAGTGTCTTTCCTTCAGATTCTGTCATAGTATCGCTTTTATCATACGCAGCTTCCCGTAAATGTCACTGCGCAGTTCAACATTATGGTATCCCGCCTGTTCAAGCATCATCTTAAGGTCCGATGCCTCTATCGGGTTGATTTCAAAATATAGCGCACCTCCCGGTACAAGTGCTTTCTTTCCGAATCCGGCTATCGCCCTGTAAAACATAAGCGGCTCAGCATCCGGAACAAACAGGGCCGTATGCGGTTCATAGTCAAGCACGGTGCTTTCCATCTGTGCCTTCTCTGATTCCAGTACATACGGCGGATTGCTCACAATCACATCAAACCTGCAATCCCAATCCGGAGCATCCAGCATATCCACCTTACGGAACTCCACATCCGCACCATTGAGCCTGCTGTTCTCACATGCCACCTCAAGTGCCCCTTCACTGATATCCCACCCCTGCACCTTCCAATTCGGCAGGTTACGGGCCAATGTTACGGCAATGCATCCGCTGCCGGTTCCTATATCAAGCAGGGAGCCGTTTGCAGCAGCATCCCGTGTAACCCATTCCACAAGTTCAGCAGTCTCAGGCCGCGGAATAAGGACACGGCTGTCAACCCTGAATGTCAGCCCGCAGAACGGAGTTGAACCTATAACATATTGCAGAGGTTCCCCCTGGGCAAGACGCGTCAAGGCCGCATCAAGCCTCCTGTCACGCTCAGCATCAGGAGACAAATCCTCCTTTGTAAAATATGAAAGACTGCTTATGCCAAGCAGTTCCAGACACAGTGTTTTCTTAACCGATTCAAGTTCTGCCGTATCATACAGACCAGCAAGCCTCTTGTCTATATTTGACAGAACCCTATTCATCCACCAGCCCCTACTCTCTTACCTTTACATAAAATGTTTTTGTGCTGGCAGAGCCAAAGAGAGCACCCCCTTCTGTAGTCATAGAAAACTTGAATGATGCACTCATTGATACGCTGAAAGTACCTGCTTCAGTAAATTTGAATTTGATTGAAGGAGCCTCCGTGATTGTCTTGGAACCATCCGGAGCAGTCTTTCTGACAATTTGATAGCCGTTTTCAAATTCCGAGCATTTCCAGGTATAGTCAGCATGATAGATCCTGTGACCGGGATCAAGCACCTGGGCTGTCATCGTGACCTCCTGACCTACTTTGGGATTGGATGGAGAGAAGACAATATTGCCATACACAGCAGGATATGCAAACTCCTCTTCTTTTCTGCAACCCGTCACCATGAGCATCAATGCAATCATGGCTATCAATATCTTACTCGTTTTCATATCATTATGCTATTTCAAGTGCCACTTTCATCATATTGGTAAAGCTGGAACGACGCTCCTCTGTCGATGCATACTTACGATGTACCAACTGGTCCGATATAGTGCAGATGGTAAGCGCCTTCTTGCCTGCAGCCGCCGCATTGATATAGAGTCCGGCCGATTCCATCTCAACCGCCTTCACGCCGAACTTACCCCAATTCATCTGCTTGTCTGATTCATCATAGAACACATCAGCACTGTATATGTTGCCTACCTGAAATGGGAAACCGTTCTCACGGGCCACCTGCGCAGCTTTTTCAAGCAGGTCAAAACTTGCTATAGGAGCAAACTTGGCAGGGAAACCATACTGGTGTCCATAATCTGAATCCGTGCAGGCAGCCTGGGCAAAGAGCATATCCCCTATCTTCATATCTGCAGTCAGAGCACCTGCAGTACCCACCCTGATGATATTCTCCACATCGTAGAAGTTGAACAGCTCATATGAGTATATACCTATTGAAGGGATACCCATGCCGTGTCCCATAACTGATACACGCTTGCCCTTGTAGAAACCTGTATATCCTAACATTCCACGAACCTCATTGAAGAGAACCGGATTATCCATATACTTCTCAGCAATAAACTTGGCGCGGAGTGGGTCACCGCACATGATAACTGTATTGGCAATATCACCATACTGTGCCGAGATATGTGCCGACGGGGTATCTTCCTTACTCATAATTATATCTTTTCTTCAAGAGGAGGTGATACTATGCACCCCTCAATGTAATCAATCTTTTTTACGTCTGTCTTGGCCGGAGCAACGTTTATCTTGTGCCCTTCAATGCTGATACGGCCCTCAGCATACCACTGCAGAGCCTGCGGGAATATACGATGTTCCATGCGGTGAATCTGAGCCTCAAGTTCATCAACAGTACCGTTCACAGGTACGGCAGCCTGAATAATCACCGGACCGGCATCAAGTTCAATAGTTACCAGATGAACTGAGCAGCCAGTAACACGGACGCCATGCTCATAGGCATCAACAATAGCCGTAGCACCCTTGAAACTGGGTAACAGAGCCGGGTGCAGATTGAGGATACGGCCATAATATGCATTGACAAACACCTCACTCAGAATACGCATCCAGCCAGCCAATGCAATGGTGTCAACATCATATTTTTTCAATGCCTCAACTACCAATGCATCATATTCCGCACGGTTACGGTGCCCCTTGGAGGGTACAATCTCCACCGGCACTCCAAGACGGCGGGCACGCTCTATCACTCCCGCATCCTCCTTATTGGTAAGCACCACCTTCACATCAGCATCAAGCCTCCCTGCCCGCACAGCCTCAATGATGGCCTGTGCGTTTGTTCCGTTGGCCGATGCAAGTATCGCTAATTTAATCATACTCCCGCAAAAGTAGAACAATAAATTGAGAATTGAAAATTGAAAATTGAAACCAAGCACCTGCGTAATAGCCCGCGACATTAAAAAGGGCGCGAAAAAAATTTTCGCACCCTTTTTACAATTTTCAATTTTCAATTCTCAATTTTCAATTGATGGAATGATGAAATCGGCTCGCCGATTACATCATTCCATCCATGCCACCCATTCCAGGATTCATGGCAGGCATAGGCTTGTCTTCCTTCTTCTCTACGATTACGCACTCAGTTGTCAGGAACATACCTGCTATTGAAGCGGCGTTCTCAAGAGCCACACGTGTAACCTTGGCGGGATCAACAACGCCGGCCTTTACAAGGTCCTCATAGCGGTCAAAGCGGGCGTTGTAACCAAAGTCACCCTTGCCTTCCATAACCTTCTGTACCACTACAGAGCCCTCCTTGCCTGCGTTGAATACAATCTGGCGCAGAGGCTCCTCAATGGCGCGGCGTATGATCTGGATACCGGTAGTCTCATCGGCATTCTCACCTTTCAGCTTGTCAAGAGCGCTGATGGCACGGATGTAAGCTACACCGCCACCTGCTACGATACCCTCCTCAATGGCTGCACGGGTAGCGCACAGAGCATCATCAACACGGTCCTTCTTCTCCTTCATCTCAGTCTCAGAGGGAGCACCCACCTTGATTACTGCAACACCGCCTGACAGTTTGGCAAGACGCTCCTGGAGCTTCTCCTTGTCATAGTCACTTGTGGTAGTCTTAATCTGAGCCTTGATCTGAGCTACGCGGTCAGCAATCTTGGCCTTCTCACCTTTACCGTTAACAATAGTGGTGTTATCCTTGGTGATAGTGATCTTCTCAGCAGTACCAAGCATATCCATTGTTGCCTGCTCTAGCTTTACGCCACGCTCCTCGCTGATTACGAATCCACCGGTCAATACGGCGATATCCTCAAGCATCTCCTTACGGCGGTCACCGAATCCGGGTGCCTTAACGGCGCAGATCTTAAGACCAGAACGCAGACGGTTTACAACCAGTGTGGTCAGGGCCTCGGAGTCAACATCCTCAGCAATAATCAACAGAGGACGGCCGCTCTGTACGGCGGGCTCCAGGATGGGGAGCAGGTCCTTGAGGTTTGATATCTTCTTGTCATGGATAAGAATCAGAGGATTCTCCATAACGCAGTTCATCTTCTCTGTATCGGTTACAAAGTATGATGACAAGTAACCGCGGTCAAACTGCATACCCTCAACAACGTCGATGTATGTGTCACGACCCTTAGCCTCCTCAATAGTGATTACACCATCCTTTGAAACCTTCTGCATAGCCTCAGCAATGTGCTTACCTATCTCAGCATCATTGTTTGCAGAGATGGTGGCAACCTGCTCAATCTTGTCAAAGTTGTCACCTACGGCCTTTGACTGCTTCTTGATGTTCTCAACGACAGCTGCAACGGCCTTGTCGATACCGCGCTTCAGATCCATAGGATTGGCACCTGCGGTAACGTTCTTAAGACCTACGTTCACGATGCTCTGAGCCAGAACGGTTGCGGTGGTTGTACCGTCACCTGCATCCTCACCGGTCTTAGAGGCAACGCTCTTAACCAACTGTGCACCTGTGTTCTTGAATGAATCGGCCAATTCAATCTCCTTGGCTACGGTAACACCGTCCTTGGTGATCTGAGGAGCACCGAACTTCTTCTCTATGATAACGTTGCGGCCCTTAGGTCCAAGTGTAACCTTGACTGCGTTTGCAAGCTCATCAACACCCTGACGCATCAGGTCACGGGCATCAGTATTGAAAAGTATCTCTTTTGCTGCCATAATTGTATCTCCTTATTATTTTTCAACCACAGCCAGAACATCACTCTGGCGCATAATCAGATATTTTGTTCCCTCAACTTCAAGCTCAGTGCCTGAATACTTGCCATAAAGCACCTGATCACCTTTCTTGAGTACCATAGCCTCATCCTTGGTGCCGTTACCTACTGCAATTACTTCACCCTTAAGAGGTTTCTCCTTTGCTGTATCAGGGATGATTATACCCCCGATGGTCTTCTCCTCAGCTGCTGCCGGGAGTATCAGAACGCGGTCTGAAAGCGGTTTAATGTTCATATCTATATTTTTTGAGTTATTTGTTTCTGCCAAAAGCCCCTCATCGGGCATTGAGGATAGTACCAAAAATATGCCAAACCGCCATACGGGGCAATGTGTCACCCCATGCTGACAGTTTGGCACAATAAAAAATTCATTTATCTGACATTGTCTGTCAGATACTTGGAGAGTTCCGCCGCCTGCAGATTACGCTGGAAAGACCCTTTATGGAACACCGATATTATTCCGGTCTCTTCCGATACCACCACAGCCACCGCATTGGTCTTCTCTGATATACCCATTGCAGAACGGTGACGCAGGCCGAATTCCTTAGGCAGTTCCTCTGACTGTGAGAGCGGCAGAATGCAGGCAGCTGATTCTATACGGTCACCTACAATTATCATGGCTCCGTCATGAAGAGGACTGTTCTTGAAAAAGATGTTCTCAATAAGAAGCTGGTTCATCTCTGCATTGACCAGTTCACCTGATTCTATCACATCATGCAGTTCATCATTCTGACCAATCACTATCAGAGCACCCTCTTTCTTGCGGCTCATGCTGTCACAAGCCCTTACAATAGGTTCCCACTTGGTGGCATCGCCCTGAGCGTGGTGCCTGCGTACAAGCCAATGAAACAGTTTACGTGTACGGGTGGTAGTGCCGATGTCACGGAAAAAGTGGCGTATGTCATCGGCAAACAGCACAATCAGTGCAATCACGCCCACATCGACCAACTTGTCAAGCACAGCCCCCAAGAGTTGCATCTTGAGTACCTGTGACACTACTATCCACACAAGGATGAACACAAGTATTCCTATGAACATGTTGAGTGATCCCGTCCTCTTCATCAGCTTGTAGAGATAGAACAGGAGCAGCGAGACGCACAACACGTCAATTATGTCCTTGATTCCGAATGAAACAAAATAATCACCCATGAGTCAAATTGAGTTTTATTTATAATCACTTAATGCTTGTACGATTTTGAGGGTATGAGCGGCTTCCTGGACATCGTGGACGCGGAGCCAGTCTGCACCGTTCATAAGCGCAACAGTATTCATCGCAATGGTGGCAGGAAGCGCATCAGCAGGCGTTATGCCCAACAGTTTCCATGCCATTGACTTGCGTGAAAGGGCTGATAGAATGGGTAACCCGAACTCATGCAGCCTGGCCTGATGGGCCAGCACGGTGTAGTTCTGCTCAACAGTCTTTCCGAATCCGTAACCGGGATCCAGAATCACTTTGCCTAAAACATCCACACCTGCCTTCTTCATAATCTCCAGCTTGTTCCTAAAGAACGACATCATCTCACTGACAGGATCACTCTTAATGGTCTCAGACCACATGAGCACATACTGCACTCCTGTCTCTGCCACCACCCTGTACATATCGGCATTACCGCCGTAAACATCATTTATGATATTCACGTTCCACACACGTACACAGCGCTCCGCTATATCCGGGCGATAGGTGTCAACAGACAGAAGTATATCGGGAAACTCATTCCTTATGGCATCAAGCCCCCACTCCAAGCGCTCCATCTCCTCATCTTCTGAGGCCTGAACGGCGCCAGGACGTGTGGAGCAACCGCCTACGTCAATGGCATCGGCCCCCTGGGAAATCATCAGCCGGACACGCTCCACCAGTGTAGCCTTGTCCTGCACACGAGACCCGCTCCAGAAGGAGTCAGGGGTCACGTTGATTATTCCCATCACCTTTGTCATATCATTTCTTCTCAGCGTCCAGGAAGGCCTGAATCTGCTCGGCAATCTTGGTCATGCCGGCAGCGGTGGGGTGATTCATGCGTTTCTCAATGCCATCGACAGCAATCACTGGCACGCCGTAATGCTTGCATATCTCCCTCATTGACTCACCCAGGTTCTCACTCATTCCGTCATTCAGCAGAGAGTATATCTTCATCTTAGGATAGAGTTTCTTGAGGTTGTCAAGCAGATATGCAAATGCAGGACGATAGAAATAGAGATCCTCCTTGGTCCAGTCTGAATATTTGTAGTCACCAAAGGGCTCATGTGTCCAGTCATCATTGGTTCCTCCGAATATGAACAGGATATCGGGAGCGCCGATGCAGTTCAGACGGGTCACAAATGCACGGTCTGAGTAGTCATCGTGGTTGTAACCGCGGCAGCATACTGTACTGCCCGACCATGAATCATTCTTTTCAAGCACCCATCCGTTCTTGGCAATCACCTGAGCCCACCACTGCTGGCCCTGCTCGGTAACACCGCAGAACTGGTTGGGATAGAACGTGTCATAATACTTGGGCATGGAACCCGTAAAAGTTGAATAGGAGTCACCCATGACAGAGACCTTCAACTGTGCGGAAATCAAACCGCATACCAGAACACTTGCAAAAAGAGCAACAATTTTTTTCATATCAATTATAATAGGTATATACTTCTTTCAATTTCACAAAAACTCCACCATCCCTACAAGCCCCAAACTGTTGGAGCCTTTAATAAGGATGGTATAGCCATTCACCGGAGTACTCTGCAGAGTTTCTTTTACCGCTTCAACGTCAGGGAACAGCCTGAAACCGGAACCCTCTGCCGCCTTGGCAAACTCACTGCCCACCAGCCATACCAGACTGAATCCTTTCTGCTTGAGCAAATCCACTATATGCCGATGCTCATCTTGGGAAACATCACCCAGTTCACGCATATCACCCAATATGAGCATCTTGTTATCCGCCTTGATTATGCTGAAATTCTCAATTGCGGCAGCCATACTCGTAGGGTTGGCGTTATATGCATCAACCACTAAATGGTTGCGCCCGGTCTCAGTAAGCTGTGAGCGGTTATTCTGAGGCTTATAGTTTGCCACTGCGTCCGATGCATTCTGTTCCGATACTCCGAACTTAAGTCCTACAGTTATTGCAGCAAGAGCATTATCAACATTATATGCGCCGATAAGGTTGGTCTGGACCGTATGCCACTCACCACCCTTACTGCGCCAGCGGAACTTTACGAAAGGATTGCACTCCATAACCTCACCCTCCACAAGCAGGCCCTCCTGCCCGGGTTTACCATATTCTATAATAGGCAGCCCCGCACACATCTGCTGCAAATGTTCATTGTCACGGTTCACGAATGCCGTGCCGTTATGCTCACGTAGCCAGTCATAAAGTTCACCCTTGGTACGTTTCACGCCTTCAAATGAGCCGAATCCCAAAAGATGCGCCTTACCTACATTGGTTATAAGCCCGTAATCAGGCTGGCTTACCTCCACCAACTCCTTGATATCGCCAGGATGGCTGGCGCCCATCTCCACAATGGCATACTCGTGCTCCTTTTTAAGTCCGAATACTGTTAAAGGAACACCTATTGAGTTATTAAGGTTACCCTGCGTACAAAGAACATTGTAAGTAGTACTCATTACAGCATTGGTAAGTTCCTTGGTGGTAGTCTTGCCGTTTGTTCCGGTAATACCTATTATAGTAGTTCCTAACTGCCTGCGATGAAAAGCCGCCATCTGCTGCAGAGTGGTAAGCACATTATCCACCAGAATCATGCGTGCATCAGTGGCGTCATACAGTTCTTTATTGTCCATTACAGCATAAGGGCAACCCTGCTCCAATGCTCCACGCACAAACTCATTACCGTCAAAACGCTCGCCCTTAAGTGCAAAGAACATCAGTCCCGGCCCGCATCTGCGGCTGTCAGTAGTAACGCCCGTACACTCCCCAAACTTGCTGTAAATCTCCTCTATTTGCATAGTAGTGCAAATATAGTAAGAGGAGAGGAGAAAAAAGAAACTTGTTTGTTTTTTATCCCGAGGTATAGCCTATATTCGACCATACCAGCCACTAACCACGCATAAAAATCAAATTTTTTTTCCATTTTTCTTTATATTAACAAAAATTCATTATCTTTGACCCGATCAAAACCACTTTAATGGTTCTGAGAAATACTAAACATTATTCATTATTAACTAATTAGAAAGAATTATGAAGAAGGTTTTATTCGCAATTGCAGCTTTAGCAACATGTATGAGCGCAAGCGCACAGTTATGGGTAAGCGGTGGTCTTAACATTGACAACACCAGCAATTGGGGCGATGACAAGTCTTTAACCGAATGGGGTATCACTCCTTCTGTAGGCTATGCTCTTGATGACGCCCTGGAAGTAGGTTTGAATTTTGGCCTCTCAGGTGCAAGCAAAGATAATAATAGCTATTTCAAATTCAAAGTTGCCCCATTTGCAAGATACACTTTCCTTTCAGAAGGTGACTTCAGTATGTTCTTAGAGTGTGAGGTTGGATACGAGAATTATAAAATAAAGGATCAAGATGCTGATTGGTCATTTAATACTAACATTCAGCCGGGTGTAAAATATGTTCTGACAGACAATTTTGCAATGGTTGCAAAACTGGGAGGTCTTTACTACCAACATAACCCAGGTGCATATAGTGCAGGTAATTATGGATTCTCTACAAGCACTCAGAATAAGTTTGGCTTGAATATTGGAACTAACCTCCAATTCTCACTTGTTTACTCATTCTAAACAAGATTTCAAATCATAAAGACAGCCGGCCACAAGGTCGGCTGTCTTGTTTTTACGCAAATGCAACAGTTTTGCAGCGCTATTTTGAACCATTGCATACCATGATAGTTCTACTTTTGTGCAAAACATCACAAAACTATGCACAATATTTTACGATACGCTCTACTGTCAGCACTGCTCCTTGGTGCTACCTTTTCCGTCAACGCACGCAAGTACACTTATGATAAGGAGTGGAACAAGGTTGACTCACTCATCAACAGACATGACCAGGTCAAGTCAATAGATGCCGTTCATCAAATCATGGATAAGGCGCAGGCTGACGGCAACAGCCATGAGATACTGCGTTGCGCACTTATGATAAACCGTCTGGACGCTCCGGAACGTAGTAAACCTGATTATACTATTGATTCATATCTGCTGTTTGACTCACTTGTAACAGTGATGGATGATGACGGCCTTAAGGCTATCTGTCATTATCTGCAGGCCTTCTGCCTGGATGAATACGCCAGGACCAACTATTTCAGGATTCCTGCCAATAACAGGCTTGATCTGGACATTGACCAGTTCAGAGATAAACTGTTCTTTCACTTTGAGCAGGCCTTCACTCTGGCCGGGCGTAAGCGCACAAAAGACTACACCGCATTCATACCTGACTGCAACGAGAATTATATAAAGGTACGTCCGGCATTAAAAGACGTATTGCTGGAGAGTGCATGCATAAACCTGGGTGCAGATGACTGGGGTAACAATCATCTGTATAATGATGATGACCATCTGTTAGGCACCTCAAAAGAGTTTGTAAAAGCCCGCCAAGCCGGCCCTGGCAAGATAAGCGAATGGAAACTGTATGTGCTCCGTCTGCTCACTGAAAATAACCTCAAGGCCAACGCTGATATACGTGCCAGCATAGACCTAAAACGCCTTATAACCATTTACGAGTGCCTTTCAACCAAGAACTGGATATCTGTATCAGAAAAGGTTGAGAAACTGGCAGACTCATACCGGGGCAAGAGCCTCTATTCAGCCGGAATCTATGCGCTTGCCGCCAAGGTCCTGATTGAGCATGTCATTAACGAGACATCTATAGACAAAGAGCAGCGCAGCCAGCTTTCAATCCACGCACATGAACTTCTTGAAACCGCAATAGGAATCTGGCCTGACAGCCAGACTGCGCATAACTGCCGCGAACTCCTGAATCAATTGAAAAGACAATCAGTTAGCATTTCATTTGACAGGATTCAGCGTGCCGATATGCCCAATCTGGCTGTCCTCAGGTTCTCCAATATGGATACAGTCTGGTTCAAGGCCGTAAAATATGACCAGGCCAAGCATCCTATACTCACTTATATGTTCTATAACAACCAGACTATGAAGGAGCTTCAGGATGATCCCGATATACAGGAAGCAGCACGCTGGAGTGTAACCACAGACAACCATGGTGACTATATAGAGCACGCCATGTGGATGTCACTGCCCGCACTCAAGAAAGGAGATTACATCATCTATGCATCGGCCGATAAGAGTTTCCCCAATGACAGCTGTTTCAGCTGCCGTCTGCTCACAAGCAGCCGCCTGATATTCACACCTACCTATCTGACTGATAGCGACACCCTCTGCAGCCTGACAGGTTTCATCCATGATGCAGCAACCGGAGATGCAGTATCAGAATGCAGCTATACCATTTTAGGTTTTGATGAAAAAGAAACTCCCGATATCGCTATCAACGGACAGACCGCAGCCGACGGCTTCCTGGATATAAAATATCCCATAAGATCAAACGATTATGATTTCATGCTTTGTATAGATTATGACGGAGAAACTGACACACTGCTGTTCGAGTCAAGTAACGTAAACTATTATTCACGCCACCAATACTCCAAAGGTCCGGTTCACGTCAAGATCAATACCGATAGGGCCATATACCGCCCAGGCGACACCGTACGTTACTGCGGAATAGTATCAGAGACTCCCGCTGATCTGAACGGTCATGTAAAAGCCGGCATTCCTGTAGCAGTTTTTGTTTCAGGAAGAGATGAGTTTCTCATACAGGAAACCGTATCAGATGCTCACGGTCTGTTTGAAGGTATCTGGCCCGTTCCTTCCGATTACCGTCCGGGATGGATTGACCTGAATGCAATCACATACCACAAAGGTGAGAACCCTGATTCTATAATGCACATTGATGATGATTATCTGCGCCTGCCAGGATATTCGCATGAGATAAAAATAGAATCTTACTCCAGGAACCTTCTGGAACTCAAATTTGACAAGATGCTGACTCCGCCCGTCCAGGGAGCTGAGGCCGAATGCTCCGGTAAAGTTCTCACCCCGCTTGGCAATCCCGTAGGGGGAGCCCGTATCCAATGGGAAACAACCATATGGGAAAGGGATGAACAATCCTTCACTACAACCAACCAGGAGCTGATTCTTGAAACCGGAGAGACAGAGACCTTGCCTGACGGCACTTTCCGGATCCTTTTCAAGGCCGATGCCCACGGCAGAGACTATGTTGACATTAAGCTCCGGGTGACAGACCAGAACGGAGAGACCCATGAGTTCAGCAACGATTACTCCATGTCTGCCGGGACCGATCTGGATATTACGGCAGAAAATATAATCAAAAGCCCTGATGATGTGTTCCTGACTGTCCGTCCATACAATTACTATCCTGATTCAGGTCAGTACCGCATTAAAATAGAGGCTTTGAAACCGAATTACGGAGAAGGGGTGGAAATTTATAATACGTTTGATATCAGAGGGTATGAACGGGCAGAGATGTCAGAGCATGCATTGGCAGAAGGTACGCTCTCTGCCTTGTTCCCCGGGTATGAATTCGGACTCCCGTCAGAGCCTCAGGTCTCATACACCATCCTGGACAGCCTGTTGGCGTTCCACAACAATGACACCACACAGATACGCGTACCTGGTATAAAGACCGGACATTACAGGATCACAGTCACATCAGATGATGCATTCATCAGCCATATTGCCGGCAGATCATTTTATGGAGAAAGAGGAAATGCAGGCAGCAGGACACAGGATATGTTTGTCTCTGTAGGCAATGCTGATGATACACTCTCTACCAACGGGCTTCTCTATCTGAATAGCCGTCAGATAATCCTGCAGGATGGCGATACTGCAAAAGTCCGCATCGGAAGCCCCTATCCGGGAACTGTCATCCGTTATGACATCATTAACCGTAACGGCAGCCTGAAGCATGGCAGTATGGTATCTGACGGACTTCTGCACACCCTGTCGCTCCCTGTGGATGAAGACCTGTGCGGCAGCATACTGGTTGTGGCAACCGCCTTCAAGGATGGTATCAAAGCCAAATCATTTACCGCCCAATACATACCCTATTACACCAAACACCTCAAATATGAACTCACCACATTCCGCAGCAACCTTACAAGCGGAAGTGAGGAGAACTGGACTTTCAGGTTCACTGACAGACTGGGCAATCCTGTACGGGCATCGGTATTGGTTGACATGTATGATTCAGTACTTGATAAACTGCGTTATAACGATTGGGATTTTTACCCTTGGCTGAATATGAATTTTACCAAACAGGACCCCATCCGCATAGATCAGGCCTATAGGAACGTATCCACCCCCAAAAGGGCTACATTCTATCAAGGCCTAAAGACTATGGGGCTTGGAATAGCCAATCCCTTATTGACGCCAATGGAGGAACGCGGATTGCCCATACCGTTAAGAGAGGTGAGTTCAAGTTCAAGCTATGCCAATAACATTCCCTCACTCCTTGACAATAACAGCATGATAGCCTCATCAGACAAGCTCAGTCAGATCTCAGAACAGTCTATCAGAAAGAACCTGAGCCACACCGGGCTCTACCTAACCCACCCTAAAACCGATGAAAACGGCGTGGTGACAATAAAGTTCCGTGCTCCGGAGCTGCTTACCCGCTGGAACCTGCAGGTTATTGCATATACTGATGAGCTGCTGACAACAGGATTCAGAGGTTACGTAACCACATCAAGACCTCTTATGATTGAGCCTGCCGCACTCCGATTCTTCCGTCAGGGTGATGTAACCGATTTTGCCCAGAAGATAACCAATACCCACACTGATGATCTTGAAGTGACAGTACTGTTGCGCTTTAAGGATGCTGAGAACGGCCATCCGCTTGACCTAACCGCTGGTGACAGCGTCAAAACAATAACCGTAAAAGCCGGAGGCAGTGTTACCATACCATTCAGGCTGACTATCCCCGATGGAATCCATTCACTCACATATACTGCCATTGCCACTGCGCAGGGATTCTCTGACGGACAGCAGGAGACCATCCCAGTTCTTTCCAACCGCGTCCAGGTAACCAAGAGCATGTCACTCTTCAACAACGGAAATGAGACCCGGACATTCCGCTCTGATGCTCCTCAGACATCGGCCTCAGGAAAAGTTTTTGATGAGACTCTTACACTTCAATATCATTCTCTGCCCATCTGGTATGTCCTGGAGGCTCTGCCCACTCTCAAAGATAACGATGCCCCCGACAATCTCAGCCTGGCATACGATCTGGCAGCCCGGGGGTTGACATATATGATAGCACATCTCCACCCTGAAGTAAAACCCAGACTGAAAAAAGAACAGTATGATGAGAATCTTATTGAACAGAATATATTCAGCAGGGTTGACCTTATCAGACAGCGTCAGAATCCTGACGGCGGCTGGTCATGGATGCCAGGCGGAAATTCAAATACTTACATAACGGCGCTGATACTATATGTCTTTGATTATCTGGAAATGACATCAGAATATCCTTTCTACAGGGGAATGCAGTTCCTTCTCTCGCAAAGACAGGAAAACGCCACATCATTATCTCATTTTGACATACTGTTCCTCTATCTCTACAGCTCAAGCCTGAAAGGGGGAAGAGTTTATTATAACACGACTGAAGGAACAGCTTATAAAAACTTACTTGACCTTGCGGAGAAAAGGAACTACAACCATGAGGACCTCTATTACCGCGCACTGCTCATTCAGTTATTCATGAGTACAGGCAATACTAATATTGCAAATAACCTGGCAAAAAAACTGCTTGCAGAGTCTGAATACAACGATGAAATGGGCCGTTTCTGGCAGCAGAACCGGGGCGGTTACCTCTGGCATGAGGCACCCATTGAGACCCAGGCCATACTGATACGCGCCCTCAAAGCCGCAGGCTATGAGCGTGAGGCCAATGAAGCCGCCCGCTGGCTACTCAAGCAGAAAGAGACCACAGGATGGGAGTCAACCCCCGCCACTGCCGCCGCAATAATGGCCCTGCTTGAGACCGCAAGCGGTTCACTGCCCGACGATATCTCCGACGTTACCGTCACCGTAGGCAATAACCGTATTAAGTCCGGAACCCACGGTAATGAGGACGGCTATATGAGCCGCACATGGAAAGGCCCCGTTACTCCTGACAAAAGCGTAATAACCGTATCAAGCAGCCATAAAGGTATAAGTTGGGGAGCACTCTACCATACCTTCACCCAGAATCTGGAAGATGTTAAGAACAGCGGTAACGGTATGCAGCTCAAGCGCACCCTCTGGCGTGTTGTGACTGATGCGCAAGGTGAGCGTCTTGAAGAAGTAACACCCGGTACCGTGCTCCACAAGGGTGACCGCATAAAGGTAAAGCTTGACCTTACGCTTGACCGCACCTATGAGTACCTGCAGCTTAAAAGTGAGCGTGCCGCATCAATGGAGCCCGTAAGTACCGACGCCGGCTACACCTACAACCTGACGCACGACATCCTCTACTATCGCGCACCCACCAACACCTCCGATGACCTCTACATAGAACGTCTGGAATCAGGTTCCTACACCATAGAATATGACCTCTACATCCAGAAAACCGGTACCTACAGCATGGGCCTAGCCACCATCCAGTGCCTCTACGCCCCCGCTTACCGCGCCATCACCCCCAACACCATCCTCCATGTAGAATAATAGGTAAAAAAAGAGGAAATCCTCTCGGAAATCCTCTCTTGTACGGGCGATAGGACTCGAACCTACACGGGATTTACCACTAGATCCTAAGTCTAGCGCGTCTACCAATTCCGCCACGCCCGCAAATAAAAGCGCATCCCAAACCGGAACGCGCTGCAAAAGTAATTCATTTAACCGTAATAACCAAGATTTGGTTACGGGTTTACAATCTGGTCATTGATAAGTTTACGGGCATATTCTATGTAAGTGTCAACTCCCGCCTTAAAATCATCCTCTTTCATATCAAGCCTGATATCCGGCGCAATACCCATCTCAATATGCTGCTTTGAAACATCAAATGTCGGAGCAGATGAGAATCTTACAGTCCAACCGTTAGGTAACTCCGATGTAAAAGGAAAACCACCGCCGCCACCGGTTGAATCACCCACTACAGTTACTATGGGGAGCGTTTTCATAATGCACACAAAATCATTGGCGCTGCTGAAACAGCCCCTGTTTGTGAGCAGTATTACCGGCTTGGTCCACCTCATATTATATCTGTCAGGTTCCAGCCAGTTCTCCTCCCACTTAGAGAAATCATTATGTCCCGGACCATTCTTATAGCAAGAGTAACCTGTCAGCACACGCTCATCAGTAAAACGTGAGGCTATCTTCTCTGCTGTCTCAACGTTACCGCCTCCATTATCACGTATATCAATAATCAGGCCGTTACATAAGGCAAACGTATTGAACATGGAATTGAACCTGCTGGCAGATACACTGCCCAGGAAACTCTCTATGACCAAATAACCTATGTTATCGGGTAATACCTTGTAATATTGGTCTTCACCGGCAAAAGAATAATCCGTTCCCAGATACTTATTCTGCAGATCCTTTGAAAAATTAGCGGGATAATCTGTTTTCCAATGCCAGTTCCTACCTAAATCATACTGACTGGAAAGGTTTACATGCCCATCCCGCAATTCACCTATCATTGCGCACAGCACCTCAAACAATGCACGGCTGCTCATATTATCCGATATGGAGACGCTATACTTATTATAAACCGCGTTCCAATCTACACCTAACTCCTTCTGTTTGAGATCGAAAAAGCAGTAATGCTTGTCCATTATGGTCCACAAAGCCTTAAAATTGCCTTGCGGCGTATTCTCAAATTCATCAAAACCGTCTTTCCAGTTACAAGAGATGAATGAAGACAGCATCAATACCATCCCCAGCACAAAAGCCACGTATAATCCTGGTCTTCTCATCCTCATTTCTTTTTTGTCAATCTATGAACGTAACCGATTGAAAACCATGTATCATCCAGCATGGTGAGATGTCCACCCAGTTTATTACCAAGGTAATCAACAGAACATCCTAACCTCAAACTGCCGTCAAGCAACGGACAGATAACATTCACCTGCCCGTTCAAACCAAAGCAATTACCCACCCATGCAAAATGAATCAGGCTGGCGTATTGATTGTATTTGTATACAAACCAATAAGGCTGGTCAAAATTGGGAGCCGGAGCTATGCCTATCAACGGTGAAAACAAATTCACCTGAACGGCAAGCGGATAATCACGGATCTTGAACCTACCTATATAGTCAACGCATAAGCCCAATGACAGATAGCCGTCACCCGTGGCCGTATTGTTTGAATTGGACATATCATACAGACCGCATAGCTTGAACATTGCCGATGGGCCCAGAAGCAGGTCAGAAACTTCAGTATGAACAACACTCCATTCCCGTGAGTAAAAATAATCCACAGAAGCGTAGAGCATGCGGCTACCTCTTGGGCTCTCAAGATTACCGAACAATACTGATGAATGAGTCCGGCCATATCCTAATTTCCCATCAGGTGCTGCGCCCTTCCAACTGTCCCACTGCAATGATCCTATAAGACCACTATAGGAAAGCTCTGAGATATACGTCTCCCGTTCCCTGCTCTTTCCTATACCTACCGAAAAAGCATTGATCCTTTCCTTATGCTCAGGTAGTTCCCAAGCCGATGACTGGCCTGCTGCCGGCAAAATCAACGCAGGCAGGAAAGCCAGACAAAAGAACACTGACAGAATCCTAGAACAGAGAGAGCTGTCCGTCGTCAGGAATATTGTTTTTTTCATCATCGGATTCAGATATATCTGATTCTTCTGCATCATTTACGTCAGATTCAGGTTCGGGAGCAGGCTCAGGCATACGCAGCGGCTCCAGTTCCTCCACATCATTCACATTGAATGCGGTAACCCTACGGCCGCGGGCTTTTACGCCCTTGATGCCCACAAATGATTCAGCATCAATCTCCATAGGCTCACGGAAACTGTCGGCCCCGCCCAAAGTAACAAGTACACGCGGATATACGGTGTCTGTAAGCAGCACAAGTTTACTGCCTTTCTCATCACCCAAGATATTGATGCGCTTGGCTGACGGATCCAGATTGAATCTCTTGAGATAGAGATAGCCCTTTTGTGAGGCATCAAACAGGAGTGCAGTCCAAACCTTACCCTGATCATATTTCTCAATGCGCAGAAGACCGGCATCAAAATGACAGTTAGCATCAGGAGCAGTGGTGTAATACTCTCCGTCAGCGTTCACCACAAGCAAAAGGTCATCACTGTCAAACTCACCCAGATACTCACCGTGCCCGTCAAAGTCAAGCCTCAGTATATCCTTGTCAAACCATACCTTACGGCCACCCAGGGTAGATGTACCCTGTGACTTGAGCCCTATGCGCTGCACCTCATTACGTGTGAGCAGGTTACCCATTGACTGACGGCCCTTGATCATCAGGTCGCTGAAATCCTTGTCAAATACAGGTTTCTTAAGCTTGGGATTGGGCTTGAGCGTTATCTTGATAACCTCCGCCTCACCGTTGTGGTTGGCACTGAAGTAGCAGATCTTGGAGCCGGCCTTACCTTGTGTCAGGTCATACTCCTTGTCACGGGTCAAGCCGGTAGCGGCAAACCTCTTCATGAAATAGGCGCCGTTCCTGCCGTCACGATATACTACATTATATATGGTGCGTTTGTCATTCTTTTTGAACACGTCAAGATAAAGCACGCCCTGACCTACAAAGAGTTTGTCTGCCACCTTGACCACCTTGTACTTACCGTCCTTATAGAACAGGATAATGTCATCAATCTCAGAGCAGTTGCATACATATTCGTCTTTCTTGAGCTCCATGCCTATGAATCCGTCAGCACGGTTTATGTAGAGCTTCTGATTGGCCTCAATGACCTTTGTAGCTACAATTGTGTCAAAATTCTTTATCTCGGTACGGCGCGGATAGGCAGGGCCGTACTTATCCTTGAGCATATTGAACCAGCGTATGGTCACACCCACCATATTTGACAGGTCCTTATCAATGCGCGCAATGTCAGCCTTCATCCTGGCGATTGCCTCCTCTGCCTTGTCCTTGTTGAACTTGAGGATACGGGCCATCTTTATCTCCATCAGCTTGAGGATATCCTCCTTGGTAACCTCACGTATCATATGCGGATAGTAAGGCGTCAGGCGGTCATCAATATGCTCACAGGCGGCATCCATAGTGGGAGCCTCTTCAAACTCACGGTCCTTATAGATGCGTTCCTCAATGAAGATCTTCTCAAGTGATGCAAAATGCAGCTGCTCAAGCAGTTCCCCACGCTCTATCTCAAGCTCACGGCGCAGCAGTTCAAGCGTATTGTCAACTGATTTGCGCAGCACATCGCTCACCGTAAGGAAATGAGGCTTGTTCTCATCAATCACGCAGCAGTTGGGTGAAATGCTTACCTCACAGTTGGTAAACGCATAGAGAGCATCTATCGTCTTGTCACTTGATACGCCGGGAGCCAATGATATGCGTATCTCCACCTTATCGGCCGTAAGGTTCTCCACTTTGCGGATCTTGATTTTACCCTTTTCACCGGCCTTTACGATTGACTCGCACAGGGTCATCACGTTCTCACCGTACGGAATCTCGTTTATCACGAGAGTCTTGTTATCGGCCTCTTTGGAGATCTTGGCACGGATGCGTACCATACCGCCGCGCTCTCCGTCGTTGTAGCGTGACACATCAACGGCACCGCCTGTCTGGAAATCAGGATAAAGGTGGAACTCCTCGCCACGCAGATATGATACAGCAGCATCGCAAAGCTCATTGAAGTTATGAGGCAGAATCTTGCATGATAGACCTACGGCAATACCCTCAGCACCTTGAGCAAGCAGCAGCGGGAACTTGACCGGCAGTGTGACGGGCTCCTTGTTACGGCCGTCATATGAAGCCTTCCACTCAGTGGTCTTGGGGTTGAACAGAGTCTCGAGAGCGAACTTTGACAGACGGGCCTCGATATATCGCGGTGCTGCGGCACGATGACCGGTAAGTATGTTTCCCCAGTTACCCTGACACTCTATCAGCAGGTCTTTCTGGCCCATCTGAACCAGGGCATCGCCTATAGAGGCATCACCATGAGGATGGAACTGCATAGTGTGACCCACTATGTTGGCCACCTTGTTGAAACGCCCGTCATCCAGACGTTTCATGGAGTGCAGGATACGTCTCTGCACCGGCTTAAGGCCATCCACAAAATGCGGCACGGCACGTTCCAGGATAACGTATGAGGCATAATCAAGGAACCAACCCTGATACATACCTGAAAGCCTGTGTCTGATCATGCCGTTGTCATCCTTGACAGGCTGGTATGAAGAGTGCCCTGCTTCCTGGCCTTCATCATCGGTCTCTACTATATTGTCAAGTTCGTCGCTCATTCGCAAAAAAATGTCTTTGGACGCGAAATTACTGCTTTTCAGCGACAATTCCCAATCCAAAACGTCCAACTTGACCCGCTCAGGGTATTAACTTTTCAACAGATCGGCATATTTCATTCACTCTGTCACCTCACTTCAAAGCAAGCTTAATTACCCTTTTTTAAGACTACAGACTCCCTTTTATATTAAATAAAAGAGTACCTTTGCGGAAATTTTCGGAAAAAAGCTGATTATGGCACAAGAAGACGTTTTCAAAAAGATTGTAGCGCATTGCAAGGAGTACGGTTTCGTATTCCCTTCAAGTGAGATTTATGATGGATTAGGAGCTGTCTATGACTACGGACAGTTAGGCGTTGAGATGAAAAACAACATCAAGACCTATTGGTGGCAGAGCATGGTTCTGCTGCATGACAACATTGTAGGTATAGACTCCGCAATATTCATGCACCCCACCATCTGGAAGGCATCAGGTCACGTTGACGCATTCAATGACCCCCTGATTGACAACCGTGACTCCAAGAAGCGTTACCGCGCCGACGTCCTTATTGAAGATCAGATAGCTAAATATGATGAGAAGATAGAGAAGGAGGTTGCCAAGGCACGCAAGCGTTTCGGTGACTCTTTTGACGAGGCCAAGTACCGTGCCACCAGTGCAAATGTTCTGGAGCACATAGCCAAGCGTGATGCCCTGCATGACCGCTACAAGAAGGCCATGAACGAGACCAATCTTGAGGAGCTCAAGCAGATCATCCTGGATGAGGGTATTGTCTGCCCTATCAGCGGCACCCGTAACTGGACCGATGTACGCCAGTTCAACCTTATGTTCTCAACTGAGATGGGTTCCACAGCTGACGGCTCAATGAAGATCTACCTGCGTCCTGAGACCGCACAGGGTATCTTTGTAAACTACCTGAACGTTCAGAAGACAGGCCGCATGAAGATTCCTTTCGGTATCGCCCAGATAGGTAAGGCTTTCCGTAACGAGATAGTAGCCCGTCAGTTCATCTTCCGCATGCGTGAATTTGAGCAGATGGAGATGCAGTTCTTCATCAAGCCCGGCACTGAGCTTGACTGGTTTGCCAAGTGGAAGGAGACCCGCATGAAATGGCATCAGGCTCTCGGATTCGGCGCAGACCACTACCGTTTCCACGATCATGACAAGCTTGCACACTACGCCAACGCAGCAACAGATATCGAGTTCCTCATGCCGTTCGGTTTCAAGGAGGTGGAGGGTATCCATAGCCGCACCAACTTTGACCTCTCACAGCATGAGAAGTTCAGCGGCAAGAGCATCAAGTACTTTGACCCCGAGACCAACGAGAGCTACACTCCATATGTCATCGAGACCTCAATCGGCGTTGACCGTATGTTCCTGAGCGTTATGTGCGCATCATATGAGGAGCAGGCCCTTGAGAACGGTGAGACCCGCGTGGTTCTGCACTTGCCCGCACCTCTTGCTCCCGTCAAGCTGGCTATCCTGCCTCTCGTCAAGAAAGACGGACTGCCTGAGTTGGCACGTTCCATCCAGAACGACCTCAAGTTCCACTTCAACTGCCAGTATGATGAGAAGGATTCAATAGGCAAGCGTTACCGCCGTCAGGATGCCATCGGTACCCCGTTCTGCGTAACAGTTGATCATCAGTCACTTGAGGACAAGACCGTTACCCTGCGTAACCGTGACACCATGGAGCAGCAGCGCGTCAAGATTGCAGACCTTTGCAACATACTTTCTGACACTGTTTCAATAACAAGCGTGCTCAAGACACTCTGATCATGAAACGTATCCTCACGATATCTGTTCTTCTGGCAGTCACCTTAGCCTCCTTTATCTCATGCGCTGAGACCAAGGATACGGATGACCATGCCCATAAATGCGCGGATTACGCGAAAGTCCATGTGATTGACAAACTGGACAGGTGCACGGACGAAGAAAAGGCAATGATCTATTCCGGCATATGGAACCACAGCGACAAGCATATCCAGGGGCACTGGTTTGATGAGATCATCAAGGATGCGGACGCGCTTCATCATTCCCTGCGGAATCCCGCGGAAGAATATTATTACCGGAAGGACAGGACCCGGCAGATCCTGGAGGAACTGCTCTGAACGGAAGAATGTACGGAAAAAGGCAGCCTGACACAGGCTGCCTTTTCTGACGGAGGGGATCCGGTTTATTTGATGCATTCAACCTTAATGATGTTGGTGTTGCCGGGTTCGCCGTTGATCTGTCCGCCGGTCAGGACAACATTGTCGCCTTCCTGCAGGGCACAGATTTCCCGGGCAATCTTCAGATCCTGCCAGAACATGACGTCCATGGAGGAGTAGCTCTCCGTCAGCACCGGAGTGACGCCCCAGGACAGGTTCAGCTTCCGCCAG
>CACYHN010000028.1 GCA_902774275.1 uncultured Bacteroidales bacterium
TAAGCTGAACGAACTGAACTCAGCGGCATCTTTCCTGCTGCAGATAATCGTATTGCTGGCATCCAACGCAATGGGGCCTTCAATGGAGATGCTTGACCTTAACGTACATCATGAACTGCCCGGTTATACCATGCTTTCATTTGATGACAAAAGCGTTGATGACATAATTGACCAAGGCTATCGCAATGCCTTGGAGCACAAGGAGTTCTTTGAAAGCATTGCCTCTAAGGTATCAGGCAAGGGAGAGCCTCAGATATCACATCCGGCACCTTCAGTGAACCTGGCACAACAGAAAGTACGGGTGAGCCAGGTGCTTTTTACCGGAATCCGCCAGGATGAAAAGGAGAATATCCTGCACAAAAGCGCCTATCCGGAAGACAGCCTGTATGACAAAACCATTGTGGAGAAAATGTTGTACAGCATTTACGGTACAAATGCATTTGAATCAGTGACATACCATCTGGAAGGTAATGCTGAACCATATACCCTGATATTTGACTGCCAGAAAGGTCAGATAAATGATTTTGCCCTTGGTTTAAGGGCCGATACCGATGAGGCTGTTGAGGCAGCGTTATACTTAGGGCTTGGCACGCGCCAGCTGTCAGGTCCGCGTCTGGGCGTCAATCTTGTGCTTGGCATTGACCCGTCGCTGACATTGGAAGGATCGCTCAAGCCTAAGATCGGACTCCCCTCCATAGGGATATCTGCTCAAGCTAAGCTTATCAATACATCAATGGGATACATATCTGATTCCAATGAAAAGCTCTTTTCCACAAAATATGACGTATTTCTTCAGGATTCCAGAATGAAATACGGATCTTTCAGGATAGGACTAACAGCTGAAATGAATCCATATGAACGTTTTCTGAATGAATATGAATTCCGCGAAAAATGGGATTGGAAAAGTTACTGGCTCTCAACATTTGCTGCTCTGAAGTTCAGCACCTTTGATGACTGTTATTTCCCGCAGCGAGGCATCCGTGGCTCCATAAAAGGCCGATATGTCTTTAAAGGATATTTCGACTCAGAACTGTCAGAACTGGACCAGGTGATATATCACCTCCTTGGTGATTTTGACGTAGACTACCGTTCTGTTAAGCCATACGGAGTAGTATCTGCGAGCCTTGAAGCGGCATTGTCATTTGGAAAGCGTCTCACCTTTCTACCAAGCATCTATATGGGGTGGTATTCAGTCGATAATACGGCCTATATGAACCCCAAGCATATCCCCGCATCGGGTGGTTTCATGGCTGAAAGGTTTGTTGAGAACCAGATGCCGTTCTTTGGATTCCCCTTAGGATTCCGCTATTGCTGGCCATTGAGTGCAACAGCCCAGATGGATATGCGTTATCGTTTTTACAGTAAGAATTATCTGACTGTACGCGCCGGAATGTTCAAAGACGGAAACACTGTAAATGATTTGATTAATTTTGAACCCATTTACGCTTATGGCGCGGAGTTTTCACACCAGGCTATAGTAGGTCCGCTCAAGATTGCCGCCCAATGGAGCAATTTTTATCCGGGCTTCAGCGTCTATGCCTCCATCGGCTTTGATTTCTGACTCCAAATGCACCAAATGAGCGAGTTTACGAGCGAACGCGGTCCCGGAGGGCCGCCAAGCTCCCGTAGGGAGCGCGTTTCCATTAGGAAACTAAAAAGAGGTTTGATGTGGGAGTTTACCCACTCATACAAGAAAAGGCCGCCCAAGGCGACCTTTTTTGTATGAAGCGGGTAAGCTTACCACATCGCGCCGCTACAACCGACGTACCTTTGCTGCCGTCAAGCCCTGGAGGGTTAGAAGGGAGCTGGCCGTGTAGGACTTACCCGCTGCGAAGATACTGCTTTTATTTGAAACTGCAATCCACATTCAAAAGAAATGACTAAATTTGCATTTTTGAATAGAACAGAGATGGAAGAACAGAACGGAAACAAGGTAATAAGAATCAACCTGATGCAGGTGTCCATGACACTGGGCACATATCTCGGGTTATACATCATTCTGGCGTATGCCTTCACTTTGCTCTCCGTAAAGTTCGCCGCACTCTCAGCAGTTGCCATGATACTTATGCTTGGCATTCCCGTGATTGCTTTCTTTCTCATCAAGCGTTTCCGTGATGCCAACTGCAAGCCTTTCTTCCCTTTCCCGGTATCGTGGATGATATCTATCCTTACATTCCTGTTCGCTACGATGCTCTCCTGCATGGCCGCATATCTTTATCTGCGTTTCATTGACAACGGGGCATTTGCAGCAGGCTTGATGGAACGTATGGATATGATTATGCTGGCATCTGACTCTGCAGCTCAGGAGTTTACAGATCCCGCTCAGGCAGAACAGTACAACTCAACAATGGAACTGCTCAAACAGACCATAACATGGTTCTGTTCACTCCCGGCATCGGGTATGACCAAACAGCTTGTACAGACATCGCTCATGTGGGGCAATATCCTGTCACTTATCATAGCAATCATTACCACAAAAAGGATCAGACTCAAACAAGAATAAAATATGGACCTTTCTATCATAGTACCTCTTCTGAATGAGGCCGAATCAATTCCTGAGCTTTACGCCTGGATATCAAGAGTCATGACTGAAAACAAATTCAGCTATGAGGTGATTTTTGTTGATGACGGCAGTACCGATGACTCCTGGGATATCATCGAAGGACTTAAAGCCGATAACCCCGACATAGTAAAAGGCATCAAGTTCCGCCGCAACTACGGCAAGTCCCCTGCCCTGTTCTGCGGATTTGATATGGCTCAGGGTGATATCGTGGTCACCATGGATGCAGATCTTCAGGACAGCCCTGAGGAGGTACCTGAGATGGTTCGCATGATTCGTGAAGATGGCTTTGACCTGGTATCGGGCTGGAAGAAGAAACGCTATGACGGCACGTTGAGCAAGAACATTCCATCCAAGATATACAACTGGACTGCACGTAAGGTTACAGGATTGAGTCTGCATGACATGAACTGCGGCATCAAGGCATACCGCCGTGATGTAGTCAAGAACATTGAGGTTTACGGTGAGATGCACCGTTACATACCGTTCCTGGCCAAGAATGCCGGTTTCGGAAAAATCGGAGAGAAGGTGGTTCATCATCAGGCCCGCAAGTACGGCACAACCAAGTTTGGACTTGACCGCTTTGTAAACGGCTATCTTGACCTTATGTCACTCTGGTTCCTGAACCGCTTTGGCAAGCAGCCCATGCATTTCTTTGGTCTATGGGGATCAGTAATGTTTGTGCTGTGTTTCATTGCCATAATCGTAATAGGCGCATCCAAGCTATATGCAATATCACACGGGATACGTGCCACTCTAATAACCAGCAACCCCTACTTCTATTTGGCTCTTACAGGTATGATTATGGGCACTCTCATGTTCCTGGTTGGATTCCTGGCTGAGCTTGTGAGCCGCAGTTCACAGAACCGCAACGACTACAAGATTGAGAAGGAGCTCAAATAACCACTCATTTATATGTTGATTATTGAATTGATACTGCTCTCCATCGCCTTGGCTATGGATTGCTTTACCGTATCAATCACATGCGGGCTCATACAGCGCCGTCTTGTTACAAAGACCATGCTCATAACCGCCCTGATGTTCGGTCTGTTCCAGGGCCTCATGCCGCTTATCGGTTGGGCGGGCATCAGTTTCTTTAGCGATGCACTTGAACGCTGGGATCATTGGATTGCATTCGGCCTGCTTGGTTTTCTGGGCATACGCATGATCATCGGCGGCCTAAAGTCTGATGAAAAACAGAAGCCTTTTGACCCCACCAAATTCTCTACAACCCTTACGATGGCTATAGCCACAAGTATTGACGCTCTGGCCGTAGGTCTTTCTTTCGGTTGTACAGGATACGATACATTATCAAGCATTATTCTACCTATCACAATTATTGCCATAGGCTCATTCCTGTTTTCCGCATTCGGGTTTGTAATAGGTGCCTATGTAGGCAGAAAGATTAGTTTCCCTGTAGAAATACTGGCCGGTGTCATTCTGATTGTTATCGGCACCAAGATACTCATAGAACACCTTACGGCTTTATGAAAAAGTGGCACTACCCCTTCCTGGCTTTTCTGATAATCGGGACAATATTAATCCTTTCCAAAAGCAAGCAGACTGCGAATCCTGAGTATAGAAGCGCCCAAGGATTGGTATTCGGCACGCGATATAACATAACATACCTTTATAATGACGACCTGAAGCCGGATATTGAAAAGACTCTGGCGCGCGTAGATAACGCCCTCTCCATGTTCAATCCGGAGTCAACCATATCTCGGGTAAATAATTATGAGGTAGTGCTGGTTAGTGACCCTCTCTTTCTGAAGGTGTTCCACCGCGCAATGGAAATATCGGAATGGACAAACGGCGCTTTCGATATAACCGTAGCTCCTGCCGTCAATGCATGGGGATTCGGATTCAAGCATGCTGAGAACATAAAGCAGTCCACTATTGACAGCCTGATGGAGATTACGGGGTATTGGAAGATTCATGAACTTAATGGCATGATTGAGAAGGATGATCCGCGCATCATGCTGGATTGCAGCGCCATAGCCAAGGGGTTCGGCAGTGATATGGTGGCCGATATGCTCCGCTCCAAGGGCATCGATGACTTCATGGTGGAGATTGGCGGTGAGATTGTGGTATCGGGCCATAATCCCAAAGGCAAGCTCTGGAACATAGGCATCAGCAAGCCGGTTGATGACTCGCTCTCCGTAAACAATGAACTGCAGACCGTGATACCGGTTACAGACATAGCCATTGCCACATCAGGTAACTACCGCAACTTCTACGTGAAGGACGGCCGCAAATACGCTCACACCATTGACCCGCACACCTGCATGCCGGTAAGCCACAATCTGCTGTCAGCCACAGTCTTTGCCTCCGATTGCGCCACCGCCGACGCCCTGGCCACCTCAATGATGGTGATGGGCCTTGACAGCGCCCAGGCTCTCTGCGCCCGCCATCCCGAAATCCGCGCCTACTTCATCTACGAGGCCCCCGATGGCACAATAATGGCACAATAGTGAGGGGCACAAAGGGGACGGTTCTTTTTGTGCCCCTATTTCTTGGAGAACTTTTTGGGTATCAGTATCTGAAACTACGCAGAACTATCAGTTTGGGGAGACAACACCTCCAGGCTACTACGAACCCCTCCAGACCCTAAACGTCGAACTCGTCCTCATCGCCCCCTACGGGGTCGAACGTTCCTCAAACATGCGCCGTTCTTAACGGGATCTTCCGTGGGTTCTCCGCTTACGCCTTCCGGTAATGCTCCCCAAACTGATAGTTCTGCTTCTGCAAATAGGAAACTCCGATACCCCAAAAGTTCTGTGCACCTTGGATTATTATCAGAAGGGGCACAAAAAGAACCGTCCCCTTTGTGCCCCTTTGCTCGCTCGGAATCAGTAGTTCTCCTTGTGGACTTCAAAGTAGGCCTGCGGATGCTGGCAAACGGGGCAGATTTGCGGAGCCTTGGTGCCCACTACTATGTGACCGCAGTTGCGGCATTCCCAAACCTTGACCTCCGATTTCTCAAATACCTTAGCAGTCTCAACGTTCTTGAGCAGGGCGCGGTAACGCTCCTCATGCTGCTTCTCGATAGCGGCAACCATACGGAAACGTGCAGCCAGAACGGGGAATCCCTCCTGCTCCGCGGTCTTGGCAAAGCCCTCGTACATATCGGTCCACTCATAGTTCTCACCATCGGCTGCAGCGCCCAGATTCTGAGCCGTATCACCAATGCCCTCCAACTCCTTGAACCAAAGTTTGGCGTGCTCCTTCTCATTGTTTGCTGTCTCCTCAAATATCGCTGCTATCTGTTCAAAACCCTCCTTCTTTGCCTTTGAAGCAAAATAGGTGTACTTGTTACGAGCCATAGACTCACCGGCAAATGCTGCCTCCAGATTCTTCTCCGTCTGGGTTCCTGCATACTTGTTACTCATAATCGAATTGTTTATAAGGTTAATAATCTTCTCTGTGGCAAACTTAATAAAAAAATGACACAGTGCAATTGGGGACAGTCCCCTTTTGCACATGCTAAAGAAAGTAATAATCGCTATATTAAATACGTGACAAAAGGGGACAGTCCCCAATTGCGGTGAGAAGGGTGATGGCGTGCTCTACGTCGGGGACGTTGGATATGAGGAGGCTGCGCTTGGTGCCTTCCTCGCGGAGGCGGCAGGTCATGGGGTTCTGGGCGGCGTAGGCAAGAATGGCTCCGAACGCCTCGCTCTCGTAGTAGGGACTGTCGGGGTTGGCAACAAAGAACAAACTCATGCGGCCGGCCTTGAGGTAGATTTTCTCTATGCCCAGCTCGCGGCCCATGCGGCGCAGGGTGACCAAACGGATAAGCTCGTCGGCCTGCTTGGGAATCTGGCCGAAACGGTCCTGCAGGCGGTCGCGGAAACGCTGTATATCCTGCTCGCGCTCCATGCTGTCAAGCTCACGATACAGGAGGATTCGCTCGCTGCCATCGGGCACGAATGAATCGGGGAAACAGAGGTCAAGGTCAGTCTCAACGGTACACTCATCAACAAAGCGTGAAGCGTCAACCGTAGTAGCACCAGACCCAGAAGCAGCATCAGCACCACCCTGCCCTGCAGCCTGCTCCTTAAAGAGATCCTGGAACTCATCATTCTTAAGTTCACGCACAGCCTCCTTAAGTATCTTCTGATAGGTCTCGTAGCCTAGGTCAGCAATGAATCCGCTCTGCTCGGCACCCAGCAGATTACCGGCGCCACGGATGTCAAGATCCTGGAGGGCCAGCTGTATGCCGCTGCCCAGCTCGCTAAAACTCTCAATAGCCTGCAGACGGCGGCGTGACTCATCTGAGAGTGCCGCCAGAGGTGGAGCCAGCAGGTAGCAGAAAGCCTTGCGGTTGCTACGGCCCACGCGTCCGCGCATCTGATGCAGGTCACTCAGGCCAAAGTTCTGCGCCTGGTTCACAATAATAGTATTGGCATTGGGTATGTCAATTCCGTTTTCGATGATTGACGTAGCCACCAGCACATCATAATCATAGTTGATGAATCCGGTAAGTATCTTCTCAAGCTCATCGGGGTCCATCTGTCCATGTCCGATGGCCACACGGGCATCTGGTACCTCACGCTGTACGGTCTGAGCCAGGTCTGGCAGGGACGATATGCGGTTGCTCACTATGAAGAGCTGTCCGTTGCGGCTCATCTCAAAGTTCACAGCCTCACGGATGATATCGGGACTGAACACATGGAGTTCTGTCTGGATGGGATAGCGGTTGGGAGGCGGAGTCTGGATGACCGATAGGTCACGGGCTCCCATGAGCGAGAACTGCAGGGTACGCGGTATGGGTGTGGCGGTCATGGTGAGCACATCCACGTTGGCACGCAGCTGCTTGAGCTTCTCCTTTACCGATACGCCGAACTTCTGCTCCTCATCAATAATGAGCAGGCCCAGGTCCTTAAACTTTACCTGCTTGCCGATGAGCTTGTGCGTACCTATTACTATATCTATCTTGCCGTTCTTGAGGTCCTCAAGTATGGCTGTTACCTTTGCGGCGCTACGGGCGCGTGACAGATACTCCACCCTGCACGGGAACTCCTTCAAGCGGTCACGGAAGGTCTGATAGTGCTGGAATGCCAATATCGTGGTAGGCACAAGGACTGCCACCTGCTTGTTATCGGCCACAGCCTTGAAGGCGGCACGGATGGCCACCTCGGTCTTGCCGAATCCTACATCACCGCATATCAGACGGTCCATGGGGCGGCTGCTCTCCATATCCTGTTTAACGTCCTGGGTGGCCTTTAACTGATCGGGGGTATCCTCATACATGAAGCTGGCCTCCAACTCATTCTGCAGATAACTGTCGGGGCTGTAGGCAAAGCCTTTCTCCTCCAAACGCTTGGCATAGAGCTTGATAAGGTCACGTGCAATATCCTTGATCTTGCCCTTGGTACGCTCCTTGAGGTTTTCCCAGGCACCGGTGCCCAGCTTATTTATATGCGGCTCCTCACCCTCCTTGCCCTTGTACTTAGAAACCTTGTGCAGGGCGTGGATGGATACAAACACCACATCGTCATTCTTGTAAATGATCTTTATCTTCTCCTGGTACCCGTTACCCTGAGGCACGCGCACCAGCCCGCCGAACTTGCCCACGCCGTGGTCCATATGCACCACGTAATCTCCAATCTGGAACTCCTGCAGTTCCTTCAAAGTAAGCGCAACTTTTCCGTTACGGGCACGCTCGCTCCTAAGATTATATTTGTGGTAGCGGTCAAATATCTGGTGGTCGGTAAAGAAGCAGCACTTGAGCAGTCCGTCAGCGAATCCCTCATGAAGTGTTTTTCCGATAGTCGTGAACTGGATGTTCTCACCACGCTCAGTGAAAATGTCATGCAAACGGTCGCCCTGCTTGGGGTTATCGGTCAGGATATAGATCCTGTAACCTTTTACTATATAATCGGTAAGGGTCTGCGATACCAGGTCAAAGTTCTTGTGGAACAGCGGCTGCGGAGTGGTATCGAAAGTAATGGTGGCCGATGCCACGCCCGTGGGTTTGTTGCCGAACTCCACTACGCGGAAATCCGTAGTCTTGCGCAGGAAATCCTCTGAGGTTAGCAATGACGGCATTTCTACGTTGGCAGTGGCCTCAGCACTTGCATTGGCTTCAGCTATGCGCATGCGGGCTGCCAGGCTCTCGTTATCGGCCACCTCATTTGCTACGGTAGTCATGCGGTCAGCGGTGAGCAGCAGGTCCTTGACAACCATCACGGTATCCTGCGGCAGGAAATCCATGAGCGACACCTGCGCGCCCTCCACCTTGTCCATATCGGGCACAATCACCACGCTCTCCTTCTTATCGGTAGAGAGCTGTGTATCAACTGAGAACTGGCGGATGCTGTCTATGTCATCGCCAAAGAAATCCAGCCTGAAAGGATATTCCGATGAGAACGAGAATACATCCAGAATGCTGCCGCGCAGAGCAAACTGCCCCGGCTCATAGACGTAATCCACACGGTTAAACCCAAGTTCCAGCAACAGGTTCTGCAGTTCCTCGCGATCCAGCGTCTCACCGGTATGCACCTGTATTGACTTGTCCTCAAGGCTGGATTTGGAGACCACCTTCTCTGCCAGCGCATCGGCCGATGTCACAATCACAAGTGTGGCATTGCCGGGCTCAATTGTAGTAAGACGGCTCAACACCTCGGTACGCAATATCTCGCTGGCATCATCCTTCTGGCCGTACTTGACGGCGCGACGGTAGGCTGACGGGAAATAGAGCACATCAGTTTCACCCATGGTCTGCACCATGTCGTGGTAGAAATAGGCAGCCTCTTCCTGGTCATTGAGAATCACCAGCAGGCAGGGCTTACCACCCTTCTGAGCCAGCGCAGAGAAGAGCAGCGGAGCCGATGACGCACGCAGACCCTGCAGAAAAACGTTTCCTCCGCGTTTTCCCGCAAGCTCCTTTATCAGCGCCTTGCACTGTGCCAGGCCTCCGTAAAGGCCACTCAAATCAGATAATGTCATCTCCAATCTGACCGGTTTTTCAAGACTCTGCAAAAGTACACAAAAAGAACCTTCCTCTTTGTGTTCACATCAAAAAATATTAGCTTTGCATATTCAAATACTGACCTGATGAAAAAGAGTGAGAGCATAGTTATAATACCTACTTATAACGAGAAGGAGAACATCGAGAACATCATACGCGCCGTAATGGCACTTGAGGACAATTTCAATATCCTGATAATTGATGACGGCTCTCCCGACGGCACCGCAGCCATTGTAAAAGGACTGATAGAGACCGATTTCAAGGACCGCCTCTTCATTGTAGAGCGCTCAGGAAAGCTTGGGCTTGGCACAGCATACATTACCGGATTCAAGTGGTGCATAGAGCATGGCTACGATTTCATATTTGAGATGGATGCCGATTTCTCACACGCACCCTCTGACCTGCCCCGCCTGCTCAGCGCCTGCCGCGATGAAGGCTATGATGTAGCCATAGGCTCCCGATATGTAAGCGGCGTGAACGTAGTCAACTGGCCCATGGGCCGCGTGCTGATGTCATACTTTGCCTCCAGATACGTGCATATCGTGACCGGCCTGCCCATCCATGACACCACCGCCGGATTCAAATGCTACCGCCGTGAGGTTCTGGAGACCATTGAGCTTGACAAGATACACTTCAAGGGTTACGCCTTCCAGATAGAGATGAAATTCACCGCATACAAGTGCGGATTCAAGATAAAGGAGGTCCCGGTTATATTCGTGAACCGCGAGCTTGGAACATCAAAGATGAGCGGAGGCATATTCAGCGAGGCATTCTTTGGCGTAATCCGCCTTAAGGTATCCAGCTGGTTCCGCAAATATCCGCAAAAGAAAACAGCCTGAACCTAATGAGCCGGACACTCATCAAAGACGCTATGGTGGTAAATGAAGGGCTGGTGCAGCGCGCATCGGTCCTCATTGAAAATGAGACTATAGCCGGCATCTTTGAGTCCGATGCTCCGCAGGCCGATACCGTAATTGATGCCGCAGGAAAGTGGCTCCTGCCCGGCGTTATTGATGACCACGTGCATTTCCGTGATCCCGGTCTTACACATAAGGCCGATATGGCATCGGAGAGCCTCGCTGCAGCAGCGGGCGGAGTGACCACGGTGTTCGATATGCCCAACTGTATTCCGCAGACCGTCACTCTCGATGCCCTGAATGACAAGTTCAGTCATGCTGCAGAGACCTGCATAGTAAACCACAGCTTCTACTTAGGTGCCACGCACGATAATCTGAACCAGATTGAGAAGATTGACCCAAGCCGAGTATGTGGAGTCAAGCTCTTTATGGGCTCCAGCACAGGCGGAATGCTGCTTGATGACCGTGATTCACTCAAGGCCCTGTTCAATGCAGCCCCCGTGCCTGTGGCCGTTCATTGTGAGGAGACCTCAATCATTAACGCAAACATGGAGCGCTACACCACCCAGTACGGCAGTGAGCCTCCCGTAAAATACCATCCGCTCATACGCAGCGAGGAGGCGTGCTATGCATCCACCTCAAAGGCTCTTGATGTTGCGGCAGGCACAAACGTGCACCTGCACATACTGCATCTCACCACCGCACATGAACTGGAGCTTTTCAGCAACGGTCCGCTGCAAGGCAAGCAGTTCACCGCAGAGGCATGCCCCGCACACCTGTGGTTTACCGATGCTGATTACAGCACCAAGGGCACCCGCATCAAATGCAACCCCGCCATCAAGACCGCCGCTGACCGCGATGCCCTGCGTCTGGCCCTCACTGACGGACACATTGACGTGATAGGTACTGACCACGCCCCGCACCTGCTCTCTGAGAAGCAGGGAGGATGCCGCACGGCTGCATCGGGAATGCCCGTACTGCCCTATTCCCTGCCCGCAATGCTTGAGCTGATGGAGCGCGGCATATTGAAAATGACGGATGTAGTAAGGCTCATGTGCCATAACCCCGCACAGATATTCAGCATAAAGGAACGCGGATACATACGTCAGGGATACAAGGCAGACCTCACGCTGGTATCACGTACTGACCAAGGTTACACGGTAAGCGATGCCGATGTCCCCAACAAATGCGGCTGGACTCCGTTTGACGGCGATGAGTTCCATTGGAGAGTATGTGCCACATGGGTAAACGGACATACCGTCTATGACAACGGACATTTTGATACATCCATCAAAGGACAACCTGTAAAATTCAAAAGACTATGATAAGAGCATTATACCTTTTATATCAAATCTTTATTGCGCTGCCCATAATGATTGTAGTTACAATTCTGGTAGCGCTGTTCACAATGATAGGCTCCATCTTCAATGACCGTTTCTGGGGTTACTGGCCCGGCATGATATGGGGACGTCTGTTCTATCTGGTCTTCATGATTCCAGTCAAGATAGACGGACTTGAGAATATCCAGAAAGGCCAGTCATACATCATTGCGCCCAACCATCAGAGTTATTGGGACGCATTCCTGGTGTACGGATTCATAGGTATCAAGTTCAAGTGGATGATGAAGAAGGAACTGGGCCGCATACCGTTTGTAGGCTGGGCATGCTATATGGCAGGCTGCATATTCATAGACCGCAGTTCAAGAGGCAGCGGTATGGAGAGCATACGCAAGGCTGAATCCAAGCTCAGGGACGGAATGTCTGTAGTGATATTCCCTGAGGGCACACGCTCACATGACGGCCAGATAGGCAAGTTCAAACGCGGCGCATTCCTCATCTCAGAGGAGCTCAAGCTCCCTATCCTGCCTGTAACCATTGACGGCAACTATGATGTAATGTCACGTCACGCATGGAACGTAACCTGGCATCCCGTACACATGACCGTGCATCCGCCGGTATGGCCCCGCAGCGATGAGAACACCACAGAGGCTGAACTCAAGAACATAATGAGTCAGACCTCAGCTGAGGTATTCAGCACCATCAACAAAACACTTATAAAGGGAAATTAGTTCCTGTCATAACCTACGCGGTGAGTATAGCCGCTTACGTATGACTGGGCGAGGAAATCATCAGGAGCAGCATCAAGAATTCTCTTGATCAGTGAAGAAATCTCATCGGTGGGTGAAACGCTGAGCATCATGAATACGCCTATTGCGGCAGGCTCCTTGTAGTTAGCCTCCATGAATGAACATATCATCTCCTCGCATTCATTGACGATTATTCTGAGTGAATCCTGAATAAGCTCCATCTTTCTGAGATCGATGCCTGAACGTGACATGGAGATACGTTTCTGTGACATCTCCTCAAAACGGTTGTCAATATCAATCTTCTTCTTGAGGAAACTGTAGAAAAGATCATTCTGACGTGTACCTGAAGCCGTCATCTCTGTAGGAAGCAGGCGGACATCGGTACGTCCCTTCTCCAGATACAAAGGAATTATAGGCCTGTTGTCCTTGCAGAGGAACACAAGACGTGTAGTATCAACACGGCCTTTCATATGGAACTTGCCGTGACTGACAATGCATGAATCTATTCTGGTGGTACGGAACGGAAGAAACTCCACTAGTGACAGCTCACGACCTTCATATCCGAAAGTCTCCACAACACCGTCAATCTTATAGCAGTGTGTACATGAAACCATAGCAAGCATCAAGCCTACAACTGCCAAGACCTTCTTAAAATGTTGCACAAGCATATCCATATCCTTTTCGGATTGCAAAAATACAACACAGAAACAAACCAAATCCGGTTTTATTATTCTTTAATGTAAAGGAGCCCGTAAGCGGCTAAAAGTTGTTAAAAGCATTAGATTCTATTTAGAATCTATTCACTTTGAAAAAAATATGGACGTAAAAGAAACAAAAAAACTACTCCTTGGAGATGTGGTCCAGCCTGAATGAAGAATAGAGTTCAAATACCGCACCGATTGAAAGAGTCACTATCCAGTTGTTCTTACGTGTAAGGCCAAGCAGGAATGAACGCAAGCCCGGAGCCATAGTATTGTCAGTAAGCAACATGGAATGTATGCCGTCAGCAAACATCAGCGCTGCTGTAAGAAGCAGGAAACAGGCACCCAGTACCTGTTGAAAGCGCAGGCGCTTTATAATCTTGTCATCACCCGTATATCGGTCAGCAAACTGCCCTGCGGCAAACATGAGTGAACCTGCCAGATATATGAAAGGAGCATAATCCCATCCGGTAATGAATACGGCGGCACCGAACAACAGCAGCACACCGCCCACTGTAGTAAATGATTCTATCAGACGATTCTCTCTGTTGTCCATACTCTAACGTTCCAGGAATATCTCCTCATCCTCACGGTGCATGTTGTATCTCTCTCTGGCTATGCGGTCTATAACCATGCTGTCATTCAGATCATTAAGCATAAGCTCATTCTGACGTTTCTGCTCAGCGCTCTCACGCAGCTGCTCCTGGAGGGCCCTTATCTCACGTTTCTGTACCACCCTCTTTACAAGACTGTTGTCACTGGCCACGAGTATGACCAGCAGGAACAGCACAAACACAATCCAGTACTTGTGCCTGCCTATAAAAGCCTTGAGTTTAGGTAAGAATCCGTTATCCATTATATGTCTCTTTTCCCCTCTGTTTTCATCGTTCCTCAGTCAAAATGGACCTCCATTATTCCCTCAAAACGGTAAAAACAGAGGGAAAAATAGCCAATAATCATCCTAATGGAACAGATTCAAACAGATTCTTGTCTGATGCAAAAATAGTTCAAAATTCTTGACTGGCAATTAGGGAGTTGCCCGAAAAAAAACAATATCTTTGTGTCATATGGAAGACTATATAGTATCAGCCCGTAAATACCGTCCGGTGACGTTTGACAGCGTGGTTGGCCAGAAAGCCTTAGTAGCTACGCTCAAGAATGCCATAAACTCCGGCAAGCTGGCCAACACCTATCTTTTCTGCGGTCCCAGAGGTGTGGGTAAGACCACATGTGCCCGCATATTTGCCAAGACCATCAACTGCACCAACCGCGGTGCTGACGGTGAGGCATGCGGCGAGTGCGAGTCATGCAAGAGCTTCAATGAAGAGCTGCGCTCTTACAACGTGTTTGAGCTCGATGCCGCCAGCAACAACTCAGTAGATGACATCCGTAACCTGACCGAGCAGGTGCGCATACCGCCCATGAACGGCAAGTACAAGGTGTATATAATCGATGAGGTACACATGCTCTCACAAGCCGCCTTCAACGCATTCCTCAAGACTCTTGAGGAACCGCCCAAGTACGCCATATTCATACTGGCCACAACAGAGAAGCATAAGATCATACCCACAATTCTGTCCCGATGCCAGATCTATGATTTCAGCCGCATCAGCAACAAGGATATCGTAGAACACCTGCAGTCTGTAGCTCAGAAAGAGGGTGTCACCGCTGAGCGTGCCGCACTTGAGATCATTGCAGAGAAATCAGACGGCGGAATGCGTGACGCGCTCTCCATATTTGACCAGGTGGTAAGCTTTACCGGAGGCCAGGTAACATATCAGAAGACCATTGAGAACCTGAACGTAATAGACTATGAGCATTACTTCAATCTCACTGATATGTTCCTTGAGAAACGAATCCCGGAATCACTGCTGCTCTTGAGCAACATACTTGCCAAAGGATTTGACGGCAGCCATCTCATAAGCGGCCTCATGCTGCACCTGCGTAACCTGCTGGTGAGCCGTGATGCCTGCACCCTGCCCCTGCTTGAGGTGAGTGATGAGATGCGTGAGCGCTACAAGACGCAAGCTGCCAAATGCCAGCCCAAGTTCCTGTATCGGGCCCTTAAGATTTGCAATGAATGTGATCTCAATTACCGCATCAGCAAGAACAAGCGTCTGCTTGTGGAGCTCACCCTGATAAGGATAGCCCAGGCCGATGAGGATGATGACAGCAGTGGGCGCAAGCCCAAGAGATTACACCCCATATTCAAAACGATAGCTGCCACAGCTAAGGCAGCTCCGGCAGCGGCAGCGCCTCAGGCCACCGCCAAGCCGGTCACAGCACAGACCATAGAGCAACCCGCTCCGCAGCCTGTGCGTAAGAATGTCATCCCCACACTTAAGGGCTCAAGCATATTCACATCCATACACGGCAACAAGCCCTCCGGACGTCCGGACCAGCCTCATGGCCGCCAGACCGTTCAGGTAATTGACCAGGAGCAGCATCCCGCCAAGCCCCTCACGCAGGAGAGACTGCAGGACAGCTGGAACAACTTTGCCGCCACCCTGCCCCGTCAGGATACGCCGCTCAAGAACCGCATGATCAACTGCCATCCGGCCGTCATATCTGACAACGCATTCAAGGTTGTGGCCGGCAATCCAATGATGGCCGATGAGATACGCCTGGCCCAGGACCGTATCATCAATTACATCCGCGGCGAGTTCAACAATCCCTCAATCGGGATGGAGATTGAGATTGACCAATCCCGCAATGTGGAGCATCTGCTTACCCGCGATGAGCAGTATGCTAAGATGAAAAAAGAGAATCCGGCGCTTGTGGAGCTTGAGGCGGTATTTGGCCTCGAACTGAGGTAATTGAAAATTGAAAATTGAAAATTATAAAAAGCCTTCGAAATTTCATTCGAAGGCTTTTTAATGTCGCGAGTTTTACGCAGGTTCTGCGTATTAATTTTCAATTTTCCGCTCGGCCCGAAGGGACGCTTTCACAAAGCGAAGCGACTGAAAGAATTCTCAATTTTTCAATTTCTCAACAAATTGGATGCATTCCCTTACCTTGGTTTCAATGAAGTTGAAATCTCCGTTTGCAATAACGTCCTTGGGGGTGAGCTGAGAGCCCAAGCCTACGCAAGCGACGCCTGCTTTGAACCAGGCCTCAAGGCTGGCGGGATCAGGTGATACGCCGCCTGAGGGCATTATCTCTGTCCAGGGGCAAGGTCCCTTGATGGCCTTCACGAATGACGGGCCACCCACCTCAGTGCCAGGGAATATCTTCACTATCTCGCAGCCAAGCTCCTCGGCAGTGTTGATCTCAGTCAGAGTACCGCAACCGGGAATCCAGGCAATCTTGCGGCGGTTGCAGACTTTGGCCATATCAGGATTCAGGCTTGGTGAAACTATAAAGCCTGCACCAAGCTGAATGTAAAGTGCTGCGGTAGCGGGATCAGATACAGAACCCACACCCATAATCATCTCCGGGCACTCCTTGGCGCACCATTTGTTAACCTCAGCAAACACCTCATGGGCATAGTCACCGCGGTTGGTGAACTCAAATACGCGGGCACCGCCGTTATAGCATGCCTTAACCACATTCTTGACCAGCTCCGCATCCTTATTGTAGAACAGCGGTACTATTCCGGTGCTGACAAAGGTGTTAAGCACCTGTAATCTCTTGAATCTGCTCATATCGGTCTTGTTTTTAACGGGCTACACGTCCAGAGGCATCGCCGCCCATAAGTTTCTCTACTTCACTTACCGTAACACGGTTGTAGTCACCATAGATGGTGTGCTTGAGGCATGATGCGGCAACAGCAAAATCAAGTGCCTTCTGGTCATCATCATACACGCGCAGACCATAGATGAGGCCACCCATGAATGAATCACCACCACCTACTCTATCTACAATATGTGTTATATCATACTCTCTTGACTTAAACAGCGTATTACCGTCATACAGCACGCCGGCCCACTTGTTATGATTGGCATTGATTGATGTGCGCAGAGTGGTTATCACCTTACGGCAACGCGGGAATCGCTCCATAATCTGCTTAGACACTGACAGATAAGCATCGGCATCAACCTTACCGGCCGATACATCCACGCCCTCCGGAACAATACCCAGAGCCATCTGTGCATCCTCCTCATTACCCAGCACCACATCAGTGCAGGCCACCAGGTCAGGCATAACTTCCGATGCCTTCTTGCCCCACTTCCACAGGTTCTTGCGATAATTGAGGTCACATGATACTATTATGCCCTTCTCGTTGCACTTCTTAACGGCCTCCAGGCATACCTTGGCTGCACCTTCCGATATAGCCGGAGTTATACCCGTCCAATGGAACCAACCGGCATCATCCAGCACCTTGTCCCAGTCAATCATACCGGGCTCAATCTGAGCTATTGCCGATCCGGCACGATCATAGATAACCTTGCTGCCGCGGCTCACGGCACCAGTCTCAAGGAAATAAATGCCCAGACGGTTACCGCCCAACACCACATCATTCACATCTACGCCAAACCCGCGTAGCTCACGCAGGCAGGCTGCAGCAATATCATTATCAGGAACACGGGTCACGAATGATACGGGCAATCCATAGTTGGCAAGTGATACAGCCACGTTGGCCTCACCTCCGCCATATGTCGCACTCAGCATATTACCCTGACCAAAACGCTCATATCCGGGTGTAGCCAGACGGAGCATCACTTCACCAAATGTTACGGTCTTCTTCATTTAGAATCTGTTTAAGTAAGTTTTCTGACTGCAAATATACACATTAGGGATGGTTCCATCTTTGTCATTTAATTAATTTTAATGTGTAGCAAGAAAGGGAGGCCTCCCGGTCTCCCTTGCCCAAACAAGAACCTTTGTTACGGATTCCTGTTGCTTCATCTTATGAAGCTGTCAAACAAGTAATGTCAATAGTCTATATATCTTGAGGATACAGCAATCACTGCCGTATGCAAATACTGCACACGGAACCGTGGACTGCTAATCCACACTGGCTAATTTTGTCACCAATTATGTCTGACATCGGTTGTTCTGTCGTACCGGCCCTATCCACGGGGCTCAAGTAAAACTTTGAATCTGAGGCAGGTATTCTGACTTATCTCAGGAGTCCGGAACCTTCCCGATCCACGCGGATCAGTGGCGTTTCTTGCAACCATGGGAGCGGCTGCTCATCCGAATCCTTAACTGAGAAATACAGCAGCGGGACTGTCCGGGAATCTCACCCGTGTTCCCTTTTGAAACTGATTTGACAGTTACCTCAATTCCAAACGCAAATATACACAAAAGAAGTTTCTCAGGTTATCAGAAAGGCATATTTTTTCAAAAAATTTCAATTGAGACGGTCTTACTCCTTCAATTTATCATTATCCGTATCATCAGGTTTACTGTTTTTATTCTTTTCAATCATATAAAGTACCACAGGAAGTATAAAAAGAGTCAGCATGGCAACCACCGTGATACCATAATATACCGTAGGAGACACATCAAAAAACATGGAAAAAATAACCTGCAATATCTCAGACAATGCAACGCACATGATAATGCTTACGATAGGTCTTTCCTTAAGAATTTTCAACAAACTACGCCACATAATTATCTACTCCTTTTTTCATATTTGGTTAATCAGAAAAGGATTCTCTTACGCAAATAAAAGAAAAATCAACGGATTATCCAAAACTTTACACCGAAAAAAAGTGACACAAAAGGGACAGTCCCCTTTGGGTCTTTTTGCAAAATGGCCCAAAGGGGACTATCCCTTTTGTGCCATTACTGTGCTAATATTTTAGAGAGGTCAAATCTGACGATGTGGTCATTTTCTCTATCCACGCCGTAAAGAATCCGCGTTCTTTCATCAAACGCAATCCTGTACATCATGGTATCCAATATTACTGACCGGATGAAATTGCCATCCCAGTCAAAGATCATGAGCTCAGGTTTCACGTCCTTTGATTCCGATGCACCCTTGTTTATATCACCGGCATAATAGAGAACCATAAAATATGATTCTGTACATACTGCACCACCAAAGTGAGTTTTTGTGAAGTCAACACGGGGAAGCTGGTCATCAAAAGAGAGTGAGCCTTGCTGATGTATTGCCGATATCCTGTCATTGTCCACGTCAATCATAAATATGTAATCAATGTAATTCAGCGGGAAGATGACCAGGTTACGGCTGGGATGTTTGAACAGATCTCCATGTATGAATTTGAACTGTTCCTCATCAAACAGGCTCAGAGTGCTGACACTTCTTACTACAGTTGTATCATTCATGACAGCATAATAAGGATCAATACGGACAGTTCCGTTCATAAGCATCGGCCTGCACCATTCAAACTGATGCCTTATGTCATTGTCTATGAACACGAATTTTATATCGTTTCTGGCAGTTACAGTGCCAAACTCCTCCTCTATCACAGCTTCCTTGTAGGGCTTGTAGCGGCTCTCGTTAGAGATTATAGTCCTACCCGCCTCCAATGACCGCGGCAAATCCACAACCCTGACACACTCCAAGCCATCTATGAGCGGAATCAGAGCATGCCCATCCTTGCCTCTGAGAATCTGTCCCGATACCATTGAAGGATCATGGAGGAACTCATTACCGGCCCTACCGATAAAGCAGAACCTGCCCAGATAATTCCAATCAGATGAATAGACACTCATACGCGCCTCATCATCATGGCACATTACCACCAGAAAAGAATCACATACGGCAATATCCCTTATGTCCAGAGGCAACTCCACGCCAACCGGAACGCCATTAATGGTCTCTTCTGACTTATTTACACAATCCACCTCATGCACATCATACGCAGAAGGGCTGTTTTTACATGAAACCGCCAGGAGGATTGTTGCAAGGAGAATTAATATCTGTTTCATAAGTTGTTTGTTTATTATTGATTAGGACTATTGAGGCAAAATTACCGATAATATCCAAAAAAACAAAGTCTGTCATGATTGGACTGATGAGTTGAATAATAGCGCGGATTCTTATAATTTTGCAAAAAAGAATCCTCATGAAGAAATACGGAATAATACTATCCATTTTATTACTGACAGCTAGCTCCGTAACAGTTGTCAAGGCACAACAGGAAGACCCCTTTGAGCAGTTGTACAAGCAGGCTACTGACAATGTCTATAAATACCTTTATAAAGACAAATACGGTCCTGTTACGCCACAGTGGAGAGGTACTGACGCATTCTGCTACCAGACCACGGGTAAGGACAGCACTGAATATTACAAGGTTGACCTTAAAACGCTTACCAAGACACAGGTGAGCCGTGATACCCTGGATGCTTTCCGTACTCCTGAACGCCAGCGTGGCGGATGGGGCGGATTCGGAGGCGGCTATGCAGGCGGTTTCGGAGGTTTTCCGGGCAGGGCGGAAACCGGAACGCGCTCACCTGACGGCAACTGGGAGTGCCTGATTCGTGACAATAACATCTGGGTACGTAACATAGAGAGCAGAGAACTTACTCAGCTGAGTTTTGACGGAAATGAGCAGGATGGGTATCAGCAGCCTTTCTGGTCGCCTGACTCCAAGTACATATCGGCCCTGCGCAAGCAGGAGCACAAGCAGCGCCAGATACTGCTGCGTGAATCACGCCCTGATGACCAGGTACAGCCCAAATACCGTTGGATAGACTATGACAAGCCGGGCGATCCCCTGCCCCAGGCTGTACCAGCCCTGTTTGATGTGACTGCACTCAAGCAGGTTCCCATAGATGCTACACCCTGGCAGAACCAGTATGACCTTACCCTGGGCCGATGGTCACCGGACTCCCGTTTCTTCACCTTTGAATACAACCAGCGCGGGCATCAGCTTTACCAGTTTGTAGCCATAAGCACAGACGGCACAGCCCGCATCCTGGCAGAGGAAAAGTCAGAAACATTTGTCAATTACAATGACCTCTACCGCCATTGGATGGATGACGGGCGGCATATCCTGTGGGTGTCGGAGCGTGATGACTGGCGTCACCTCTATATGATAGATGCTGCCGACGGCTCTATCCGCCAGCTCACCAAGGGCTCCTGGAACGTGCGTGAGATACAGCGCATTGATGAGGAGCAGGGTTACATTCTGTTCTATGCCAACGGCTACAGGGCATCAAAGGGTGAAGACCCCTACAACAAGCATCTGCTGCGTCTTGACATAAAGAGCGGCAAGGTGACAGACCTCACTCCCGATGACGGCAACCATCAGGTGCATCCCAACCGTGACTGGACTGCGTTTGTGGATAATTGGTCACGCCCGGACAAAACGTATGAAAGTGTGGTGCGCAGCGCAACAGACGGAAAAGTTCTGCTCAGACTCCAGCAGCAGGACATAACCGGTATGCTTGACGCAGGCTACATACTGCCTGAGGTTTTTCACGCCAAAGGTCGCGACGGCAAGACTGACATATGGGGCAACATATACCGCCCCATGAATCTGGATCCCAGTAAGAAATATCCGGTTGTGGAGTATATCTACTCCGGGCCGCATGACTCATTCGTAACAAAGGACTTCAGCACCTATGAGCGGTTCAGCCACCTGGTTGAGATGGGATTCATTGTGGTAACCATAGACGGTATGGGTACCGATAACCGCTCCAAGAGTTTCCAGGACGTTGCCTACCGTAACCTTAAGGATGCCGGATTCCCCGACCGCATACTCTGGATCAAGGCTGCCCAGAAGAAATACCCGTATATGGATACATCAAACATGGGTATTTACGGCTATTCAGCCGGCGGCCAGAACGCTCTCTCGGCACTGCTGTTCTTCAATGACTTCTACAAGGTATCAGTAGCGCTTTGCGGCTGTCATGATAACCGCATGGACAAGATCTGGTGGAACGAGCAGTGGATGGGATGGCCCATCGGACCCTGGTACTCTGAGAACTCAAACGTTGACAACGCCTGGCGTATGGAGGGTAAGCTGCTGCTGATAAACGGTGAGATGGATGACAACGTGGATCCCGCCTCAACGCTCCAAGTAGTATCAGAGCTTGTAAAGCACAACAAGGATTTTGAACAGCTCTATCTGCCCGGTCACACCCATGACCTGGGCAGTGAGTACCTTAAGAAACGTACCTTCCGCTTCTTTTACCGCAACTGCCTGAATTATTGAGCTTGGTCAGAAGAAAACGGGGTGAGAATAGGCTTACCATTTACGGTAGCGTGGCCGTCCTTGTCAATCTCCGCTCCGGGAAGTTTGCGGACCACATCTTCAAGAGACTCTCCTTCAGGCAATCTATATGGAGAAAGTAAAGAATCAGGAAGTAGTTCGCGGTCATCTATATGAGCAATGACAGGCTCAACTGGTTTGTTGTTTTCATTAACCCTTCGGGTTATCTCTTCCAAAAGCCGAGCAGGGTCAGTTATGGTATCTTCATCACTATAGACTACCTTGCCGTTTACAACCATTTGATGTACTTCCCTGCCGTGCAGCATCAAGACACCATTATCATTGAACTTAATGGCATCAGGATTGCGACGAATGACTTCCTCGGCCGATGCAGTTTCATCAAAATATGCGCGATTAAAACCGGGTGGTATTGCATCGGCAGAACCCTGGGGCTGCTGGGCACCCATTGAGACGCAGAGTGACATCAGCATGGATGTCAATGCAAACGATAGGACATTCTTTCTCATAATGCAGTTTTTTTAGTTGTTTGCTATCTAAACTGATTTATCTGAAAAATGCGTCCTCCGTTAAACAAAAAAATTCACAATAATGGCACATTAGGGACAGTCCCTTTTGTGTCATGCAATTACTCTTGAGGCTGTTTATCGGCCCTGTTTCTTTTGCTGAGCCTGCCGGAAATGAAACAGATCACAGCCAAGACGCCGGCCACAATGGCTTTTGCTGTATTATTTGATGAAAGAACTACTGTCAGAATAGCGGCAACGACAACGCCCAGCACTATTGCAGCTCCTATCCATCTGCCTTTTGATGATTTCTTGGGTTCCATAGTTACTTATTGTGGTTAAGGTTAGTTGATTAGGACTAGTGAGGCAAATATATTGATAATATTTCAGATTGCAACCCGGTTGCAAGTGGATAGGAGTACTTTTGCATCGGGATAAGATTAATAAAGGTACAGATATGATTTACAATCTGGGGAACAGAGTGGTAAACAATTACCTGGTCAGTTTGGATGGCGGCGGATATGTACTGATAGATACCGGGTATGCGGAGTATTATGAGGCTTTCAGAAAGAGGTTGAAGAAGGTTGGCGTTGAACCTGCTGAGATTAAATATGTGTTCCTGACTCATGCACACGATGACCATGACGGATTCCTGAATGATGTATTGGCCATTACCGATGCCAAGGTCATACTGCACCCTAAAGCTATTGAGGGATTGATTAAAGGTCAAAACTCATTTGAGGGCGGATGTTCAAGCCGATTAGCCTGGCTGTTCTGCCAGATCCTGGCGCTACTGGGCAAAGGTGAGCATAAGTATCCCCCACTCCGGGAGCAATATACGGGCAGGCTCATCACCATAGATTCTGCAGAATTCAAGGCCATGAAGCTGCCGTTCAGCGTGATAGAGACTCCCGGCCATACAGCCGATCATATTGCAATGCTTATGGACGGCATTTTGTTTTGCGGTGACGCTGCCATGAACAACTTTCCCAGCATAAAGCGCACAATCATCTGGATTGAAAACCTGGAACAGTACCGGGAATCATGGAAGAAAATGATTGCCCTGAACCCCCGGATGGTATACCCCGCACACGGAAAACCATTCCCCGCCAGTGACCTGAAGAAATTTGAGTCACATCTGGAAAAAATCAGACTGTTTCCCTTAGCACAATAGGGGCACAAAGGGGACGGTTCTTTTTGTGCCCCTGAGAACAGAGCCCCCAACGGCGTTATTAAGAAAAAAGAGGGGCACAAAAAGAACCGTCCCCTTTGTGCCCCTATTTTTCATTTTT
>CACYHN010000029.1 GCA_902774275.1 uncultured Bacteroidales bacterium
AAGGTAATCGATACCGGCATGGGATTTGAGCGTCTGGTACGCACCCTGCAGGGCAAGCAGTCAAACTATGACACCGATGTATTCCAGCCCATCATCAAGGAGATAGGTACCCTTACAGGTAAGCAGTACGGCAAGGATGAGAAGGTTGATATAGCAATGCGTGTTGTTGCCGATCACATCCGCACCATCGCATTCTCAATCACTGACGGCCAGCTGCCCTCAAACGCCAAGGCCGGATACGTAATCCGCCGTATCCTGCGCCGTGCAGTACGTTACGCCTACACGTTCCTGGGCCAGAAGGAGGCATTCCTCTACAAGCTGCTGCCCGTGCTCATCGACAACATGGGTGATGCATATCCCGAACTCGGCCAGCAGAAGACACTCATCGAGAAGGTCATCATTGAGGAGGAGGAGTCATTCCTTCGCACTCTCGATACCGGTATCAAGCTCCTTGACAAGGTTATGGCCGATACCAAGGCTGCCGGAAGCACTGAGATAAGCGGTGTGAACGCCTTCACACTCTACGATACCTACGGATTCCCACTTGACCTTACTGAGCTTATCCTGCGTGAGAACGGCATGACCGTGAACATTGAGGAGTTCAACGCCGAGATGGCCAAGCAGAAGGCCCGCGCCCGTAACGCCGCCGCCGTTGAGAACGGTGACTGGGTTGTACTCAAGGAGGGCGAGACCGAGTTTGTAGGCTATGACTTCACAGAATATGAAACCTCTATCCTGCGTTACCGTGAGGTTAAGCAGAAGAGCGGTGTAATCTACCAGATTGTTCTTGACAAGACACCGTTCTATGCCGAGATGGGTGGTCAGGTAGGTGACACCGGCGTTATAGTAAGTGAATTTGAGACAATAGAGATAATTGACACCAAGAAAGAGAACGGCCTGCCCGTGCATATCACCAAGAAACTGCCTGAGCACCCTGAGGCTCCCATGATGGCTTGCGTTGATACTGACAAGCGTCACGCCTGTGAGGCAAACCACACCGCAACCCACCTGGTTGACGAGGCCCTGCGTGAGGTACTGGGCACACATGTTGAGCAGAAGGGTTCACTTGTTAGCCCCGACGGCCTCAGGTTTGACTTCTCACACTTCCAAAAAGTGACTGATGAGGAGCTGCGTCAGGTAGAGCGCTTAGTGAACGAGAAGATCCGTGAGGACCTGCCCCTGCAGGAGCATCGTGACTTACCTATCGAGGAGGCTAAAAAGCTCGGTGCAATCGCCCTTTTCGGTGAGAAATACGGTGATAAGGTTCGCGTAGTGCAGTTTGGTAACTCAATTGAGTTCTGCGGTGGTGTACATGCCTCTTCAACCGGCCGCATCGGAATGTTCAAGATCATCTCCGAGAGCTCAATCGCAGCCGGTGTACGCCGTATTGAGGCTATCACCGGTGAGGCTGTCGAGAATATGGTAGCTTCACTCCAGGATACCATTGGCTCTCTCAAGGCCCTGCTGCCCGGTTCATCACTTGAGGCATCAGTCAAGAAAGCAATCGAGGAGAATGCCTCACTCAAGAAACAGCTTGAGGAGTTCCAGAAGGAGAAAGCCGGCCAGGTAAAGAGCCAGCTCATAAGCCAAGCCAAGGATGTGAACGGTATCAAGGTTATCAGCGCTGTAATCTCAGCATCCGCCGCAATGGTAAAGGATATGGTATTCGGTATCCGCGCTGAACTGCCTGCATCAACAATCGTGATTGTAGGTAGCGAGGAAGCCGGCAAACCCATGCTTACGGTAAGCGTCAGCGAGGATCTAACCTCACGCTTCAACGCCGGCCAGATGGTTCGCGAAGCCGCCAAGCTCATCCAGGGCGGTGGCGGTGGCCAGCCTCACTTTGCCACTGCCGGCGGCAAGAATCCGGAAGGGCTATCTGCCGCTGTGGAAAGCTTGATAAAGCAAATTGAAAATTGAGAATTGAAAATTGAAAATTATAAAAATGGCTCGGAAAATTTCCGAGCCATTTTTAATGTCGCGGGTTTCACGCACCGCATGGCTAATTTTCAATTTTCAATTCTCAATTCTCAATTCTTTCACTCCGGCCAGTTGACAAGGTAAACCGTTTGGGTGGCGCGGGTAAGAGCAGTGTAGAGCCATCGGTAGTAGTCTTCATCCTGCATCTCAGGGGTGACGTAACCCTGGTCAATGAAAATGTTTTTCCACTGTCCACCCTGGGCCTTGTGGCAGGTCACAGCGTATGCGTATTTGATCTGGAGCGCATTGAAGTGAGGGTTCTCACGCAGCTTTTTCATCTTCTCCTTCTTATTGGGAATCTCTACGTAATCCTCCATCACATTGTTAAACAGCTTTTCACTCTCCTCATGCGTAAGCGATGGAGCCTCACTATGCAGAGTGTCAAGCAGTAGAGTGACATCCATCTCCAGGTCATCATAATCAGGGAAGGAGAGCACGGCATCCTCAAACCGGAATCCGTAAAGCTCCCGCTGCCTACGGACGCGGCGGATAACCGCTATGTCACCGTTTGCTATGAATGAAGGCATGTTGACGTATGAATCAGCCCCCTCCTCAGCTACCAGACGCTCAGTCCAGTAGTAATTGTTCTTGACAATCATCACGCTGTCGCCACGGCAGAGTTCATCCTCACGGTCCAGTATGGTGTTGCGTATGCCGTTATTATAGACTATGGCACGTTTGTTGGATCGGCACAGGACCATGGTCTCATCAATGCCGTCGCGGGTATAGCAGCTGTTGAGCGTTTCAATAAGTTCATTGCCCGATATCTTTACAACATCCCTGAAACCGTCCAGTTTAAAACGGAATCCGGTACCAAACGCAGCATCCATCGTAAAGTTTCTCAATACAGTGGCATTAAAGAGTATGCCTGATTCCTGCTCCTGGCGCATTACATTCTCTAAACAAAACTCCGATACTTCCAGATTGTAGCCGGTCAAAAGACTGGCCGATAAGCCCGGGCTCTCATGCTCCCCCACAGGAGGCAGCTGTGCCTGGTCACCCAACATAAGCAGGCGGCAATCCATACCTGAGAACACATAACTTATCAGGTCATCAAGCAGACGTCCGGTCCCGAACATGGAGCCGGATAACCCCTCATTGGATATCATTGACGCCTCATCAACCAGGAACAGGGTGTGTTCATGCAAATTCCTATCCAACTGGAAACTGCCGGCATCAAGCAGAGATTTCTGACGGTAAATCTTTTTATGGATGGTGCACGCCGGAAAACCCGATGTATTTGAAAAAACCTTGGCAGCACGCCCTGTAGGAGCCATAAGCACCACGCGTTTGTGATGTCTTGCTAGAGTTTGCACCAATGTGCTTATAATCAGCGTCTTGCCAGTGCCGGCATAACCTTTCAGCAGGAAAACCTTCCGTCCCGCCGGATCACTCACGAACGTGGCCAGACGATTCATGGCTACCATCTGTTCATGGGTAGGTTCAAACGGAAAAATATCGATCAATTCCTGATATAACGGATTAATCATCACGCTGAAAAGCAAAAAAATGTTGTTTTATTAATTAATACGGATAAATGTTCTATTTTTGCGATGCGAAAATAAATAAAAACATCCGATATGAAAAAAGTCATCAACATTCTTCTTGCAATCTGCATTGTAGCTATGGTCTACATTGTGTATGGAAGCATAATGGGACCTATCAAGTTTGCCAATGAAAAGGGTATCCGTGACAAGGCCGTAATACAGAAGCTTATGGACATCAAGGCTGCCCAGACTGAGTACAACTATCAGAATGGCATGTACTGCGACAACTTTGATACGCTTGCCTTATTCATCAGAACAGCTCAGCTTCCTATTACAAAGAGAATAGGAGAACTTACCGATGACCAGTTGGAAGACAACTGGACTGAAAGTAAGGTTCTCACTCTTTATGCCAAAGCCACAACCGCAGAGATGGAAGCTGCAAAGTTAACAGGCCGTCAGAAATCAAAAAAGCAGATTGAGGCTGACACACTGTGGCAGAAAGCTGTTGACGCAGGTTTCATTGAAATAGCAGAGGATGGAACCAAGAAATTCCTCTTCAGTCGTGAAACTGAATATGTAAGCCTTTACGATTCTCTTTTCCACGGAAGAAACGTTGATCCTGACTCACTGCGCTATGTACCATTCAGCGATAATGTTGAGTTCGAGTTGTCAACATCATCTGATACATCCAAGACCGGTGTGATTACAAACACATTCCAGGCACAGACCCTGTTCATCAATTATCTTGGTGCCAACAGCTATAACGGTGGACTTGACAAGCAGGAGATTATCAACCTTCTTGAGGATTGTGATGATCGCGGCCGTTACCCAGGCATGAGGATAGATAATAACTCAGGTAACTGGGAGTAATCCTTCCGATACAGTCATAATGAATCCATCTGCCACAGAAAAGCAGATGGATTCTTTTTTACCATAACAAGAGTAATTACATGCGTGTAATAAGCGGTATATATAAGCACAGACGTTTTGACGTGCCGAGAACATTCAGTGCACGTCCCACTACTGATTTTGCAAAGGAGAGCCTGTTCAATATCCTGGCTAACCGTATTGACTTGGATGGTGCCACGGCACTGGACCTGTTTTCAGGCACAGGAAGCATCAGCATTGAACTGGTATCACGCGGATGCGCCCATGTGGTAAGCGTGGAGAAAGACCCTGCCCATTACAATTTCATTTGTAAGGTAATGGAAACAGTTAAGACTGACCGATGCCTCCCTATTAAGGGTGATGTATTCAAATACATAGCAGGGGGCAATACCAAGTTTGACTTCATCTTTGCAGACCCTCCCTATCAGCTTGAAAACCTGGCTGAAATACCTGACCTGGTCCTTGATAACGGTCTTTTGGCTCCTGACGGCATTTTTGTACTGGAGCACGGAAGCAAGAACAACTTCTCAGAGCACCCGCGTTTCACAGACATGAAAGTGTACGGCTCAGTACATTTTTCATTCTTCAAATGAAAAATTGAAAATTGAGAATTGAAAATTGAAAATTAAAAAGAGGGTGACTAAAAAGTCTTAGTCATCCTCTTTTTATTCGTACTCCTACGAGTACCATAGTCAAACATACAATTCTCAGAGAGGTTACGAACCTTTTTAGTCGGCCTCTTTTATGTCGCGGGGTAACGCAGGTACTGCGTTTCAATTCTCAATTATCTCGGTCCGCCGAATCCGCCGCCCATACCGCCACGCATACCGCCGCCCATCATGGCTCTTGATTCCTGACGCATCTCCCTGCGAGCCGCGCGGTTACCGAATACATTCACACGCAGTATGAAATGTACCATTATGTAACTGTGAATGTTATTGTTCTTGGTATCGGTACGGCCTGTAGTTGATACTGAACGGGTTACATTACTCTCATCATTCAGGATATCGTAGTACTGAATCTGGACTGTAGCGGCATTACCTTTCAGGAAACTGAATGATGCATTGGCATTCCAGATAAGGTCATTCCTGTTATAACCGCCACTGTAACCTCTGCGGCTCTGCATGGTGAGGTCTGTTCCCAGATTCAGGTTTCGCCACGGCAGGCGGGCATTGGCACGGGCACCGTAACTGAATGTATAAGTATCCATGTTGCCATTGCTGCTGCGACGCTGGTCGTTATCAGAGTGGTTATAGTTGAAACGGCCGTTGACGGTTGCCTCAAACCAGTCATTACGATATGTTACGGAGCCGTTCTCACCGGCACTTACAGTCTCAGTAGTACTCAGTATGGCTGCTCCTCCTGTTCCTGAACCAGGATTGTACTGGCCTATTCTACCTGTACTCATATAACTCTCCTGATGACGGAACTGTGCCGTGGCACTGGTAGAGTAACGCCATTTTGAATTAGGTATGGTCTGGTTGAATGAAAGGTTCAGATTAGTACTCCAGTTAGTCCAGAATCCATCCATGTTTTGGGGCTGAGTAACAGATACACCGGTACTGGGATCATAGTCCGTCCTTTGTGATATGTTTCTCAGTGAATTCTCCAAGGATACACGCAGGTTTATAGTCTTGTTTGTCTCCTGGATATTGTTCTGATAGTTGAATTCCATGCTGTTTCTCAGAGTGGGCAGCAGTCCGGGATTACCCTTGCGGATATTGAGAGGATTGCTGTCATCCGTAATATCCATCATGTCCTCCATTGAAGGCTGGCTGGTATTGGTACGCAGGGTTATCTGAATGCTCTGCTGACGGTTCCAGCGATACCGGTAGTTGATAGAAGGACTCCAGTTGTAAACCACACGTGATGTATCGCCGATAACCTTACCCATATACTGGAAATTGTCCATTCCGGTATATTGCGGCATAAAGTTTACGCCTACATTGAAGTTTGACTTTTCTCCGTTATAACGGAACTGCAACGTAAGAGTATGATTACGTGAAACATTGGTGGCACTACGGCTTAAACTATCACTCCTGTACTGCTCATAATCATCAGGCAAAATCCAATCCTCATACCAAGTAGGATTGTCTAGCTTAGTAAAATCATAGGTTTCACGATTCTGGTTACGATTGTTAACCTGAACCTGATAACTTAGCTGAAGGTTACCACGTCCTGAATCAATAGGCTCACTCCACATGATGCGGCCTGACCAGTTGCTGTTGTCTGTAGGACTGGCATTGTAACGTTTCTGAACTCTACTACGATTCTTATTTTCGGGACGATAATATTTCTGGTCAGAAAATGAGTAACTATCACTTGTACCTTTTGTGGCACCGAATGTAAATCTGACTGTGAAATTCCGTCCTAAGTCATTGAATCTTTTATTGAACTGGAACTCACCGCTTATCTGATTATTTGTACTCTCGCTGTGGTTGTAGCTCTCTTGTGAGTTTACATATATTGAATTCTTTATTGAATCAGGCATATTCTTGTATTCATCAAGAATACTAATCATATCTGTAGCAATATATGGATCGGTGTTAAAGGTAACTGAGTTTTGATCAGAATTATTATTGTTCTTACTTATCTGGAAACTTGGACGGAATATGATATTCAGTGATGAATCCGGTTTCCACTCCATACGGAACTCGCCGTTTACGCTACCGCTGCCGCTATTGCCACTGGAGCCATTATTACGGAAAGATGAAGGTTGATATTGGGTGGCGAATGTCTCTGATTCCGACTCGCTTATGGAGCGTGAGGTTGAACCGTTGAACCTTACGTTACCACCCACCACCAATGGGAACTCATTACGTCTGCGCGGGAACGGCTCACCTATATTCTTTGAGAAGTTAACGCCAATCTGCGTATTGTAGCTTACACCGTTACCACGGCCGGAGTTCTGGGTGTTGGCATTGATTGAAAGCTGTGTGTTGGCTTGGAAACGGTTAAGTGTGTATCGGCCAGACCAGAGGAACTTGATCCAGTCACCATAGTCATTGTTACCTACAGGTTTACCTATACCGCCGTCTATGTTATGCAACCATCCGTTACGCATGTTAGGCTTTATCTCAAGGTCCATAACCGTCTCCTCCTCACCGTCATCAATGCCGGTCACACGGGCCAGGTCACTCTTGCGCTGATAGGTCTTGATACGGTGAATGATGTTTACCGGCAGGTTCTTGGTGGCCATCTGACGGTCATTGCCAAAATACTCCTGGCCATCCACAAGGATACGTGACACGGTACGGCCATTCACGGTAATACCGCCGTTTTCATCAACCTCAACACCGGGCAGACGCTTGATGAGTTCCTCCAGCACGGAGCCCTCAGGCACACGGAAAGCGCTTACGTTGAACATAAGGGTGTCATCAACCACCTGAGTGGGAGGTAATGCATCCTCAATCACAGCCTCAGTAAGCATGATGCTGGTTTCATACATCTTGAACACACCAAGCTGACGGTCACGGTCCTCCTTGAGAACCTTGAAATCAAAGTCAACGGTGCTATAGCCCATGAAGGAGTAGCGCAACAGGTATTCACCCTGAGGAACCTTCTTGATAGTGAACCAGCCTTCATTATCGGTGATACAACCATATATAAAGGTGGTGTCAGGCAGTTGCAGAAGCTGAACTGTCACTTGAGGCATATACTCTGTGGTTGAGCCGTCAATTACACGGCCCGTAACTGAAGTCTTACCGGTGAGTTTGGACTTTTCTTTCTCTTTCTCAGAGTTCCTTTGAGCCTGGCTTATCTGCGGCACAACGAAAAGGAGTATGGTCAGTAACAGGAATGCTTTCTTCATATATCACTAAATGTGGTGTTTGGACTGCGTTGGACACAAATGGTTTAATCCATTTTACATTATTACACACATACCTTATGAAATTATTTTATTTTTGCAGTCTATGCAACAGGAAGAATTCTCCCATATACTTGAAAAAGCTTTCCGTGAGGTAGCTGCAGAGCACTGCCAATGTTATACTGAAGGCGCCGCCCGGTCATGGGCAGAAGTGGGAGCTTCTTATTTGGGGTTTGCCCTATGCGGCCTGCCTTCAACAGAACTGCGCAGGGTGCAATATCTTACAAAGGAACAATACGGTCCTGTAATTCTCAACTGCAAATGGTATGACAGCCTGAAAGCCATCTGTCTTGACAGGAAAGAATCATTACAGACTCTGTTGCCAGGACGGGGCGGAACTCTGTGCCGATGCTCTGTCACTGAGGACCTGTTTCTGGAGATGCTGGATTTCTGCCGCGAAGGTTAAAAACGCCGGGATACTTGACAAACGCAAAACTTTACATTATCTTTGGTTTGATTATCCAATCAGATGCGCTTATGAGAAAGTTTTTAGCAATATGCATTGCCGCCATGATGGCAATGTCAGTACAGGCTCAGTTTATCAGCTTCCCTGATTTCGGCAAGAATATAAAGATGTGCAGTGACCCCGAGATAGGACTTAGGGGGCTCTCAGTGGGGGATGAGGGTTATGTAACCTTTGAGGTTACCAATCAGGGTGACAGCATTTATGTGGGTCCCATATTCCTGAGGATTGTGGAGAGAGAGCATAGTTTCCAGGTAATGGCGGTAAAAAAGATCAAGATCAAACCCGGCAAGACCTATCGGATAACCACTGTGTTCCCCACAGACCGTTTCCAACCGTATGCAAGATATTTTGTTGCATTTGAGTATAATGAAAACGGGCATACCGTCCCTATGGGATTCACGGATGCCAAACCTCTCAAGAGTTTCATGCTGTTGCCTGAGATAATAAACAATCCGCCCAAGAAAGCTCCGGTCAAGGCAAAGGTAAAAGAGGTGAAAAAAAAGCGGGAATAATTGGATAATATAACAAAAAGAGATACCTTTGCGCTCGGTTTTGAAAGCCGTAAGGCTTGAAACCATCAGCGGGGTGTAGCTCAGCCCGGTTTAGAGTACGCGTCTGGGGGGCGTGTGGTCGCTGGTTCGAATCCAGTCACCCCGACTGAAAAAAGTGAATCCGAGAAATCGGGTTCACTTTTTTAATTCACAATTTGCTTTTTAGTATCTTCGCAATTTAAGAGTAAAACTTCCGTTATGAATAATACCACATATTACATATGTGCAGCCGTATTGTTGCTGATGTTCGTTCTGTTCTATCTGGACAGATGGACCAAGACGCACAACACAGACAGCCGCGCCGGTTCAGGCAATAGTACAGGTGATGCTGATCCTACCGTCCCTCAGGGCGAGTGCTGCGGCAAGCATTTGGTATGTGAGAAGCAGAAACTGGCAGAGGCACGACTGCGCAGCAAGCAGTACTTTGATGATGAGGAACTGGACCGGTTCAAAGGCCGCAGTTCCGATTCATATAATGACAGTGAGGTTGAAGAGTTCCGCTACGTGATGTACACCATGCAGCAGAATGAGGTAAGGGAATGGATGGAGTGCCTGCAGGCCAGAGAGATAGAACTTCCCGATGAGCTAAAGGAGGAATGCTACTCCATGATGAATGAGATAGAATAAAGATAGAAATGAAACGACTTGCCGGATATGCCTGTTTGATGCTGTTGCTGATAGCTGCGGCAGGGTGTTCCACAAGTCATAACACCGTATTCTCACGCTATTACCAGGCCACCGTAACCAAATACAATGTCTTTTTCAACGGTAATGAAGCCTACAAAAAAGGCTATGAGGCACAGGAGAATGCCAAGAAAGACAACCTTCTGGAAATACTTGACCTCTACCCTATAGATGATGAAAGTGTCCGCAAGACAGGCGCATCAGATTTTGACCGCGCCATAGAAAAGGCACAGAAAGGCATAAAGCTCCACTCCATCTCAGCCAAGCCCAAGAAGAAGCAGAAGGGAACCCCAAATGAAACAGAAAAGAGTTGGCAGGCTAAGAATGAGTATAACCCGTTCATGTGGCACGCATGGTTCCTTATGGCTGATGCACAACGCCAGAAGGGTGATTTCATTGAGGCAGCCAGCACATACTCCTACATTACAAAACTTTACTTTGATGAGCCGGAGATAGTGGCAGAGGCCCAATACAAGATGGCCCAATGCTACTCTCTTATGGACTGGAACTATGAGCCAGAAGAGTTGTTCCAGCGTTCCGGCCAGACTAAGACGGGTTTAGCCCGCCGCCGCGACTATCAGGCAAGATTTGCATCGCACCTGCTTAAACAGGAGCGCTATGAGGAGAGTATTGCCCCGCTTGAGGAGGCTATAGGGCGCAAAGGAGTAAGTAAGAAACAGCGCATACGTGAAAGATATCTTTTGGCCCAGCTATATAAGACCACAGGAAGGAATGATGATGCCTACCGCATGTTCGGCAAGGTCATCCGTATGAGCCCACCTCATGAGATAGAGTTCCATGCACGCATACAGCAGACTGAGACCATGGCTCAGAATGGCAATGTGCGCAAGATCATGAAAAAACTCAACCGGATGGAACGTGACCCCAACAACAAGGAGAGCCTTGACCAGATTTATTATGCCAAGGGTAACATATATCTGCTAAGAGGGGATACTGTAAACGCATTAAAACTCTATAATGATGGCCTGGCAAAATCAGAGAAATCATCCCCTGAAAAAGGTATTCTCCTGCTCACCATGGCTAATCTCTATTGGGATATGGCCGATTATCCCAACGCCTCAAGATGCTACTCCCAGGCCGTAGGCATGATTGGCGCCTCACACAAGGAATACCCTACCGTAAAACTCCGCTCTGAGGTTCTTGAAGACCTGGTGAGATGTTCTGAAACCATCAAGCTCCAGGATAGCCTGCAATGGCTGGCCACCCTGCCTGAGGATAAGCTATACGCCATATTAGACCAGGTGATTGAGGATGCTAAAGAGAAAGAACGCCTTGAAGAGGAACGCCGCTTACAGGAGGCCAAGAATGAGAGCATCAAGGATGCCGCATCACAACTGTCCGTCAAAGATGATGACGGCACGGCATCTGGCGGATGGTATTTTTACAATGCAAAAGCTGTAGAGCGCGGCAAGAAGGACTTCCGCAAGCAATGGGGTGACCGTAAACTTGAGGATAACTGGCGTAGATCAAACAAGACGATGCTGGCCGCAGCGCAGGATATAATAGAAAGCATCGTACAATCTTATGAAAACTCCTGGGATGCAGATTCAACAGCATTGATCTCTGATTCCATCATTGTTACATCACTGGAAACAGACCCACACAAACGCGAGTATTACATACAGCAGATACCATTCTCGGATGAGGAGAAGTTGAAATCCGATAAACTCATATCAGAAGCTCTCCTGGAACAGGGAATCATCTACAAAGACCGTCTTACAGAGTATCCTGATGCCGAGAAGTCATTTGTACGCATAACCACAGATTATCCCCAGTCCGATGAGGCTGACAAAGCCATGTACAACCTCTATCTCATGTACTCGCTATGGGGCAAGACTATTGAGGCTGACAGCTGCCGTGCCCGAATGCAGCGGTCCTACCCTGAGAGTGACTACACGGTGATGGTATGTGACTCTGACTACATAGACAACGCCCGTTACGGAAAGCACCGCGAGGATTCCATCTATGCCGTAACATACGATGCCTATCGTAAAGGTGACATGTTCACTGTAAAGGAGAACTGCCAGATATCGGCCACAAAATATCCTATCGGACAGCACCGCGCCAAGTTCATGTTCCTGGATGCCACACTTGACCTACAGAATGATGACGCCAATTCTTTCCTGGAGAAACTCAAGGAAATAGTGGCAAAATACCCGGAGAATGAGATAAGTCAGCTAGCCGGACTTATTGCCCAGGGAATACAAAACGGAAAGATTCTGCAATCCACATCTTTCGGCTCAATATGGGACCGCCGTAACGGCACGGACGATGAGACCTCCGGCTCAAACAGCGACAAGCCTCAATTTAGTGAAGACCGCTACCAGCCGTTCCTGTTTGTGCTGGCATATCCTGACGGTGAACTGGACCGCAATCAACTTCTGTTTGAGGTAGCCCGATACAACTTCACCAACTACATGATGCGTAACTTTGATATGGAATTCCAGACCGAGCAGGGCATAGGAATGCTCAAAGTAGGCGAGTTCCTCAACTTTGATGAGGCATTTGTATATAGCCGCAATCTGTATGATGACGCAGATATGGCCGCCAAACTGAGTGGCATAAAAGCCGTCATCATAACCCCCAAGAACCTGGATATACTGCTCAAGCACTATAGTTTCAATGAGTATCAGGATTTCTATGAGGAAAAGTTCCTGAACATACCCGAATTTGAGATAGACGGAGCCACACTCTTTGAGGAGTATAACGAAAACACTGACCAAGACGATGGAGAATAAACTGGGTACACTTTTATGGGTCGATGATGAGATTGACCTGCTCAGGGCACACATACTGTTCCTTGAGAACAAAGGCTATGAGGTGGACACCACAACCAACGGCCACGATGCGCTTGAGATGTGCCGTGCCCGCCAGTATGACCTGGTGCTGCTCGATGAGCACATGGTAGGTATGAGCGGCCTGGAAACGCTTCAATACATCAAGGATATCGACCCCAATATCCCGGTAGTCATGGTAACCAAGAGTGAGGAGGAAAACATTATGGACCAGGCCATAGGCTCCAAGATTGCCGACTACCTGATAAAGCCGGTTCACCCCAATCAGATACTGCTGTCACTCAAGAAGAACATCCACAAACGCGATATAGTAACGGCTGAGACTGACCGCAACTACCAGCAGAACTTTGGTAAGCTGAGCATGCAGATTAATGACTCCCTCACTGCCGATGACTGGATAGAGGTTTACCGCCAGCTGGTATATTGGGAGCTGGAGCTCAAGGAAGCCGACAGCTCCATGCATGATATGCTCAAGATGCAGAAGACAGAGGCCAACGCCGCGTTCGCCAAGTTCATAAAGCGTAACTACATGAGCTGGATGACTGACCGTGACAAGAGCCCGGTCATGAGCCCTGACCTGTTCAAAAAATACATATTCCCGGCTTTGGACAGTGAAGAGAAACTGTTCCTGATTGTGATGGATAACTTCCGTTATGACCAGTGGCGTGTGCTATCGGCAGAGCTTGCGGAGCTCTTTACCTTTGATGAGCAGCTCTATTACAGCATACTGCCCACAGCTACACAATATTCCCGTAACGCCATTTTCTCCGGCCTCATGCCAGAGCAAATAAGCCGTATGTTCCCTGACCTTTGGGTTGATGAGGATTCTGAGGAGGGCAAGAATCTCAATGAGGCACCGCTCATCCAGACCCATCTGGACCGCTACCGCCGCAAGAACACATTCTCATACAACAAGGTCAATGACTCCGCTGCAGCCGATAAACTGCTCAGCCAGTTCAACAACCTGCTCCCCAATGACCTCAATGTAGTGGTGGTTAACTTCATTGATATACTATCACATGCCAAGACAGACTCCCGCATGATGCGTGAGCTGGCCAATGACGAGGCAGCCTACCGCAGCCTGATATTGTCATGGTTCCGTCATTCATCGGTACGTGAACTGTTCCGCTCCATGGCAGCCACAGGACGCAAGGTGATGATAACCACAGACCACGGCAGCATACTGGTGAACCACGCCATCAAGATAGCCGGTGACCGTACCACCAACACCAACCTCCGTTACAAACTGGGCAAGAACCTGGGGTTCAACCCCAAGGATGTGTATGAGATAACGGAGCCGCTCAAGGCCCACCTGCCCTCACCCAACGTGAGCACATCATACATATTCTGCACTGAGGCCGATTACTTTGTATATCAGAACAATTTCAACAGCTACGCATCATTCTACAAGGAGACCTTCCAGCACGGAGGCGTGTCACTTGAGGAGATGATAATACCTTTCATAACCCTTAACCCTAAAAAGAAATGACAATCACAATAAAAGACCTGGACCATATAGAAGAGGCCGCACGCCAGTTTATAGGCCAGATGGGCGATGATACAGTATTTGCATTCTACGGCAAGATGGGAGCCGGCAAGACCACATTCATCAAAGCTCTGTGTAAATTGCTTGGCGTGGAGGATGAGGTAAACTCCCCCACCTTTGCCATCATCAACGAATACCGCTCAGCAACCACTGCTGAGCTTATCTACCACTTTGATTTCTACCGCATCAAGAAGCTGGAAGAGGTCTATGACCTGGGTTATGAGGATTATTTCTACAGCGGTGCCCTCTGCTTCATAGAGTGGCCGGAGCTGGTGGAGGAACTCCTCCCGCTTGACGCAAAAAAAGTGACCATCACCGAGAACAGTGATGGTTCACGCACATTGCAAATGTGAAAATGGGGACAGTCCCCATTTTCACTCGCCTAGCGAGTCAACGTAGTCAGCCTCAGCCTCTACGATGAGAATGATTTCATCGGCCGGGAAAGAACCAACCTTGTCTTTCTTGGCTTCCTTTATTATATAGGCCACCAAAGCATCATTGTCAATATTGATGCAACCGTCAGCATCGGGCTCCTGCTCCAGCACCCCGCTTGTGGTGAAGTAGTCATTTATGACATCAAGTATATAATACAAGGTATCATCAGAATACTTCTCCTTGAGTTCCTGCGGCAGGGTGTTCCTGATATATTCAACCGTTTTCTGATCGTCTATATCATCCTCCAGAAATTCATCCTGTGCCATAATCAGATAAGAGCGTTAAGTTTCTCCTGATAGACATTCTTCATAGCCAGACCAACCACACGGTCCACCTCCTTGCCGTCCTTGAGGAATACAACGGTGGGAACGTTCATGATTCCGAACTTATCCGTAAGGTCATCATTCTCCTCAATGTCGCACTTGCCTACAATAGCCTTGCCGTCATACTCAGCGGCAATCTCCTCAATGATGGGGCCCAGACGCTTGCAAGGTCCGCACCATGTAGCCCAGAAATCCACCAACACAGGCTTGCCCTGTGAGATGATTTCATTAAAATTCTGATTTGTAATCTCAAATTCCATACTCTTTGGTGTTATTTATTGAATAATAATTCTACTGATTCTCTATTCTTGAGGTAACTCACCAGTTCCTGAGTCACACTGATTCTCCTGCCGGCCGATGCCAGACTCACCTTGTTACTGCCGTCTGACATCTCAAACTTAAGCGTTACATTACCTTCTTTCTGCGTGAGGGTATCCAGATCACTCACAAACTCCTTGTCAAGGGACGTGAGCGGCATGGATACAGAGAGGCTGCTGATAGCCGTATCCCTGACATCCTGCAGCAACTCGATGGAGTTTATCACAAAGTCTGTCCTCTCCGGCATATATCTGTTCTGCAGGCACTTGGCTTTGATAAAGAGGAAATTGCCCACCTTCATCATATTGCACCACTTGAGCCACGGCTCACCAAACAGGGCAATCTCTGATGAACCTGTAAAATCCTCAATCCTGGTAAAACCGCACGGCTTGCCGTTCTTCATGCGTGACTCACGTACATTTGTCACCACACCGCCCAGTATAAGATCCTTATTGAGTAGAGACTGCCTGTCATCAAGCTGAGCCATCCCCACATTGCAAACATTCTCCAGAATGACACGATAATCATCAAGCGGATGTGCTGAAAGATATATTCCAACCAACTCCTTTTCTCTGTTAAGACGTTCCAGCAAAGGCCATTCCGGAGCATCAGGAATGGTTGGTGTGGCAATAAGGTCATTATTTCCCATATCGCCAAACAAAGAGAACTGTGACTCCATACGGTCTGTCTGGTATTTGGTACCGTAACGTACCAGAACATCGGCAAACACCTCATTCTTGCCGCAGGGCTGGACAAACTGCTCACGTCTTATCTCGGTAAAACAGTCAAATGCACCGGCCATAGCCAGGTTCTCAATGTTCTTGCGGTTGCAGGCGCTCAGGTTCACTCTCTGCACAAAATCAAAGATGCTCTTATAGGGACCGTTAGCCTTACGTTCACTCACAATAGCTGTAACCGCGTTCTCGCCCACACCCTTGACTGATGCCATGCCGAATCGGATATCACCCTTGGCATTCACACCAAAGCGCGGCACGCTCTCATTTACATCGGGCCCAAGAACGTTTATACCCATGGCTTTACACTCATCCATCAATTTGGTAACCTCAGTTATATCGGCTGCACGGCTAAGCACGGCAGCCATATACTGTGACGGATAGTTGGCCTTGAGCCAGGCTGTCTGGTATGCTACCCATGAGTAGCATGTGGCGTGCGACTTGTTGAACGCGTATGATGCAAACTTCTCCCAGTCTGCCCAAATCTTTTCCAGCACCTGCGGGTCATGACCGTTAGCCTTACCACCCTCAATGAACTTGGGCTTAAGGTGATCCAGCTTGTCCTTGAGTTTCTTACCCATGGCCTTACGCAGAGTATCACTCTCACCACGGGTAAAGTTGGCAAGCAGACGTGACAGCAACATCACCTGCTCCTGATATACCGTGATGCCGTACGTATCCTTAAGGTACTTCTCCATGATGGGGATATCATACTCAATAGGCTTACGACCCAACTTACGGTCAATGAAATCAGGAATGTAATCCATAGGGCCCGGACGGTAGAGGGCGTTCATGGCTATGAGGTCCTCAAATACGCCCGGCTGCAGTTCACGCAGATATTTCTGCATACCGGGTGATTCAAACTGGAACGTTCCTATGGTTCTGCCCTCACAGTATAACTGAAACGTCTTTTTGTCATCAATGGGAATCTTATCGATATCCACATCAATACCCAGGCTGTTCTTTATATTCTCTACCGCCTCCTTTATTATGGACAGGGTCTTAAGACCCAGGAAGTCCATCTTGATAAGGCCGGTATCCTCAATCACGCTACCCTCATATTGGGTTACAAGCAGGCGTTCACCTGTTTCCTTGTCAGTGGCCCATGATACAGGCACCCAATCAGTTATATCATCACGGCATATTATGGTGCCGCAAGCATGCACGCCTGTTCCGCGTACATTGCCCTCAAGCATACGGGCAAACTTTATGGTGTTGCGCAAACGCTCGTCATCAGATGCCGCTGCCTGCTGAATCTCCGGTACGCACTCCTGGATATTGGCAAAAGTAGGTTTCCGGGGGGAGCCATCGGGCTTATCAGGCAAACGATCCGGTATTGCCTTGCACAGTCCGTTTGAAATATCCAGCGGAACTTCAAGCACACGCGCCACATCCTTTATGGCCATCTTGGTCTGCATGGAACCATAGGTGATGATATGCGCCACTTTCTCCTTGCCGTACTTCTCTGTAACCCACTGCAACACGCGTCCACGGCCGTCATCATCAAAATCCACATCTATATCAGGCAGTGAAATACGGTCAGGGTTAAGGAAACGCTCAAACAGCAGGTCATACTTGATGGGGTCAATCTGCGTAATGCCCAGGCAGTATGCCACAGCCGAACCTGCGGCAGAACCACGTCCCGGCCCTACCGATACCCCCAGCTCCTTTCGGGCGGCATTGATGAAATCCTGCACAATGAGGAAGTATCCCGGAAAGCCCATGGTCTTCATGATATGCAGTTCAAACTTGAGCTGCTCCATTACACTGTCAGGAATGGGATCACCGTAGCGTACCTTGGCACCCTGGAATGTCAGCTCAGCCAGATAGTCAGCCTCCAGTTTGATACGGTATAGCTTGTCATATCCGCCCAGTTTCTTTATCTTCTTGTCAGCATCCTCCTTTGACATCACCGTCTCACCATGCTCATTGCAGGTAAACTCCTTGAAAAGGTCATCCTCTGTCAAACGCTTGCGATACTCCTCTTCTGTACCGAACTCCTCTGGTATGGCAAAGTTCGGCATGATGGGCGGATGGTCAATGGAATACTCCTCAACCTTGTTCAGAATCTCAATTGTGTTGGCAAGCGCCTCCTGTTCATCCTCAAACAGACGGTTCATCTCCTCTGTCGTCTTGAACCATTCCTGCTTGGAATAGCGCATCAGGCTGGGGTCATCGGGAGTACGGCCTGTTGACAGGCATATGAGCAGTTCATGGGCATCAGCATTATCCTCATCAAGGAAATGGACATCGTTGGTACATATCATCTTGATGCCGAACTTGGCCGACATACGTTTAAGATGCGTGTTCACATTTACCTGTAGCGGATATACCTCATGATTGGCTTTCTCAACGGTGGCCTTATGACGCTGTAGCTCCAGATAGTAGTCATCACCGAACAGATTGTGGAACCACTGAACCACCTGCTCAGCCTCATCTATCTTACCCGCGGTTATCAGTTTGGGGACCTCACCGCCCAGACAGGCCGAACAACATATTATACCCTCATGATACTTTTCAAGGTCATACTTATCCGTACGCGGATGAGAGTAGAAACCATCAGTCCAGGCACGTGACACTATCTTGATGAGATTATGATAGCCTTTCTCATTCTTGGCCAACAGGATAAGGTGATAGTTGGCACCGTCCAGTTCCTTACTGTCACGCTGCTCCTTACGGCGTGGCGCAACATATACCTCACAACCTATGATAGGCTTGAAGTGCTTTCCCTGCTCCTGCAGCTTACCATTAACCTTGTCGCAGTAATTCTTGAACTCCTTTATGCCCATCATGTTGCCGTGATCCGTTACGGCAACACCAGGCATACCATCGGCTATGGCCTTATCAACCATCTTCTTGATATTGGTCTGGCCATCAAGCAGAGAGTACTGCGTATGCACATGTAAATGGACAAATTCCTGCATATTTTCCTTGAGCTGAAAAAGTTTTTAAAGTTACTTCCATTCTGTAAGAGAGACAACCATGCGCATCCCAAAGTTTTCAACAAAACGTGCAACACAAAAAATACACTGCAATAAGTATGCCGTTATATCATCAAAAGCTTTATCTTTGTAAAATAAATGTAATAGCAATGGCTGAAAATAACGGAAAGCATACCAAAATAAATCCGGAAGGAAAAACTACACTCACCATTGTGGCAGTTCTTTTCTTTGTAATCAACCTACCCCTTTTTCTGATTACACCCATTTACGGTTGGTGGTCATATCTGGCATTAGGCATAACGCTCCTTTTCGTATGGTTTTTTTTGCATTTCTTCAGGAACCCGGTAAGGCGCTTCCCCAGCGATGACGTGGAAAAGGTAGTAGTTTCACCTGCAGACGGCACCATCGTAGCCATTGAAGAGGTTGATGAAACTGACTACTTCAAGGACCGCCGTATCGTGGTATCTATATTCATGAGCGTTTACAGTGTGCATGCCAACTGGTTCCCGGTAAACGGAACTGTAACCAAGGTAGAGCATCAGGATGGCAGTTTCTACGCCGCATTCAAGCCTAAGGCCAGCACTGAGAATGAACGTTCACTCGTAGTGATCAAGACCCCGGAGGGTAAGGAAATCATGCTCCGTCAGATTGCAGGAGCCTTGGCCCGCAGAGTTGTCACATATTGTAAACCCGGCGATGAAGCCCGCATCAACAGCCACATGGGATTCATCAAATTCGGCTCCAGAGTGGATGTATATCTTCCCGTTGACTCTCTGGTATGCGTCAAAGTCAATCAGAAGGTCACGGCTGACATCACAATTCTGGCTAAATTATCATAAGCAATGGCAAACCGCATAACAAGACATATCCCCAATACCATTACATGCTGCAACCTCCTTTCCGGTTGCATGGCTGTAATGGCCGCTTTCAACGCTGATGCCTGGCATACCCTGCTTTGGGTAGTGGCAGGTGCTTTGTTTGATTTCTGTGACGGTCTCTCCGCCCGTGCTCTCAAAGCCTACTCTCCCATAGGAAAGGAGCTTGATTCACTGGCAGACCTTGTCACATTCGGGTTAGCCCCGGCCATGCTCTGTCTCATGACCCTGCGCGGTCTTGACTACACATGCTCTACTTTGGCATCCATCTATCCTTACATAGGATTATTATTGGCAGTATTCGCAGCCCTGCGTTTGGCCAAGTTCAACACTGATGAACGTCAAACATCATCGTTCCTGGGTCTGGCTGTCCCCGCCAATGCCCTTTTCTGGTGTGGCCTGTTCCAAAAAGACTGGACTGATGTAACCTTTGCGCCCTGGATTATCGGAGTTCTTGTACTGCTGTTTGCATGGCTTATGGTAAGTGAGATCCCCATGTTCTCACTCAAGTTCAAGAATCTCAAGTGGGCTGACAACAAAGTCAGGTTCATGTTCCTTATAATATCGGTTGCGATTCTTGTTTCAATGCATGAGAAAGGACTTGCCGCTGTCATAGGATGGTACATAATCCTGTCAATTCTGACAAAAGGACGCCACTGATCCTGTTTGGCATATTATTTGCCCTATCCTGTTAAAAACGGACACAAATGATTATTACCGCACTGATAATACTGTTTATACTGCTTTTTGTATTGCTCGCAGTGCTCACTTTCGCAAGAGATGTGCTTGTCACCGTCCTTGCTGCCATAGTGGGCATATTCCGTAAGGGTGACCGCAAGCAGAAAAAAGCAGAAGGAGAGCAAACAGTACGCAGGAGAGCCAGAGCCAAAAAGAAAGTTTATTCAGACTCTGATGGTGAATACGTTGATTTTGAGGAGATAAAAAAATAATTCATTATGAAAAACCAGCTTATCGTTCTTTCACTGTCAGCCTTGCTGTTCATTGTCAGTTCATGTGACAAGGATAATGAGCTGAAAACTGTTCCTCAATTTGTGGATCTTGGTCTGAGCGTCAACTGGGCCACATTCAATATCGGAGCATCACAACCTCAAGAATACGGTGATTATTATGCCTGGGCTGAAACGGATACCAAAGATTATTATTACTGGACAACATATAAATACAACGTAGGTGAATATGATGAGGAGAATCTTAACAGCCTCACCAAATACTGCCCCAAGAGCAAATTCGGATATAATGACTATACGGATACTCTTATTGTAATTGAATCATCTGATGATATCGCCCATGTCAAATGGGGTGGAAACTGGCGTATCCCTACAGCAGAGGAATTCCAGGAGCTACTTGACAGCTGCACGTGGAAATGGACAAAATTAAATGGCGTGAAAGGATTTAAAGTAACCAGTAATATTGAAGGCCATACGGATAAATCCATATTCATTCCTGCTGCCGGATATAAAACCGGGGCGAAACTATTCAACAGCGATCCTACTGTAAATTACTGGACAAGTTCTCTTTGGGCCAGACAACCTCATAACTCACTTGACATAACCTTTCATTATGATGAAGAGCTTAAAACTGATGAGGACATCTATAATGAAATCTATATAGGTTATTCAGGCCGATATGTAGGACGTCCCATCAGGCCTGTTTATGCACATTAACGCAAGGGCGACGCAAAGGGGACGGTTCTGTTCGCGAACAGAACCGTCCCCTTTGCGTTATTGCTTATTCCACTTCTTCCTGGTGAGAGCCAGGATAATGATGATTACTGAGAAGACAGCTTCTATTACAAGACAGGCATGATCTACTTTTGCCAAATTGGGACCAAAAGAGTTATACAGCCATACACTGGTACATATTGCTGCGGCAACAATGGAAAAATTCAAAATAAACTGTAAGGTTCTTGGTTTCATAACGGCTAGAAAAGGATTAGTTTCTGCAAATTAAGAGATTATCCCCGGAATATGCAAATGGCACAATGGGGACTGTCCCTTTTGTGCCATTTTTAAAGGATACACTTCATTCCGATGCACACGGCCAAGCATTCCTACTAGCTGACGGAGTTCACCTATCTGTTCACTATGTATTCGTTGATTTACAGCATAACCTTTAACAAGATATTCTTTCAGAATCTGTCTCGCCCATATACGGAAATCCGTGCCACGCTTGCTTTTTACCCGGTATCCGACCGATATTACAACGTCCAGATTGTAATATTTGACATTGCGAAAAACCTTCTTTTTCCTTCCTGTTGAACTGTCAAGTATTCCTTGACTGTTGCCGATTGCTTCAGTTCACCTTCCTTGAATACATTCCCGACATGCAAGCTGACATTCTGCTTTGTTGTTTGAAATAAATCAACCATTTGCGCCTGGGTCAACCACACGGTATCCCCATCCAAACGAACATCCATTGCAAATCTTTCAAGATTTGCAGTAACACAAATGGGACGGTTCTATTCGTGTTACGGCTCAAAATGGGTCGAAAAAGACTAATTTACGGCTCAATTATTTGAATAATGAGCCGTATATTGTTTATAATTGAGCCGAATAACAACATCTTATTGGAAATCTACACACTTGCAGAACTACATATGTTATGTGTATTATTGTAAGTGAATGGAATTAGGGTTAGGATACGCGAGAAAGTGTATTTTCTGTTCACCTTAGGATGAAAATGGCTCTATGTGCATTGTGGCTCCCTAAGGTGAGGGGTCCACTCGCGGAAAAGCGTATTTACGGTGCACCTTAGGGATGAAAAAGGCTGTACTTGCGCTACAGTTCCCTAAGGTATGGAAACGAGCTTTTGATGATGGAAAAATAGTCTATTGATTGAAAATGATGGTACAATGATGGTACACTTTTAAAATCTCACAAAATAAAAGTCCCCCACAGGATATTGTAGGGGACTTTTCTGGTGATCCGCTCGGGATTAGTTAACTCGGTTTTGGATGGGGTGCTTAAGGAGGTATGTTGTTGTTAGATAGATAGTTAGAGAGTATTTGAATTTTTTTAAGATTAGGGGCGATTAAAAAATGGGGCACGAATGGGGCACGCAAAAATATTAATGCTTACCTTTGTCCAGAGGATGTTGTGAGTTTGTTTTTGCAGTAATTACTATTAATTGTGACCTTGGTATGCCGGCTGTTTTTACACTTATGAAGGATGGAGTCGTGGAGGCTCGCCTTAGAATCAAGAGAACCATCAATGGGGTTCCTACCGTTATTGTACATCAGCGCCACCTTATTAAGGGGCTGTCTATCACTGAGTTTGATTGGAATCGATACCGTGCCCTGAAGAAGGAGAATTCAAGGAATACGTTCCTGGAAAAGAATCCTGACTTTGCTAAGGATATAGATAAGCTTAATGCTATCGGCAAGAAGATGAATGAAGCTGGTGAGAACCTCACTGGAGAGATGCTGAATACTATCATTCATGATGTGATGTATGCAGAGGAGATTGAGGAGAAGAAGCGTATTGAGGCGGAAAGGAAGAAGGAGGAAGAGGAGAAGCTGAGGAGAAGCTGGAGGCAAAGAAGAAAAAGGAGAAGATGACGCTGACCAAGTTCATTGACCAGTACATTCAGGATGTGAAGGATGGGACTCGTACTACTTTGGCTCATGGACGAACTTTTGTCCAGGGGTCACGGTTCAGCTTGACAAACTCACTTGGGCACTTCAAGGAGTTCATGAAGGATACCGGTATTACTTATGACTTCCAGGATGTGGATTTGGATTGCTATGTGAAGTATAAGGCTTGGCTGATGGCTCAGGATATAAGTAAGGAAAAGGAGGATCCTAAGCATGAGCCGGTGCATTATGCTGACAATACTATAGGTGGATTTATCAAGAAGCTGAAGTGTGTGCTGCGTGCTGCGGAGAGCCGCGGATATCCTGTTAATCCGGCTTACAAGAGTACTGAGTTCAAGGCACAATCATCTATTGATGTGGATACCATCTATCTGACCCGTGAGGAGGTGGAGAGGTTTGAGAAGGTGGACCTTACACAAAAGGAGGATGGGAAGAATCTGGAGCTGGCACGTGACATTTTTTTGGTGGGTGTTTGGACTGCTCAGCGTGTTTCTGATTATAACAACCTGAAGCCGGAGAACATCAAGGTGGTGGATAACAATGGTACGCCTATGACGTATATCTCCATTCATCAGCAAAAGACCGGCAGGCTTGTGGAGATTCCTTGT
>CACYHN010000030.1 GCA_902774275.1 uncultured Bacteroidales bacterium
TATAACAGCGACAAATATGGAGCGGGAAACGGGACTCAAACCCGCGACCCTCAGCTTGGAAGGCTAATGCTCTATCAACTGAGCTATTCCCGCAACTTTCTTTGTCACGATATTTACTTCCTGACCTATCTTATATTAATAAGGTGGTTTCAAGGAATAAACGCAGGCACCGGTTGCCCGGCATCGTCATGTCTGCCTTGTGGGTGAAGATGGATTCGAACCACCGAAGTCGAGAGACAGCAGATTTACAGTCTGCCCCATTTGGCCACTCTGGAATTCACCCTTTCGAACCTTTCCTCGTTGAAGACGCTCCGTCGGATTGACCTTCACTTCGTGAAGCTCCTTCCTCGTCGCGCTCTCTTGGAAGCTTTTGATCGGAGAAACGCTAGTCGGATTGACCTTTGCTAACGCAAAGCTCCTTCCTCGACGCGTTATGAAGACTGTCGTCTTCATCCGTCTTTCGTCTTAATCCGCCATGAAAGTAAACTTTCCTGTCGGCTTAAGCCAAAATCCGGTTTCTCCGCCGTTCAGAGCCGCTAGTCGGAATCGAACCAACAACCTACGCATTACAAGTGCGTTGCTCTACCATTGAGCCATAGCGGCATAGTTTCAAAGAACCCGCCCCTTATTTCAAATTTCTTTCTGAACAAAAAAATTCAGTGTGTTTTTTACTTCTCACGCAGTTTTTCCTTGTTTTTCTTGAGTTGTCTGGTCAATGCATCCAGGCAACCATCAACTGCTTCTTCAAACGTGTCACATGTCTTCTCTGCAAAAAACTCACCGTTTGGAATGGTAACATCAATGCTTGCCTGCTTGTTTAAAGCTGTTTCCGGCTTAACCACTTTCAGGGTAACTTCTACCTTTTGAATGAACTCGTGCACTCTTTCCAGTTTTGCACACTTCTTCTCAATGAACGCCTGAAGCTGTTCTGTTGCAGTAAAATGCAACGCCTTAATCTTAGTTTCCATAGTCTTTTGGTTTTAGGCCCTCGGATGAGCCTGTTTATATATTTCCTTCAGTTCCTGGAATGTGGTATGCACATAGATTTCTGTAGTCTGAAGGCTGTTGTGACCCAAGAGTTCCTTAACGGCACCAAGCTCAGCATCATGGTTGAGCATTGAGGTGGCAAAAGTGTGTCTGAGCACGTGAGGGCTCTTCTTGGACACATCAGATACCATGCTTAAGGCATCCTTGACCAGATGATAGACCTGATGACGCGGAATGCGCTCCCCCTTCTGACTCAGGAAGAAAGCTCCCTGCATAGGACCAAACTCTTCATTGCGTGCTTCAAGATACCGGTGCAGACGCAACTCAAGTTCATTCCCGAAAGGAATGAAGCGTTGCTTGTCACGCTTACCCGTAACTTTTATGGTACGGGAACTGAAGTCAATGTCCCTGTCATCGAGCCCTATCAGCTCAGCCATACGCATTCCTGTCTCATAAAAGACTGCTATCACGGTCTTGTTCCGTATTCCCATATACCCTTCACCCAATTCTATTTCATCCAGGAGTTTGTCCATATCAGACTCCTTGACAAACTGCGGCAAAGGTTTCTTATTCTTGGGACCCTTTATACCCTGGACCGGTGATTTGTCCGTGATGCCTTTCATGCGCAGGAACTTGTAGAAGGAACGCAGCGTGCTCAGCTTGCGGTTGACGGTAGTGGTAGCCTCACCCTTATCCATCATATCCACAACCCAAAGACGCACCGTATCCCTGTCGGCTGTCAACAGATTCAGTTCAGCGTCAACACTCTCCAGGAACTGAAGGAAAAGGACAAGGTCCCTACAGTAACTGGAAACGGTACGGGGAGAATAGTTTCTCTCCAACCTGAGATAATCCGCGAACTGATCTATATACATAACAAAATTCGTCGCTGAACGGATTCAGTGACGAATATATAAAAGAAAAAACCAAAAAGCAAGAACAGGAGGAAAAATTATTCCTCTGTCTGCTGCAGTTTCTGAACGTAGATGGCGTGCTCCATCTGGAGACGCTTGAGTTCTGACGGTTTGTCAAACTGCTGACGACGGCGAAGTTCCTTTACTACACCGGTCTTTTCATACTTTCTCTTGAATTTCTTGAGGGCGCGCTCTATGTTCTCACCCTCCTTAACAGGAACAATAATCATTTTAAGTTCTTTATTTTTATTTAGTTCTGACTTTTCTTTGGGAATAAGCGGCGCAAAATTAGGCATTTTTTCATGAAGAGCAAAAATAATGATGATTTTTTGCCGTTATTCAAGTTGATGAACATGATGAAACGTCTTGTTTCCATTACCATGTCACTGTGTCTGGCTCTTTCCATAACGGTACAGGCACAGACCGATGCGCACTTCACCTATTTCAGTGAGGTGGAGAATTTCTATAACCCGGCTGCAATGAACCGTGACGGACGCGCAAACGTGGTAGGATCCCTGTCCATGCAGATGAAAGGTTATACCAACGCCCCTGTAACTATGTTTGTAGGCGCCAATACCGCCCTGCCGTTTGACAAACAGCGTCATGCAGTGGGAATAGGTCTTTTAAATGAAACCCTTGGCCTGTTCACTAACCGCCGCCTGCTTTTTGATTATTCATATAAAATAGGTATTGGAAAGGGATGGATGAACATAGGTGTACAGGGAGGAGTGATGTCAGAGGAATTCAACGGCGGAAAACTTAAACTGGAGACACAGAATGACCCGGCTTTCCCCTCCGGACAGGAACGCGGTACGGTGGGTGATCTGGGCGCAGGAGTTCTATACGTAAGGGATATATGGTATCTTGGAGCATCGGCCCAACACCTCAATTTTCCACACGTGGAATTCGGGAAAGGACAGGACAATACAGCCGTGATGGACATCAAACCAACATTATATTTGACCGGAGGATGCAATATAGCGCTCAGAAATCCGTTAATATCGGTACAGCCATGCTTCCTCGTGGAGAGCGACCTGGATTTTTACAGAGTGGATTTATCAGTAAGAGGTTCTTACCAATTTGATTCAACCCTGTTATATGCAGGAGCCACCTACAGCCCTGGAATATCAGTGACCGCAATGGTTGGAGGCAAGCTGAGGGATGTTCTCATAGGTTATGCATATGAGTTTTTCACAGGCGGCGTGGGTGTCAGGAATGGCAGTCATGACCTGATGGTAAACTGGCAAACTGATGTTGATTTCTTTAAAAAAGGAAAGAACATCCATAAAAGTGTAAGATATTTATAACAAACATACAATGAAACTGAAAAACATTGTTCTGACCGGCTTGGCAGCCTTTATGGCTTTGACACAGTCCTGCACCAGCAGCGGCTATGCCGGAGCAAACGGAGGTGAGGTGACCGGTAGAACCCAGACAGCACTGCGTGAACCGGTACCATACGGAATGGTGCTCGTCAAGAGGGGTTCACTTAAGATAGGTGAAGAAGGTAATGACAGCCTTTGGGGCTCAAACGTTCCTACTAAGGAGATATCAGTAGAGTCATTCTGGATGGATGAGAAAGAGGTATCGAATGCAAAATACCGCCAGTTTGTTGAATGGGTTCGTGATTCCATTATCCGTACACGTCTGGCAGATCCTGCATATGGTGGCGATGAATCATTCATGATTACTGAAGACAAGTTTGGCGAACCCATTACTCCACATCTTAACTGGTCCAAGCCTATTCCATGGAAGAAGCCGAATGAAGACCAGCAGAGAGCTATCGAGAGTATATTCTATACACATCCCATTACAGGAGAAAACGTTCTTGACGTAAAGCAACTCAATTACCGATATGAACTCTTTGACTATACTCAGGCCGCGCTGCGTAAGAACCAGCTTGACCCCAGCGATAGGATAAAGAATACTGACCAGGGGGTATCCAAGGAGAAAGTTTATATTTCAAAGGATACCGCATACATTGACGATAACGGTAATATCGTACGCAAGACCATAAACAGGGAACTGAGCAGTCTGTATGATTTTGTAAACACCTACATAGTAAATATCTTCCCTGACACCACATGCTGGGTAAATGATTTCCCCAATGCCAATAACGAGACTTACATGCGTCTCTACTTCAACCACCCCAACTATAACGATTATCCTGTAGTGGGAGTAAGCTGGGAGCAGGCCAACGCTTTCTGTGCATGGCGTACAGAATATCTGCTGGCAGGACTTGGCGCTCAGGCCAAGTACATACAGCGCTACCGTCTGCCTACTGAGGCTGAATGGGAATTTGCTGCACGCGGACGTGAGAACAACCGCTATCCGTGGAAAGTCTCAGGCTCAAAAGATGATGAAGGATGCTATTATGCCAACTTCAAACCCGAACGCGGTAACTACACCAAGGACGGAAGCCTTATTACCACAAGAGTAGGTTCATACAAGCCTAACTCCAACGGACTTTATGATATGGCCGGTAACGTGGCTGAATGGACATCAACCACTTATACTGAAGCAGGAATACTCCAGATGAACGACATGAATCCGGAACTTTACTACAATGCAGCTGTCGAGGACCCATATTACATGAAGAAAAAAGCGGTACGCGGAGGTTCATGGAAGGATCCTGAAAAGTTCATTGAATCATCATGGCGTACATATGAGTATCAGAATGAACAGCGTTCATACATCGGGTTCCGCTGCGTACGCACACAGGTAGGCACACCCGCTTCAACTAAAAAGAACCGCAAATAAACAAGTTAAAACGTAACACTTGACATATATGGATAATAATGAAAATAGAGGTCTGTTGACCCGCATACAGGACTATCTGGATTCACCTAAAGGAAGAATACTTCTGAACTACCTCTACAGTTGGGGTGCAGCTGTCGTTATTCTGGGTGCACTGTTCAAACTAACCCATATAAAAGGTGCCAACCTTATGTTGTTCATAGGTATGGGTACTGAGGTCCTGGTGTTCTTTATCTCAGGATTTGAAAGGCCTTACATTCCAAGTAAGGATGAGGAGGGCGATGAGGATGCACCGCGTCTGCGCGGCAACATCATCATAAACGGCACCGCACAGGCCGCTCCCGTACAGCCCACACAGCCCGTTGTGGCTCCAGCTGCTGCCACACCTTCAGAATCAGGAAGTTCTCTGAACGTGGACGGTGTTGAGAATATAACTCAGGATTACATTGCACGTGTACATGACCTCACTCTCAAGATGGAGCAGATGTGCCGTCACTCAGAAAAGATGGAACAAAGTTCTGAGGAGATTGAGCAGTTGTCACGCAACCTTATAAGCATAAATACCTTCTATGAGATGCATCTCAAGTCAGCAAGCACTCAGATGGAGAACATAGAGAAGGTGAACGAGCAGACCCGCCAGATGGTTGCCCAGATAGAGGAGCTGAACCGAGTCTATGCACGCATGGTTGAGGCAATGAAGGTGAATTCCCAGATGGGAACCAAGTAAGAAGCTATGAGCAGAAAGAAAACGACTGAAAGACCGCCATCGGCGCGTCAGAAGATGATCAACCTCATGTACATCGTCCTCCTGGCGATGCTTGCCATGAACATATCATCGGATGTGCTGAACGGTTTCACTATAGTTGAGGAGAGCTTGTCAAAGAGCACCACCAACGCCACCCTTCAGAATGATGCGGCATACCGTGAATTTGCCGTAGCTGATTCCATCAACCATGAAAAGGTGGGTTACTGGTACTCCAAAGCACTCTATGTAAAACAGATATCCGATTCTTTATTCAACTTTGCCGATGAGCTTAAGACCTTGATAGCCATTGAAGCTGACGGTAAGGATGCTGATGTTGAGGATATACATAACAGGGATGATCTGGAAGCCGCCACACAGGTTATGCTGCATCCCACACGCGGCAAGGGAGGAATGCTGTTTGATGCTATCAACAACTACCGCGAGAAGATACTGGAGATGGTGACAGATCCTACACAGAGGGAAATAATAAGTAATAACTTCAGCACAGAGGTTCCTGTCAGGATAGGTTCTTTGGGAAAGAACTGGCAAGAGTACAACTATGAGAACATGCCTGTGGCAGCTGCCATAACAATGCTTACCAAACTGCAGAATGATGTACGCTATGCCGAGGGGCAGGTTTTACATACACTTGTAAATAACATTGACGTAGGTGACCTGCGTGTAAACGCCATAAATGCATACGTAATACCCACATCACAGAACGTGGTACAGGGTAATAATTTCAAGGCACGCATCATCATGGCAGCCGTTGATTCAACCGCACGTCCTGCCATCTACATTGACGGCAAGAAGATTGACTCTCAGGACGGATGGTATGAAGTTCCTGCAACCAAGACAGGAGATTACACCCTTTCAGGTTATATGGAGCTCAACTCAGGCAATGGGGTCATCCGCCGCGACTTTAGACAGAACTACTCAGTAGTGTCACCGCTGGCAACTGTATCGGCCACTATGATGAATGTTCTCTATGCCGGTTATGACAATCCTATCAGCATTTCTGTACCAGGTGTACCCAGCAATATGATATCGGCTAGACTCAAAAACGGAGGTGGCACTCTGACACGCAGCGGCAACGGATTCATCTGCAAGCCTACGAGCGTAGGTGAGGATGTGGTAATTGCAGTCACAGCCAATCAGGAGGGACGCCAACAAAGTATGGGAGAATATACATTCCGCGTGCGCCAACTTCCCGATCCTACCCCGTTCATAGAGTATAAGGACGAGAATGGCAACACACAGCGTTATCGTGGAGGTGGTACACCTATTTCCAAGAAAAATCTGCAGGCTGCCGACGGTATAGTTGCCGCTATTGATGACGGTCTGCTGAACATTGGATTCCGTGTAATCAGCTTTGAGACTACATTCTTTGATAACAGCGGTAATGCCGTTCCTGAGATATCGGACGGAACGCATTTCTCAAACCGACAGAAAAGGGTGTTTGACCAACTGGGACGTGGAAAACGTTTCTATATCCAGCGCGTCAAGGCCATCGGTCCTGACGGCATAGAGCGTCAACTCAACACAGCCCTTGAGGTAATACTTAACTAATTGTATTTTTTGATATGAGAAAGATTGGATTTCTTCTACTGATATTAGCCGCAGGCGTGAGCGTCAATGCCCAGCCTACACGCAGACTGCAGGAGCAGCAGGCTCAGAAAGAGGCAGAGAAGAGCCCCACGGCAGTAACTCTGACAGATAGAGCCCGTTCACAATATACAGCCCAGACCGCCATGCCTACCGATCTTACATGGAGACGTGACATTTACCGCGAGCTGGACCTCAAAAAGGAGAAAAACGCCGCTCTCTATTATCCCGAAGAGCCTCTGGGTGACCGTGTGAACTTTTTCACACTGATACTGAGTCTTATTCAGGACGGTAAGATCAAGGCATATGAGTATCGTCTGGACGGTAACGAGTTGTTCACTCCCGACAATGAGATAGATCTGGAAAGCATACTCGACAAGTTCTATATTGACTACGAGAAAGATGAGAAAGGTAAGTATGTAATTGATATACCAAGCAGTGACATTGGTAAATATTACATCAAGGAGAGCCATTATCTGGATAAGCTGTCCAATTATCAGATCAAAGTGACAGCCATCTGCCCTGTTCTCATGCAAGGAGGTTACGGTGACAAGCCCACGTCATACCCCATGTTCTGGCTCAACTATGATGAGATAAGCCCTTATCTGGGACAGACCCAAGTTATGACCAGCAGCTACAACAACACCAGCAACATGACACTGGATGATTACTTTGTAATGCGTCAGTATGATGGTGATATATACAAAACATCAAATTTGAGAAACGTTCCTCTCTCAGATTACTGCGAGACCGACGAGGAACTACAGGCAGAAAGAGCCCGTATTGAGAAGCAGTTAAGGGATTTCCAGAACGGTTTGTGGAATGACGCGGAACCGGAAACTGAGAGTGCCGCCTCATCCTCTACTAAAGAGGAGACCAAGAATAAGGAACCCAAAGCTAAAAATGAAAAAGCGCCAAAGGCTCCCAAACAACAGGCTTCTTCAGGAGAGCGTTTATCTGTCCGTCGCTGATGATTTATTTAAAAAAGTGTTAACTTTGTGGTCAAGTTAAACAACTTAGAAACTTAAGTTATGAAAAGAACATTAATAATCTGCAGTCTGGCACTGCTTTCATTCATCCCCGCATCGGCTCAGTTCAGCTGGGGTATTCGTGGAGGTCTTAACCTTGTAAACAATGACATTACTGCAGTAAATGAGAAATCTGCAACAAACAAGGACAGCTATACAGGTTTCTTTGTAGGACCTATGGCTGAAATCCAGATTCCAATCATTGGAATAGGCATTGATGTAGCTGCTCTCTATTCACAGAAAGGACTTCAAGTTACTGATGAGGAGACAATGAAGAATCAGTCAATTGCAATCCCCGTATCACTTAAGTATTCACTCGGACTTGGAAACTTTGCAGCAGTATATTTTGCAGCAGGTCCTCAGTTCGATTATAAGATTGGTGATCTGGACAACAAATTCCAGGATGGAGATGACGTTAAGGAGTTCGCCCTTGAGCAGAGCACATGGAGCATTAACATAGGCGCAGGCGTCAAGCTCATCAATCACATTCAGGCTGGTATCAACTACAACATCCCCGTTTCAAAGGAGGGTGCTTACAAACTGTATGAGAACCAGGATGTGAAAAGCGCAGCAGATGCCGCAAACGGTGCCGGTGACGCAATAAAAGCCAGCACACTCCAGTTCTCTCTGGCCTGGACATTCTGATAAAAAGAGTCATTTATTGAGACCGGTTCCCTTTAACGGGAGCCGGTCTTTTTTTGTATCTTTACGACCCGATGTCAATGTATGCCGACATAATTCTACCGGTACCTCTTAACCAGCTTTTCACTTATCTGGTTCCGGACATGCTTAGGCCATCTGTGCAGCCTGGAGCAAGGGTTTATGTACCCTTTGGCAAGGGGCGCAGACTCACGGGAATAATTGTCAGGACCCACACAAACAGACCAACAAGTCATGCAATAAAAGAGATTCAGAGTGTTCTTGATTCTGACAGGCCTTCAGTTCTACCATTACAACTCAAATTGATAAAGTGGATGGCAGATTACTGTATGTGCACTCCGGGCGATGTGATGAAGGCTGCCCTTCCATCCGGACTACGTCCTGACAGTGGTTCAAACGAGCATACCTACAAGCCGCATACGGAGGTTTACGTAAAACCGGGATTAAAGGCAAAAGACTATTTATCCGGTCTTTGCGATGACCTTATTGCCAAAACCGCCATAAAACAGAAGGAACTGTTTGACAAATATGTCCAGTTGTCCGGACTGAAGGATAATCCGCTCAATCCGGCACCTGTAACCAGAAAAACGCTGACCGCATTCTGCAAGACACCGTCATCATTCCGTGCACTTATTGAAAACGGTCTACTTGACCTATATGAACTGGAAACCGGAAGGCTACCTCATTTCAGCGGACACGTACAGGAACCTCCTGTATTGAGCCCTGCCCAGCAGAAAGCTCTGAGTGAAATAAAGGATTCTTTCAAGACCAAGAACGTGTGCCTGCTGCACGGAGTCACATCCAGCGGCAAGACAGAGATATACATAAACCTGATAAAAGAGCAGATAGCCAAAGGCGGACAGGTTCTCTATCTTCTCCCTGAGATAGCGCTGACCACACAGATAATGCATCGTCTGCAGAAGGTTTTTGGAGGCGATATGTGTATCTATCACTCCCGTTGCTCAGACAATATAAGGGTGGAAATATGGAACAGACTGACTGGTCCAAATCCTTATAAGATCATTTTGGGCGCACGCTCAGCCGTAATGCTTCCTCTAAGGAATCTGAGTCTTGTGATAGTGGATGAAGAGCATGAGCCAAACTTCAAACAGGAAGATCCGGCACCGCGCTATCAAGGACGCAACACTGCCATAATGCTGGCCTCAATGTGTGGAGCCAAGACTCTGCTTGGAAGCGCCACCCCTGCACTTGAGAGTTATGCCAATGCCATAAGCGGCAAGTACGGTCTTGTAACCCTCAGCGAGAGATTCCGCAATATAAAACTCCCGCAGATAGAAATAATAAATACCGCGGAACTCAGGCGCAGGAAATATATGCAGGGGCTTTTCTCTCCCCAACTCATAAAGCAGATCAGCAATGCCCTTGAACACGGTAAGCAAGCCATCTTGTTCCATAACCGCCGCGGATATGCCGGCACTGTCCAGTGCCCCGACTGCGGCTGGGTACAGAAATGTGACCGCTGTGATGTGAGCCTTACTTTCCACAAGAGTACCGATACCGCCACATGTCACTACTGCGGACAAAGATACAGGGTGCCAGCCACATGCCCGTCATGTGGCAGCAAAGACCTGCGCAGCCGCGGATTCGGTACGGAACGCATTGAAGAGGAGGTGCAGAATCTCTTTCCCGGAGTACGGGTATCAAGACTTGACCTTGACTCTGCAAAAGAAGGATATGAATCCATTATAAATGACTTTCAGGAGGGCCGTACTGATATATTGATTGGCACCCAGATGGTATCAAAAGGTCTGGATTTTGATAATGTGAGCTTAGTAGGCATACTTGAAGCTGACTCCATAATGAGTTATCCTGATTTCAGGGCTACGGAACGGGCTTACCAACTTATGGCTCAGGTGGCCGGGCGGGCAGGACGCAAGGAAGAACAGGGTACGGTAATAATACAGACCCGCCAGCCGGAGGCACATGTTTTGGACATGGTGTGCCGTAATGATTACACAGGGTTCTATGAAAGTCAGATGCAGGAACGCAGCGATTTCAACTATCCCCCCTACTCAAGACTCACATTGATAACATTAAAAGGTACTGATCTGTGCGGAGTTGAAAAAGCATCCGCTGTTTTAGCCCACCATCTGGCAGAATCTTTCGGACAGGATAGAGTTCTTGGGCCCGATGCTCCTCCCGTTTCAAAAGTCCAATACCGTCACATCAGGCGTGTGATTATCAAGACACGTTTGGAGCAGTCAACAACTACAGTCAGGACGCTAATAAATGAGGTTGTCCAAAAAACTGCCTCAGAAAACGGATTCAACGGAATTACTGTTTCTTTTGACCCAGACCCGCAGTAGATTCCGGATAGCTAATGCGCGTATGATACATGGTACGCAGCTTCTCCTTGAAAGTATCCTTTACCTTGTTGATCTCCTGCCAACTAATGGGACAATCCTTGAAATAACCCTCCTGAATCTGGGTATCTATAATCTTATCTACAAGTTCTCCAATGCTCTCCTCCGTGTATTCCTTCAGACTCCGTGAGGCGGCTTCAACAGCATCGGCCATCATAAGAATGGCAGTCTCTTTTGAATAAGGGTTGGGACCGGGATAACTGAAATCCTTGGTATCCGGCTCCTCACCTGAATGAGCCTGGGTATATTTTATATAGAAATATCGGGCTACACCCTTGCCGTGATGTGATGCAATGAAACCGCATATCTCCTTGGGCAGACCAAACTTTTCAGCCAGTTCAAGCCCTTTCTCCACATGACCCGTAATGATACGGGCGCTCTCCTGCGATGATAGTTTGTCATGCGGGTTCACCCCGCTCTGATTCTCAGTAAAAAAGGGTGCATTCTCCATTTTACCTATATCATGATAGAGTGCGGCGGTACGGACCAGTTGCGGGTTCGCCTTAATGCGTGTAGCAGCCTCTGATGCCAGAGTGGAAACCTGCATGGAATGCTGGAACGTACCGGGAGCCTTCTCTGCCAGTTCCCTGAGCAGAGGATTGTTTATGTTGGAGAGCTCTATAAGCGTTACATTTGAGGTAAATCCGAACACTTTCTCTATTACGAACAGCAGCGGATAGAGAAGCAGAATTAATATGCAGTTTATCAGGAAGAACAGGAATATCCAGGGATTTATATCACGGATATTCTCCAACTGTGTCATCTGAATGGATATCCAGACAAGACTGTATGATATGAATATGAGCAGACATGTACGCAATATCTGTGAGCGTTGTGACAACTCCTTTAACGTATATATACCGGTAAGTCCGGCCATTAACTGCAGGAGTACATACTCATAAGGCATGGAAACTATGAGCGACGTGGAAAGAATAAACACCATATATCCCGTGAATGCGGTACGGGAATCAATGAATATACGGAGCATTATAGCCAGCATGGAGCAGGGAAACAGCAATATGCTCCAGCTTGAATATTGGCAGAAGAGGCCTACCATCACGGTAAACAAAGATATGGAACCGAATAGGAAATAAAGGATGGCACGGTTATCTATATCATCAATGCGATATAGACTCAGATAGACAAACAGAACCAGGAAACAGAGCAGCACGAAAACAGAACGGCCACCCCAGGTAAGCAGTTGAAACTGCTTGGAAGCATTCCTCTCATTAGATATATCCAGATATGATTTTATTATCTGGCTCTTCTGTTCATCCACAATCTCACCCTGATCTATTATTTTCTGGCCCTCAACCACCATTCCGCGAAAATGGGATATCTCATCAAGTTGTGCTGTAAAATCAGCCTCTGAACGTGCTGCATCATAAGTCACATTAGGATGGATGTAATTCTCCAGATTGTGTTCCAGAATAATATATCGGTCATATACATAAATATCGGCATCAGTTACATAACGGTAGGCTTCACGTATGCTCCTTACGCTTGAAGTCTGTACAAAAACGGATGTATTACCCTCATAAACACGGAACAACTCCTTGTCTGAAAGAATATCCTCATCAGAAGTAGAAATAATTCCATCACTATATACTTTTTCAAGCCTCCGGCGCAAAATCCTGTAGGATTCATCCCAGACCAGTTTTTTGAGGCTGTCATTATAGAAACGGTCAAAATCAGCCAGGGCACTCTCCGCAACACCTGCATTACGGCTAAAATAAGGAGCAAAGGCAGCCTTCACGCTGTCTGCCTCTTCCTGCCACACAGCATCACTCTTTTCAACCGAGAAACTGAAAGGAGCAATAAGCACATTGTACGTCCAGGGTTTCCCTATGGTATAGATGTAATTCTCCTTATGACCGGCAGGCATGAAATATACCGTAAGCAACGCGGATAAAAGCGACAGTATTATGAGAAGGTGCCTGTTGCTTTTTATGAATTGTCTTTTATCATTCATTAAGAAACGCCCGTTTGTTGACTCGTAAAAATAAGACTTTTTCATGAGAAAATGATTAATTTTGCAACGCAAAAAAAGAACGACATGACACAAAACGAAGGCCGCCGTCGCGTAAGGGTGCGTTTTGCCCCCAGTCCTACAGGGCCTCTCCATATCGGGGGTGTGCGTACGGCACTATATAACTATCTCTTTGCCCGTAAAAACGGAGGAGACCTTATATTCAGGATAGAAGACACTGACACAAACCGCTTTGTACCCGGAGCAGAGGAATACATACTTGAATCATTCCGCTGGTTAGGCATAAAGTTTGATGAAGGTGTATCCTTTGGAGGGAACTATGGCCCGTACCGCCAGTCTGAACGAAAGGATATTTACAAGAAATACGTAAACCAACTTCTTGAAGCAGGCAAGGCATACATAGCCTTCGATTCCCCCGCAGAACTTGAAGCCAAGCGTAACGAAATACCAAATTTCCAATATGATGCCAGCACCCGCCTACAGATGCGTAATTCACTTACACTGCCGGCTGATGAGGTCAAGGCTCTGATTGAGTCTGGAAACCAATATGTAGTACGCATCCTGATAGAACCCGGACAGGAGGTAGAAGTGAATGACCTCATCCGTGGCAAGGTTACCATAAACTCATCTGTATTGGATGACAAGGTTCTGTATAAATCAGCAGACCAGCTGCCCACATATCATCTGGCAAATATCGTTGATGACCATCTGATGGAAGTAAGTCATGTTATACGTGGTGAAGAGTGGCTACCCTCTGCCCCATTGCATGTACTTTTGTATCGCGCATTCGGATGGGAGGATACCATGCCACAGTTTGCACATCTGCCCCTGCTGCTTAAGCCGGAAGGTAACGGCAAACTGAGCAAGCGTGACGGTGACCGTCTGGGATTTCCTGTTTTCCCGCTTGAGTGGCATGACCCCAAAACCGGTGAGATATCATCAGGTTACCGCGAGAAAGACTATCTGCCGGAGGCAGTGATCAATTTTCTGGCCCTTTTGGGATGGAATCCGGGTGATGACCGTGAACTCATGACCATGGATGAAATGATAGAACTCTTCAACCTTGAAAAGTGCAGCAAGGCAGGAGCCCGTTTCAACTATCAGAAGCTGGTATGGTTCAACCACGAATACATAATGCTCAAGAGCGACCGTGAGGTGGCTGAACTCTTCAACCCCATTCTGGAAAGTCACGGTATCAAGGCTCCTATAGAGCGCGTGGAAACAGCCGTAGGAATGGTAAAGAACCGCGTAAACTTTATTGGAGAGTTATGGGACAACTGCAGTTACCTGTTCCAGGCCCCCGTTGAGTATGATGAGAAGTCACTCAAGAAGTGGTGGAAGGAGGGTGCCCCACAGACCACGGCAGAACTCTGTGATTTCCTTGAATCACAACCAGACTGGAACGGTGAAACACTTGAGCCAAAGGTAATGGAATGGATTGCATCCAAGGGATATGCCACCGGCAAGGTGATGAACGCACTCCGCGTAACACTTGTAGGAGCTGCCATGGGACCGCAGATATTCTGCATAACTGATTTCATAGGACGTGAAGAGACCCTGAGACGTGCCCGCAAGGCCATATCGGAACTCTCCTCTGAATCATAAGGAAAAGATGATTATCTATACAATCGGTATATATCTGTACGCAGGCCTTGTAGCTGTTGCTTCTCTTTTCAACAAGAAAGCACGTTTGCTCATTAAAGGCCACAACAGGATTCTGGATACAATAAGACCGTTGGTTGATCCCTCTGCCAAATATCTCTGGTTTCATGCATCTTCATTAGGAGAGTTTGAGCAAGGCCGACCGCTGATAGAAAGAATTCACAATAAACACCCTGAATGCAAAATTCTGCTTACCTTTTTTTCTCCGTCAGGATACGAGGTACGCAAAGATTACAAGGGTGCCGACATTGTATGCTATATACCGTTTGATACCCCTCTTAACGTAAAAAGGTTCCTGAACACAATTAATATAGAGAAAGCTTTCTTTATCAAATATGAGTTCTGGCCCAACTTCCTGAGAGGTCTCCACAAACGTGGCATTGAGATTTTCAGCATATCATCCATTTTCCGTGACAACCAGCTTTTCTTTAAGTGGTATGGAAAAGGATATGCCAAGGCTCTCACATATTTCAAACATCTTTTTGTCCAGGACCGTCATTCAAAGGACTTGCTCCGTAGCATCGGTATTACCGATGTTTCTATCGTGGGTGATACCCGTGCCGACCGTGTGATTGAGGTTGCTGCTGCCTCCAAGCAGTTCCCCATCATAGAAAAGTTCGTGAACGGCAGTCCCACTTTCATTGCAGGCAGTTCATGGCCGGCCGACGAGGAACTGTTCATACCCTACTTCCTGCCCAAGAGAGACTGGAAACTCATTATCGCCCCGCATGAGATACATGAGGAGCATCTTCAACAGATAGAGTCACTCCTTAACGGAAGGGATTACATACGCCTGTCACAGGCCACCCTAGAAAACATCAAGGGTTATGATACACTTATCATAGACTGCTTTGGCATGCTTTCATCCATTTACCGCTACGGTCATATCGCATATATCGGAGGAGGTTTTGGAGTAGGCATCCACAATGTCCTTGAAGCAGCTGTCTTTGATATTCCCGTACTGTTTGGCCCCAACAACCAGCGTTTCCGCGAGGCACAGGACCTTAAACGTCTCAAAGGCGGATTTGAGATAACTGATGCCTACAGTTTCAGAATCCTGATAGACAAGTTTATCAGTGATCCCGGCTTCCTCAAGAAGGCAGGCCGCAACGCCGGAGACTACGTACGCAGCAACAGCGGCACCTCAGACCGCATCCTCGGTGAGATAGGACTGGATTAATTGAGAATTGAGAATTGAAAATTGAGAATTAATACCACCGCACCTGCGTTTCCCCGTGCGTGACCCTAATCCGCACAAGGCTTCCAGTTGGTATACCCAATCCTAAAAAGGTTTCCAGCTGCACCCAGTAAAACGAAACCCAAACAGCAAAGCGTTGTTTGGGTTTCGTTTTACCCGGCCTGGAAGGCCGGCAAGCGAAGTGAAACGGAGCGCGTTTCCAGAAGGAAACTAAAAAAAGGTTGTTTCTAATACGCACATAGGATCCTGTCCCGAGACTTTTGAGGCGAAGCCAAAAAAGTCAAAAAACCTTCGAGCCGCGAAGCGGCGAGCAACCCGCCGAATGGTTAATCTTCCTTGTACCAGCTGGCATACATATGGTAATCCCGGGCAATCCGCAAGTTCATCTCCTTAGCCTGCTCCGGATCCACATCCTTAACGTATTTGGCAGGAACACCGGCCCAAATAGTGTTTGGAGGAATGACCGTCTTGCTCAGAACCACAGACCCTGCAGCCACAATGGCCCCCTCGCCCACCACAGCATGGTCAAGCACCACCGATCCCATTCCTATCAGGGCGTTGTCCTTTATCTCTGCACCATGGATGGTAACGTTGTGCCCTACCGATACATTATCTCCAATTACGGTAGTGGAACGCTGATAGAGTGTATGTATTACCGTACCATCCTGAATATTGGTTCCGTTACCTATGCGGATAGAGTTTACGTCACCACGCAGGACAGTTCCAAACCAGATACTGCATCCTTCACCTATCACCACATCACCTATGATTGCGGCGTTATCGGCAAGGAAACAATCCTCACCGATAGCGGGTGTAAAGCCCCTGACGGATTTAATGATTGCCATATATTGTTTTTGTTGTTTTGCAGTGCGAAAATAGTGCAACTTTTCTGAATTTATATACCAATCAAACAAGTTATTGATTACTTTTGTGGTCCAAGACAAAAATAACGGACTAATATACTTAAAACAGCTATGAAGTTTTTGACAAATGAGAAACTGGTCATCTCTGGCGCAGCCGGTATGATCGGATCAAACATGGCACAGACTGCCATAATGATGGGACTGTCATCAAACATCTGCCTTTATGATGTTTATCTTCCCGGTCTGGAGGGTGTAGTTGAGGAACTCCGTCACTGCGCATTCCCCGGTGTGAACATCACCTTTACCGATAAGGTTGAGGAGGCTTTCAAGGATGCCAAGTACATGGTTTCATCAGGTGGCGCACCCCGTAAGGCCGGTATGACCCGCGAGGATCTTCTGGTTGGCAATGCCAAGATAGCAGAGCAGCTGGGCAAGGACATCAAGACCTACTGCCCTGACCTGAAGCACTGCGTAATCATATTCAACCCGGCCGATATCACCGGTCTGGTAACTCTGGTTTACTCAGGTCTGAAACCTTCACAGATTACCACTCTTGCAGCTCTTGACTCAACACGTCTGCAGAGCGCCCTGGCCAAGCACTTCGGCATTGCTCAGGACAAGGTTACCACAGCACGCACATACGGCGGCCATGGTGAGCAGATGGCAGTATTTGCATCAACCGCTAAGGTTGACGGCAAGCCTCTGACAGATATCATCGGCACACCCGCTCTTACTGATGAGCAGTGGGCACAGATGAAGCAGGATGTAATCAAGGGCGGTGCCAAGATCATCGAGTTGCGCGGACGTTCATCATTCCAGAGCCCCTCATTCGTGTCAATCGAGATGATCGGCGCTGCCATGGGCGGTGAGAAGTTTGAATGGCCCGCAGGTTGCTATGTAAACAACTCACAGTTCCAGAACGTGATGATGGCTGGTTGCTATGTAAACAACTCACAGTTCCAGAACGTGATGATGGCTATGCCTTCAACCATTGACGCTACCGGCGTTCACTACACTGACGTAAAGGGTACTGCTACTGAGATGGCTGACATCGAGGCAAGCTACAAGCACCTCCAGGCTATGCGTGATGAGGTTATCTCATTAGGTGTACTGCCTGCAGTAAGCGAGTGGAAGAAATACAACCCGAATCTCTGATTCCAGTCTGATATTTATACAGGGCGTACGGGATGACTCGTACGCCCTGTTTTTTCAACACGGTTTGCATATTGAGCCTGGCGCCTGCTTGGCCAGTCCCTTCATCTCAAGGCTAAACAGTATGGTTGAAAGACGCGGATAAGGGATATTCAATTCCGTTATAAGCGTACTTATATGTACACCTTGGGCTTTCTGTTTAATACGCTGATATACCTTACTCTCCTCATCTGTCAGTTCAGGGAACAACTCTTTTTGAATTGGTTCTTTCTTTGTAAGGCTATCATTCCAGTTCATGGCATTTACAAAATCCAGAGCCGATGTTATCAGCGCGGCATTATTGTCTCTAATCAGTTCATTGCAACCCACTGAATACGGATCACCCACACTACCGGGAAAGGCAAAACATTCACGACCATAGCTTGAAGCTATCTCAGCAGTTATCAGAGAACCGCTCTTGGCTGCCGATTCCACTACCACCACTGCATCAGCAAGGCCGGCAATAATACGGTTCCTGCGTACAAAATTAGGACCTAACGGCACCGTTCTTGACATGAACTCCGTAACCAGTCCACCATCATCAAGCATCCGTTTGGCAACGGCACGATGTGATGAAGGATATATCATATCCAATCCATGAGCAAGGACGCCCAATGTAGGTAGACCCGCTTCAAGAGCAGCCTTATGTGATTCAACATCTATTCCGTAAGCCAAACCACTTACAATAGTGACATCAGGGCATAGCTGTTGTAACTCTTTTACAAAGGTATTACACATACTACGGCCATAATCCGTAGCCTTTCTGGTTCCAACAATGGCCACCACCCGGGCGGCATTGTAATTGACGTTACCCAAAGAAAACAAAACAAGAGGGGCATCAGAACAATCAAGCAAACGTACAGGGTAATCAGAATCAACAGGAGTAACGCATCTTATTCCGTGTTTCTCAATGAAATCCAATTCTTCACGGATAAAAGAATTATACCCGGAGTTCCCTAACTCCTCAATGAGGCTAGGGTTGACTCCGGGTATAATGTCTTTAAGATGTTCGCGACTGCTGAAGATCTCCTGCGCGCTGCCTAACTGTTCATACAGGTATTTTGCACCTGTACATCCCAGTCCTTCTATCCTGTTTAGAGTGAGCAGCGCCGTCAGTTCATCTTCCGGCATTTGTTCACGAGATATTTTTTATCAGAGAGCATTCAAAGCATCCTGATACTTCTTGAATACATAATCTTTCTGAGCTTTTGCCTTCATAGAAGCATCCATGCTTACAGCTTTCTTAAGGTTCTGGGCAACAGCAGCTGCATCATTGGTATTTGCAGCAACTACAGCAGCCAGATAAGCTGTATTGGCATCAGCATTCTTTACAGCAGCAAGAACTTTCTTGGCACCGGCATAATCCTTAGTCATGATCATGGCAAGAGCCTCACCATTGGTGTTACTGCCCTTCAGAGCTGACAGAGCGCGCTCATACTGACCCTGTGCAATGTACATATTGCCGAGAGCCTCATTGTTCTCCTTGCTCTGACCACCCTTTGCAAAGTATGTCTGAGCATCGGCAGCCTTACCCTGTGCAAGGCAAAGCAGACCCATATTGGTATTAACCTCAGGAGCTGAAGCTTTCAGAGAAAGGGCCTTCTTGAAGTTTGTCTCAGCTGTAGCCAGATCCAATTCCTGGAAAGCTATCTCACCAAGGTTATTGAATGCACGGTAATCGTTAGGATAGTTCTTTGAAGCGGTTGTGTAGATATCCTTCTTCTGAGCCTTATCCTCAGTCAGGGTAGCAGCGTAAAGCAGTTCCTCAACGCTCAGAACAGAAGCATCACTCTTGTAAGCCTCCTGAATCTCCTCATCTGAACGGCCGATGATCTGATAATTCAGAGTCAGGCGGGCACGACGCAACTGAGGAAGAATGTCTGATGCAAGATCCTTATAGACAGCTGAGAGGTTCTTGATTTCAGTCTCACGCTTCTCAGGATCATTATACATTGAGAGAACACGGAGGATAAGGTCCTTATCCTGCAGGTTTGATTTCTGAACCAGTTCCTGGAAACCTTCCCAGTCCTGAGCTGTATATTTAGACTCTATTGCAGCATCTGCCTTAGCCTTCTTAACTTCACCCTTAACATACTGAGCTGCGTTCTTCTCACGCTGAGCAGCCAGTTTGTCATTCAGCTTTACACCACCGTCAGGAGATGCATAAGCAGAAACCTCAACGTTTTCAATAGCATAGTTCTTGGTGTCAGCAGCATAGTTCTTCATAGCCTCCTTGAGAGCCTTTACAGCATCGCTGTTGGTCTCTGAAGAACGTACATTTGCCTGCTGGATGACGAACATGATGTTTGCATCCTGAGCCTGCTTGATGATACGCTGGAATGCATCCTTTGAACCTGAGGTATTGGCACCCTTGGCTGTCTCTGAATAAAGTTCAGATGTGGCAACAACGCCATAAGCAAGATGTACAGGAGCTATTTCAACTGGTTTACCCTTCTTGGTAGCCTCAAAGGTTACAACAAGTTCTGACTCGGCCATCTCAGGCTGATACTTGAAGTTTCCCTTATAGGTGAATGAACCACCCTCCTTCCAGGAAATAGTCTGGTTATTACCCTGAACCTTCTCACCCTGGAGAGTTACAGGCTCACCTTTTACTGAACCACCTTCCCAACGGAGCTCAGGAATTGCAGTGCAGACCACTTTCTTAACAAAAGATTTTGCCGGGAAAGTTCCTGTTACGGTGTAATTGACCTCACCGCCATGAGCCTCAAGAGGATCAGGATTTACAACAAAATACTCTTCCTTAACCTGCATGTTCTTACAGCTGGCAAGCATCAGAACAGCTGCGCCAAAAAGCGCAAAACGAATTGATTTTGACATAACTTTTATTATTGATTGATTGTTAAACATTTTTTCATATAATCCATAAGTGCACAAAACTACAAAAAAGAATATCACATACAATGGACTGAACGCAGTATTTTTATTAAAAAGAGAGGTTTTTGTCAAAAAAAGCAACCAAAAGTGAAAAAAATCACAGATTCCTGGGGTGATGTGACACTATCTCCTCACGCAAACGACTGCGGTCTATGTGCGTGTAAATCTCTGTTGTGGATATTTTTTCATGTCCCAACATACACTGTATGGCTCGTAGATTGGCCCCGCCTTCAAGCAAATGGGTGGCAAAAGAGTGGCGGAAGGTATGAGGGCTGACAATTTTGTTGATTCCGGCCTTGGCGGTAAGGTCTTTCACAATATCAAAAACCATGATACGAGACAATGGCCTTCCCCTACGCAGGCTCAGGAAAAGGTAAGGTTCTGCACCAGGCTTTATTTCTACGTGACAGCGATCCGAAAGATAGTTTCTTATCTCATGAATGGCCCTGTCAGATATAGGCACAAGACGTTGCTTGCTACCCTTACCGGTAACCCTGATGAATCCCTCGTCAAGAAAGAGATCCTCCATCTTGAGCGAACAGAGTTCTGACACCCGCAGCCCACAACTGTACATAGTCTCAATCATAGCCCTGTTGCGTTGTCCCTCACGCTGGGAGAGGTCTATCTGACCAATTATACAATCTATCTCATTAACGGTAAGAACATCAGGCAAATGGCGGCCTATCTTGGGAGCTTCAAGCAGTTCGCTGGGATCATCCTCCCTGTAACCGTCAAGTACAAGGAAACGGAACAAAGATTTGACACCCGATATTATCCGGGCTTGAGAGCGCGGAGCTATGCCCAGATCACCCATGGCGGCAGCAAATCCGTGCAGGTCATCAAGTGTGACATCTGCCAAGTCAATACCGCAGTCATCCATATATCCCAACAGTTTGAGACCATCATCCATATATGCATCCAACGTATTGGGTGACAGGGATTTCTCCAGGAGCAGATACTGACGGTAACGTTTCATCATTGCTCCGTGGACACCAATAGGCTGTTGTTCCTGTCCTGTTTTCATATTCTCAGAAAACCGATTAACTTTGCAGTTTGAAGTAGGCACGCTCCAAAGATACGAAAATATGGCTACATCCGGACAAGGAATCGGATATACGGGAGAAGAAGCTCTTGAAGAGTACATTTCAGCGCACATTGAAGCTGAAAGCACATTGTTACGCAATCTCTACAGGGAGACCAACCTGAAAATGCTCAACCCACGCATGGCATCAGGTCATATACAAGGAAGGCTTCTCAAGATGCTGGTAAGTATGATCAAACCAAAGATTGTGTTGGAAGTAGGAACTTTTACCGGATATGCTACACTTTGCATAGCAGAGGGATTGACTGATGACGGAGTGGTTCATACGGTCGAAATTGACGATGAATTGGAGGATTTTATCAAAAAAGAATTTGAAAAATCACCTTTCAGTAACCGTATCTGCCTGCACATAGGTGACGCTTTGAAAGTAGTTCCGGAATTAGGAATTACATTTGACATGATTTTCCTTGACGGAGAAAAGAGGGAGTATCCTGATTACTATAACACCCTGTTGGATTGGCTCAGACCGGGTGGTTATATGATAGCAGATAACACCCTCTGGGACGGACATGTTATTGACGACAGCTACAATTCTGATCCACAGACTATTGCTGTAAAGAGATTCAATGACATGGTACATGCCGATGAAAGGGTTGAAGTGGCGATGATTCCTATTCGGGACGGACTGACTTTAATCCGGAGGATTAATTGAGAATTCTTGGAGCAGTGAGAGGAGAGTAAGTTTACTTACTATCCCGAGATTCCCGAGCAAAGCTCGCCTACCCGTAGCCTTTCGCGACAAGAATCATGGAACGAAGTGACATAATTGAAAATTGAAAATTATTAGCCGTCAAAGTAATAATAATGGACAGTACAAGACAACAAAAGATTTCCAGACTCATCCAAAAGGAACTGAGTGAGATGTTTCTCGCTCAGACCAAACTCACTAAGGGGCTGATGATAACCGTAAGTGAGGTAAAGATAAGCAGCGACCTGAGCATTGCCAGCGTATATCTGAGCGTATTCCCTTCAGAGAAAGGTGAGGAGACCGTAAAGAACATCAACGCAAATGTAAAGGACATAAGATATGATTTTGGCCAAAAGGTAAGACACCAACTCCGCATCATACCGGAGTTACGTTTTTTCCTTGACAAGACCATTGATTACATGGCCCATATAGACGAACTTCTTAAAAAGTGAACTTTCCGTTCTTCATAGCCCGCCGATACCTCTTTGCAAAAAAGAGCCATAACGTGATCAACGTGATCTCTGCCATTTCCGTGGCGGGAATCATGCTTGCTTCATTTGCCCTTATATGCACCCTGTCCGTATTCAACGGATTCCATAACCTGGTAGAATCTCTTTTCAAGGATTTTGACCCCGAGATAAAAGTGGTTCCTACTGGCAGGAAATTCTTCAATATGGATGATGAACGTATTCTCAAAGTAACATCTCTTGATTATATAGAGGTGAGCAATTTCACTCTTGAGGAGCAGGCTCTAATCAATTTCAAGAGCAAGCAACAGATTGTCATGATAAAGGGTGTTCAAGATTCCTACCATGATCTGGTTAACATAGAGAACCTTCTTAAAGGTAACGGCATCTTCATGCTTCAGGATGAAGTGTGTAATTATGGAATAATGGGTGTGGGACTTATGAACCAATTAAACTGCGGGATTAACCCCTCTTATCCACTCCGGCTTTATGTTCCCAAGAAAGAGGGGAAGATAAACATGACCAACCCTGCTGTTTCATTCAATCAGGCAGATATCTTCTCACCAGGTGTGATTTTCATGGTTGAACAGGAGAAATATGATGACAACTATGTCATTATATCCTTAGAACTGGCACAACAGCTTACTGACCGTAAGAATGAAGCTTCTGCATTAGAGATAAAGACTACAGAGGGCGTTTCCCTTAGGAAAGTAATACGAGACTTGAAAGCCATACTCGGCCCGGATTTTGAGGTACAGGACAGAATCCATCAACAACAGGATATATTTAAGGTATTCAAACTGGAAAAATTCATATCCTACCTGTTCCTGACATTTATCTTGCTTATAGCATGCTTTAACATCATAGGTTCCCTTATAATGCTTATAGTTGAAAAACAGCAGGATGCCGGATTATTGGAAAGCATGGGAGCAAGCAAGAAGACCATAGAAAGGATCTTCATCACAAATGGCGTTCTTATCTCATTGATAGGAGCTGTTTCAGGTCTGGTCTTAGGAGTGATAGCTGTTCTTCTACAACAGAAATACGGATTCATATCCCTAGGATCACAGGGAAACTTCATAGTGGATGCCTACCCGGTAAGCATTCAGATAAAGGACATTATACTTGTTCTGGTAACGGTCCTTGTGGTTAGTTTCCTCTCTGTACGTCCGATTGGGCCTATAGCACGCCGTTTTATCAGGAATTCAGAGGGATAAGGACTTAGCATCAACAACTGAGTTCAAGAATAATGATGCATTGGGAAGGAATGTCTCCACAGACTCTGTAGTATAATATCTGCAGGAAGCTCCTTTTGTACAACGGACATCCATCTCAGGATGACGTTCCATATAATCCTTGAGAGATGCAGCTACATACTCTCCCTGAGAGATGATGTTGATTCCCTCAGGAACATATTTCCTGATTTTATCAAGCAATAAAGGATAGTGTGTACAACCCAGGATTATGGTATCAATCAGGCTGTCCTTGGCAAGCAGATTGTCCACATGACGCTTTATGAAATAATCAGCACCTTCTGACTGTGACTCACCTGTCTCTACCAGCGGCACCCAGATGGGACAAGACTCGGATGTTACCGTAATGTCAGGATACAGCTTATTTATTTCAAGCGGGTATGACAATGATTTGACTGTACCCGGTGTAGCCAACAGACCCACATGACGCGTATTTGTCAACTCACCTATGGATTCAACCGTGGGACGGATAATACCCAATACCCTGCGAGTGGCATCAAGACGAGGTAAATCAATCTGCTGTATTGTCCTCAGAGCCTTGGCCGATGCAGTGTTACAAGCCAAGACAACAAGATTACATCCCATCTCAAACAGTTTGGTTACACACTGAAGAGTGAATTCATATACCACTTGAAAAGAACGCGTACCATAAGGAGTCCTGGCGTTATCACCCAAATACATGAAATCATATTCCGGCATCTCACAGCGAATATGTTTCAAAATGGTAAGGCCACCGTATCCTGAATCAAATACACCTATCGGACCGGGGGTCTGGGGCAGAACTACCTTATCCATGCCTCTATTTCCTTTTATCTTGAGCATCGAGTTTAATGATTGGCTGACTTGATTCCGTCACTCTTCCCGAGTACCTTTCTATCCCTACCAGACTATAAACACTTGCTGATATATCCACGCCTTTTGTCTGGTTAATGGATAAGAAAGTCCCTGCACCGGTATCTATAACATAATCCAACCCCTGTTCAGTACATACCTTCGATATAACATCAAGTAGCTTTATCTTGATAGGATTCAAAAGGCTGTCGCGTTTTGTCTCAAGTTCAGACTGTACATTGTCTCTGAACTGTACATTATTATCCATCAGAAGCTGCAACTCTTTCTGACGTTTGGCTACGATTGAAGGAGACAGATGGTCCTGCTCTAAAATGAAATTGATATACTGCCTTTCAAATTCACGCTTGGAACGCTCTATCTCCTCTTTATATTCTGACTGTATCTTTTTAAGTTTTTGTTCAGCATCCACATAATCGGGCATATGTTTCAACGTATTGTTGAAATCAATGTAGCCGAACATTCCCTCCTGGGCAGAGACAAGTGAACATACGGAAAAAAAGAATGCGGTAAGTAACGTTCTTAGGGTTTTCATATTTGGATAGCTTGTTTTATAACCAATAAAGGGAATCGGGCTTACGCCGGTTCCCCTTATCGTTTATTCTTTAAATAATTACTTTATGCCCAGCTTGGCCTTGACAGCCTCTGTAACGTCAGTAGTAAGAGTGGAGCTTACATAAGGAACCACGCCACCGGCAATATTGAAGATGCATACATAACCACCTTCCTCACCTACAGCCTTAATGGCTTTGAGAACCTTATCCTCAATAGCGCCCATAAGCTGAGTCTCTTTCTGATTCTTATTTACCTCACAGTCATTATAATACTGCTGCATTTTCTGCTGGCTTTCCATCAGTTCCTGTTCTCTACGTTCACGGATGCTCTCAGGAAGAGTTTCCCTGTTCTTCATGTAGTCATCCACTTTCTTTGAATACTCGTTCTGCATGTAGTCAAGTTCCTCCTGATACTGCTTAACCAACTCCTCCATTTCTGCCTGTGCAGCCTTGTATTCACTCATCAAAGGAATAATATCTGAAGAGTTTATATGTCCGAACTTCTGTGCAAATGCGCCGAAAGGCAGTACTGCCATCAGTGCGATGATAATGATCTTTTTCATATCGACTTTTTTTATCAGTATAGTTTCAAATCAATGTTTTATTTATCACTGCAAAGGTATGCATTTAGTTTGAATAACCCAGCTTCTTGAGAACCTCATTGCTTATATCTATCTTGGGTGAGGCATATATCATGCTTGTGGCCGATGAACGGTCAACGACCATCTGGTATCCGTCAGACTCACTGATTTGCTTTATTGCCTCATAAATCTCGTCCTGAATGGGAGCCATCAGACTCTGTTGCTTTTTATAGAGTTCACCATCCGGGCCAAAATACTGACGTTTAAGCTCACTGGCCTGTTTCTCTTTTGCTACGATCTCCTCCTCCTTCTTGGCTTTCTGTTCCTCTGAGAGGAAAACTGACTCATTCTGATAGTTCTTATATAAGGTCTGAGCCTCAAGGTTCAGAGCCTCAACCTCAGCCTGCCAACGTTTTGAGAACTGGTTGAGCTGCTCATTGGCACGCTCATATGCGGGAATCCTGTTCAGAATGTATTCCATGTCCACCAAGGCAAATTTCTGCGCACCTGCGGTAAGGCAGAAAAACAGCATCATCGCTGCGATTGAAAATGACTTTTTCATAATATCTCTTTTTTCTATATTATAACCGATTGACGCCACAGGTTAAAATTCCTGTCCAAGGATAAAATGAACCTGACTACCTCCAAACTGTCTGCTGCCCATTACAGGATCAAAGCCGTAAGCCCAATCTATACCCATCAGACCAACCATCGGAAGCATAACACGCACACCTACTCCTGCTGAACGTTTCAGGTCAAACGGATTGAATTTTCCTATGCTGTTCCATGCATTTCCGGCCTCCACAAAAGCTAATCCATATATGATAGTTGAGTTCTCCATAAGGAAAGGATAACGCAACTCTGCTGACATCCTGGTATAAGCATAACCGTCTGAATAAGGAGTAATGGAACCATTATCATAACCACGCAGACCCACAATCTCCGTAGCATATGTATAAGAACCACCGCTCATACCGTCACCACCCATATAGAAGGTCTCAAACGGTGATTTCTTGTACTTGTTGTAATGTCCCAGCAGACCTAAATCAAAACGGGTCATCAGCACCAGACGCTTCTTGATTCCATTGGTAAGTGACGTATAGGTACGGCTACGGAATTTCCACTTGTTGTACTCTATCCATTTATGCTTGTCCTGCAACTCCTGCTGATAGGTAGCTGATGTGTTATCGGCAGCCAAATGCTCATAATCCTTTCCGTCCCAAAGAGAATAAGGAGGAGTGAAATATACTGATACTGAAAACTCAGAACCGGTACGAGGGAATATAGGATGATCCGTAGAACTCCTGCTTATGGTGAATCCCAGGTTGATATTGTTACAGGTTCCGTTGTTTATCAGGAAGTAAGACCATTGCTTCAGTTTATAACGGGTATATGACAACTCCGTATAGAATGTAAAGTAATCATCAGGCCAATGCAGGCGCTTACCCCATCCTATGCTGGCACCCAACATTGTAATATACTTATCCGGATCGTAATAAGACTCATAATTATTGTAATAACTACCGTAATTATTTCCATAATAGTTACCGTATCCGTACAGATAATTGTAATAGTTCTGGTAATACGCGGAGTTATAGTAGTTGCTGCTTATATCTGTCTGTTTGGAGAAGAACAGACCCACAGAAAGGGAATTTGGACGCTTGCCTCCTAACCATGGCTCCATGAAGGATATACTGTATGACTGGTAATACTGGCCGTTGGTCTGGGCACTGAAAGATAACGTCTGACCATCACCCTGCGGCAGGAACATACGGTAATTATCGCTTTTATGGAACAGGTTGTACATACTGAAGTTGGTGAACTTGAGTGAAGCACGGCCTATCAAACCTGTCTGACCCCAACCAAAAGAGAGCTCTATCTGGTCATTTCCCTTACTCTCAAGCTGCCAGTCTATGTCAACAGTACCGTCTGTCTCATCGGGCACAATGTCATAATTGATGGCGGTCTGTTCAAAATGACCCATATTGGCGATTGAACGGTACGAGCGCTCAAAAGCATCATATGAAAATATATCACCTGGACGGGTGTAAAGTTCACGGCGTACCACATTTTCATACACGCGGTCATTTCCATGTATCAATACACGGTTGATTGTTGCCTGAGGGCCTTCTGCTATACGTATATCCAGATCGATGGAATCACCAATGATGTTTGTCTCCACAGGATTGAGACGAAGCATCACATAACCGTTGTTATAGTATCTCTTGCCTATAGCATCATCATCTCCCTGTGTACGTTCCATCAGTTTCTTCTGGTTATAGACATCACCTTTTTTCATGCCAAGGATCTCCGAAAGCTGATCGCTGGTATATACCGTATTGCCTATCCAGTTTACGTTTCTCAGATAGTATTTTTCACCTTCATCAATTTTAAGCCATACGTCAACCGTATTGTCCATGGGATTGGATGATACACTGTCATAGACGATATATGCATCACGATAACCCATTTCTCCGTACTTCTCAAGAATATTGTCCATATCTTTCTGGAACTCATCGTTCACAAACTTCTTGGTTCTGAAGAATTCACGTAATTTACCCTTTTCATTGGTCTTTTTCATGATTCTCTTGATGTTCTGATCAGTCAGGACCTCATTTCCTTCCAGATAGATGTTACGGACTTTAACCTTCTCTTTCTTGTCTATGTAAACATCCACATATGCAAGACCATCCTCATCTGGTTCAGAACGTTGCTGGACACGTACATCCGCATCCTTGAAACCTTTTTCATCAAAATAGTCACGAATGAGTTTCTCTGAACGGTTCAGTCCGTTCTGGGTAATCTGACTACCTGCAAACATTCCTATCTTATCCTCAAGTTCCGAAGCTTCACCCTTACGTACTCCGTGAAACACCACCTCTTTAACCTTGGGATTCTGTTCCAGAGCCATTTCCAACCATATCTTATCACCCGCTATTTTGAGTGCCTTTATCTGTACGTTGGCAAAAAGTCCGGTAGCCCACAGACGTTTCATGGCATTAGTGATGTCAGAACCGGGCACAGCTACACGCATACCATTTGAAAGCCCGGACATCTTAAGAAGAGTCTTATGGTTATTCTCTTCTATACCCGTAACCGATATGTCTGCTATTTCGTATCTTGGAGGTGTACCGGAATAAAGAATTACGGGGTTCTCCTGTTCCACCATCAAATCATCAGTCTGTGCCACAACAGATGAACAGCAGAAGACTGACATTAAAAAGAATATAATATTTCTTATCCTGAGTTTCATCATCATTTGGATTCGTGTTTACCTGCTATCTGCGCGCTCGTCTTTCCAAAACGACGCTCACGCTGCTGGTAAGTATATATGGCCTTGCATAGTTCCTCCATATTGAAATCAGGCCAGTATGTATCACAGAAATACAGTTCAGTATATGCAGCTTGCCATAACAGGAAATTGCTCAATCTCAATTCTCCTCCGGTACGGATCAGCAATTCCGGATCAGGCATGAAACTGGTGGTCATGACATCAGCTACCGTCTGTTCATCTATATCAGAAGTATTGATATCTCCCTTAACAGCCTTCTCTGCAAGAATTCTGGCTGCACGTGCTATCTCCCATCGTGAAGAATAACTCAAAGCTATAACCATACACGCAAGGTCAAACTCCTTGGTGTTATCTATGCAATGGTTAATCTTGGCCCGCACTCTGGAAGGGATTCTATCCAAATCACCCACAACCCGCAAACGGACATGGTTTTTAATGAAAACCTCTTCATCGATGTTATTGAACATAAGTTCCATCAATGCTGCAACTTCATACTCGGGACGATTCCAGTTCTCAGTTGAGAAGGTGTATAACGTCAGATACTTTATACCCAGTTCAACCGCGTTCTCCATAATCTTTTTTACAACTTCCACCCCTTTGGCATGTCCCTCAGTACGTTCTTTGCCACGCAGTTCCGCCCATCGGCCGTTACCGTCCATGATGATGGCCACGTGCTGCGGAATACGGTTCTTATCCAATTGTTCCTGATATGTCATATCACTTTATTATTTCATCATTACAGTTACAGGGACGTCTGAAAACATCAAACGTAACATACAGCATAGTAAAACTATAACTGTCCTTATTCTTGATTCCTTTGCCTTTTATCAGGAAAGGGTTTTCAAGCGATGTATCATACGTCTGTGTTACATCCAGACGGTCAGACGTTGTGAATCTCATTGTCCATTCAAGGCCTATGTTCACTCTTTCCGACAGTTTATATTTTACACCAAGCCCTATAGGGAAGTTGGCGGCAAAGTCATTACTGACAGGCTCTGGAGCAAACGTCATACCTATTCCCAAAAGTCCGTAAGGAGCCAGACGGTGGCAATCATTCCAATCCTGCAAACCATATCCGCAGAACCCCCACTCAACCTGGACGCCAAAATCATACACCGTGCGGCTGAATCTTATTTCATCACCGGGAATTACTCCAAAAGCATTCTTTGACGAACCCGTTATCCCAGCTGCTGAAAGAGAACCTTTGAGGGCAAAACGTGAATTTACATTGTACCTTGCCATGAAAGAAAACATTCCATTGGTATCACGGTAAAGACGGTTGTTGGCATCACCCATATAGAAACTTCCACCTCCGCCCAAACCTAATTCCATCAGGTAGCCGTCATCCTGCGCCACTGCAAAAGAACAGCAGAACAACATAACTGCAAAAGCAGGGATTTTCAGTTTCTGGATATTCATCTTTCCCGTTTATCCAATCTCGTTACGGCTCCCCGCCACACTTGTCCGTCAGAGGTCATCACCCATATGCAACCAAGTCTGTCAACAGCATATGAGAAATCTCCATCATAACCTTTCAGTTCTTTGGGGAACTGCATGTAACGGTTCCATGACGTTTCATTATTCTTCACATAAGGACTGCACCAATACCATGTGATACCATTATCACTGGACTGTCGGAAACCGTCCAACCCCTTACCGAACGCATAAAGACTTCCGTCATACCTGATAACTGAAAGATTCTGCATCACAGGCAGTCTCAAAACCGTCCTGGCAGGAGCATCTATCTGGCTCCACACAGTATCTGTTGAGAGAATTGTCCAAACTGAAACCTTATCATTATCTAAACCTGCCAACACCGTCCTTTGAATCTTTTTATTTGTAGCAAGAGGATAATCAAAAGCAACAGCTGCAGAATCAGGAAAGCCTTCAGGCTTCACGCATACCTTAGTCCATTCAGACATGTCTGTTGACTTGATGATATCACCTTCTGTATCAACAGCCCATATGACACCATCATCATCGGTCCTGATAAGGCTCTTTATGCCACTTCTCTGTTCTACCCATTCTCTTCCGTTTGTAGATCCGTATATGGAATTTCCTGATTGAGCATATATCTTACCTGCATACACTATCACATTACGGCTCCAGCCGGCAAAAGGTATTCCAGTCAATACGGCAGGAGATGTCCATACTCCTCCCTTTATGCTTTTTGATACCACTCCAAGAGCATCAGCATCATCCAGTCCGAAATTATAGACAGAATCGTTCAGAATAACAGCACAAGGCTCTCTGAATGCCGTAAAACCCGTACTGTCGGCCTGACTCCAAAGAAGAGAATCAGGGAATACTTTACGTACATTCAGTTGCACCCTGTAATCTCTGTTATATGTACCGTCTGATGATATCATCCTGAACACAAGCCCACGGGATGGGGTAAAATCAATGGAATCATATCCTGTCCATACATACAGTATCTCAGGATTGTCCAGATAATAGTAACATGCGCGTCCTACACCACCTACCGATACTGTCACTGCATCAACATCAGAACCATAATCCAAAGAGTCAATATTGTAAATACGGTTATTCACCTGGTCTATTGTCATTGGAAACAGGATACCGCCGCCACGATAGTATGTGATTGAGTCATTACCCTGTTGGTCTATATCCTGAAAACGGACATTATAGTAGCCTACTACGAATGACGTTATTGCAGCCTGAGGCGTTTTTTCCGTTTCCGCATCCTTAAGGCAGGATACAACTGAAACAAGCGCAACCGCAAGTATTATTATAGAAAAAAAGGTTCTTTTCATCAGAACTGTTGAATAATCCATATATATTTAATCGCGCAAATTTAACAACAAAATCCGTAGGGGCGTGTGTAATAATGTTGTTTTATATTAAAGATTGGGCATATCAGCCATTATTTTGTAACTTCGCGGCATTGAAAAACCTTAAACAAACATACATAATGGACAATATCAAGACTCAAGTGGCAAGAGAACTGCTGCGCATAGAGGCTGTAAAAGTTCAGCCGGACGCCCCGTTTACTTGGGCATCTGGATGGAAATCACCATTCTACTGCGACAACCGCAAAGCACTTTCATTCCCGGAAGTAAGGACTTTGGTACGCGATTCTCTTTGCAACGTCATAACACGTGATTTCCCTGATTTTGATGTAATAGCAGGTGTTGCCACCGGAGCTATCGCACAAGGGGCACTCGTAGCAGACCGCATGGGCAAACCGTTTGTATATGTACGTTCTGCACCAAAAGACCACGGTCTGGCCAACCTGATTGAGGGTTATCTGGAACCTGGCAGCCGCGTTATGGTTGTTGAAGATCTGGTATCAACCGGATTGAGCAGCCTCAAGGCTGTTGATGCCATACGTAATGCCGGCTGTGAAGTTGTGGGCATGGTAGCCTCTTTTACCTACGGCTTCCCCGTGGCAGAAGAGGCTTTCCGGAACGCCGGCGTCAAACTTTCCACACTGACTGATTATCCCGCAATGCTGGAAACCGCAGTCACATCCGGATACATAAAAGTTGACAGTTTACAGACACTTAACGAATGGCGGCAGAATCCCTCCGAATGGGGTAAATAATACGATGAAAAGGATAGAAAGTAACGTAAAACAGATTCCCTATTCACAGGAATCAGTATATGCAAAAGTCTCTGACCTGAGCAATTTGCGTGAGCTGTTGGAGCGCATACCGGAAGACCAGAAGCATAACATCAAGCTTGAGAATCTGGAATGTACGACTGACAGGGTAAGTACCACTGTGTCACCCATAGGAAAGGTTGAATTTGTCATCATTTCCCGTGAACCGTTCAAATGCGTCAAGATGGAGACAACGCAATCGCCTGTAAAACTGATTCTCTGGATTCAGATTGTCTCCACAGGTGATTCCAACTGCAAAATAAAGCTGACAGCTGACGCTGACCTAAATATCTTCATGGCCAAAATGGTGGAAAAACCGCTTACCGAGGCTTTAGACAAACTTGCCGATACTCTGGCAATGATTCCATATTAAAACTAAAAGCAATGAAACCTATCTGGGACAAGGGTAAACCCGTAAACGAACTGATACAGAAGTACACCGTAGGGCGTGACCGCGAGATGGACCTCATGCTTGCCAAGTATGACGTGCAGGGTTCACTGGCCCACATAACCATGCTGGAGTCAATAGGACTGCTTGAGGCCGATGAACTTAAGGCTCTCTCCGCAGGACTCAAGGACCTGCTCCCTGTCATAGAACGCGGTGAATTCGTGATAGAAGACGGAGTGGAGGATGTACATTCACAGGTAGAACTCATGCTCACCCGCCAGCTTGGCGATATGGGCAAGAAGATACACAGTGGCCGTTCTCGCAACGATCAGGTTCTGGTAGATCTCAAACTCTTTACCCGTGACCGCCTGCGTGGCATAGTAAACTCTGTAAAGAGCCTGTTTGACATTCTCATCAAACAGAGCAACCGGTACAAGGATGTGCTGCTGCCCGGTTACACCCATCTGCAGATAGCAATGCCTTCATCATTCGGACTCTGGTTCGGCGCATACGCTGAGGCTCTGACTGATGATATGTTACTTTTACGTGCAGCCTTTGACCAGGCCAACCGAAACCCGTTAGGCTCTGCTGCCGGCTACGGCTCATCATTCCCGCTCAACCGCCAGATGACTACAGACCTGCTCGGTTTTGAATCCATGAACTACAACGTGGTTTATGCCCAGATGACACGCGGCAAGCTTGAGCGTAACGTAGCTTACGCACTTGCTTCAGTTGCTGCCACCATAAGCCGCCTGGCATTTGATGCATGCATGTACAACAGCCAGAACTTTGGTTTCATAAAGCTGCCCGATGACTGCACCACAGGCTCCAGCATCATGCCTCACAAGAAAAACCCGGATGTGTTTGAGCTTACACGTGCCCGTTGCAACAGGCTGCAGGCTCTGCCTCATGAGATAACCCTCATGACCAACAACCTGCCCAGCGGCTATTTCCGCGATATGCAACTTGTAAAGGAGGTTTTCCTGCCTGCTTTTGAACAACTGGAGGAGGTCATTACAATGACCGCATATATGCTTGACCACATAAAAGTACGTGAGGACATCCTCTCTGATCCCAAGTACGATGCAATATTCAGCGTTGAGGAGGTGAACCGTCTGGCACGTGAAGGAATGCCTTTCCGTGAAGCTTACCGTAAGGTGGGTGCTGAGATAGAGAACGGAACCTTCAAGGCTGACCACAACATTCATCACACCCATGAAGGCAGTATAGGCAACCTTTGCAATGACCGCATCACTGCCCGCATGGACAAACTTGTATCAGAGTTCCCGTTTGCATATATAGACAAAGCAATAGACAAACTTACATCAAAGTAAGATTCTGATTAAATAAAAAAAATGCCGACCCGCAGGCCGGCATTTTTTTTCGTTTTCATCGGAGGATTATTCCCATGGCAGCTTAATAATTGACTCACCGAACTCTGAATTCTCAGCGTCGTTCTCATCAAGCTTGAATACCATGAAGCCGGGGTTCTCCTTTGTGCAGGGAGCCCAATCACCACCCTGAGGACCATTAGGATCACTGTACTTTGCAAAGTTGGTCCAAGCGGTAAGCATCTTCTCTGACAGATCCCAGTCACCCTGTGTCCAAGGTCTCCAGCAGTGCTGCAGTGACTTGAATACGAACCACAGGTCTGATGAGTGGAATGCGCCACGCAGTCTCTGGGTAACTTCAGGATGTGAACCGTCATCAGGCAGAGGACGTGCAAACTCATAAGCCCAAGCCTTGCTGCCGTTCTTGGTCATCTCCTGGCGGTTCTGGCAGAATGCTGCAACACCTGCAGACATATTGCCCATATCGTTCAGAGTGTAACCACACATGTAAGGTACATCAGCCAGAGTGCCGTCAAGAGCAGCCTCATCAAAGCTCTCCTTTGATACATAACCGTCAACGATAGGCATACCGGTTATGCTACCCATGTTACCAGTAGCGTTGCTGTAGATGCTGGCTACTGAATAGATAACCTCAGTATCGGCATTACGCATCTTCTGGAGGGTATTGTAACCTGCCCAGTCCATGATAACCTTGGTGTTGAACTCAGCGCGCTGCAGAGCGTTCAGACCTTCCGGAGCCTGAGGAGCCTTATAAGCAGCAATACGCTCGGTATTGTTAGCGTTTCCGCCGCCAAAGCCGCCGAAACCGCCCATCATACCCATGCCCATGCCACCACGCATGCCGCCCATACCGCCGCGGCCGCCTGCTGCATTGTTGTTAGGAACGGTCAGACCACCGGCGCTCATGATGATTGCCTTGTGGAACAGACCACGTGCCAGAGGAGACTCGCACAGTGTACGTACACTGCCGCCACCTGCTGACTGACCGAATATCATTACGTTGTCAGGATCACCGCCAAACTGGGCAATGTTCTTCTTGATCCACTTGAGTGACTCAATCTGATCCAGGATACCATAGTTACCTGATACGCCAGCCTCGCTTTCAGCTGAAAGGTCCGGATGTGTCATGAAACCAAAGATTCCCAGACGATAGTTGATTGATACAAGGATAACATCCTTGCCAGCCCACTCCTGAGCATCAAACTCAGGCTCTGAGCCCCAACCCTCGCGGTAACCGCCACCGTGAATCCACAGGGCAACCGGAAGCTTGGCATTAACATCACCCGGCTTCTTGGTCCAGATGTTCAGATAAAGGCAATCCTCGCTGAAGGGAGCCTCATCACCATAACCCCACTCTGTGTAGTAACCACCCTTGTACTGGATGTGCTGATAGCTGGGATGATCAAAACGGTTGCAAAGCTTTACGCCCTCCCAGGGAGTAACAGGCTGCGGAGCCTTCCAACGGTTCTCGCGGATAGGAGCTGCAGCATAAGGAATGCCACGGAATACAAAAACATCCTTTACGCGGTCAGCGCTTACGCCCTGAACCTGACCGCCCTCTATTGACAGGACGGGACTGAGTTTCTCAGTGTTGCACTGGCAGCTGGCCATCAAGGTCAGGATACCGGCAAAAAACAACAGTTTCTTCATAAATAGTTTATTAGGTTAAGTTAAAGTAATGTCCTCTTGAGAAATAAACTTCGACAAATGTAATATATTTTATTAGTTGTTAATTTTAACATGCCTTTTTTTTCCTTATTTTTTGGCGAATCCCACTAAACGGAGTACTTTTGCATCATCCAAAACCCAACGTGAGTTCTTTAGCGCCAAAAAAATCAAAATAGCGCCTCCTCACCGAGATTATGGCTTATTTTTGGATCAGAATAACAGTATGACCTAATGGGATTACGATTTATTTTGGGATGGATGGTTTCTCGAGTTGAGGGAGTGATGGGGTTCCATCATGACCGAAAGGAGAGGAAGCAGACGCCCAAAAGAAATGTAATACCAACATACGCTCGAATGGTGGAATGGTAGACACGAGGGACTTAAAATCCCTTGGCCTTTATCGGCTGTGCGGGTTCGAGTCCCGCTTCGAGCACACCCCTTTAAGATTCCGGAAAATACTGCGTACCAATGGCTCACGTCAGATTCTTCAAGTTATTATTCTCCTCTATTCTTCTCTTGGGAGCCGTCAACGTAAACGCATCAGATTACAGGTTCAATATGTATTTAGGGTTGGGTCCCATCAAAATTCCGGCCGGAACCGCACATTTATATGACTCTGAGGTCTTTTTTGAAGGTAAGCAAGTCATACGTACCGCAATGGATATTAACTCCAACCCTACCACGGATAAAATATTTCTGTTGAGAGACACTATTGAATCCTACAACACAAAAGAAGGTGAAAGTTTGTTCTATAAAAAAACAATCAATGAGGGAAACAAGCACATTGTTGAAACAGCTCATTATTCAAAAGACAACGATAGATTCATTGTTGATCTCAATACGTGGGATATGAATACAAAAACACTTAAAAAGCATTCTACGGAATGGCGTTCCACACGTATCTTTGACATGATGAGCATGATTGCATTTGCCCAAAACATTGACACGTCAGACCGTGAACCTGGCAGTACTGAAAACCTTCCGATGGTTAACGGCAATAAGGTTGTGCAACAATATATGGTTTACACCGGCAACAAGAAAATCAAAGCCGATGACGGACGTACATACGATTGCATGATTATCTCCATAAGAGATTACACTAACGGAAAGGAGCGTGAAACCGTCAAGGCTTACGTGACCAATGATTCAAAACACATCCCTGTTCTATTAGAAATAATATTGGCAACAGGAAGGTCAATAAAAGCTTTGCTAAAATAATTATGAAACTCACAGACAACCGTTTTCTTACAAAACGCGGATTCGGGGTCCACTCTCCGTGGGCTTATGACCTGATTGAAAACGTCATTAACGAACACCATCCTTATTATGCCTATGAGGATCTTTACCCTTTCTGGGAGAAAGCACCTCAATACCTTCCGCAATATCCGCAGAGCCGTGACGAACTGCTGTTCCGTCTGGTAAACAGGTTCAACCCCAAGTTTATCCTTGAGATAGGCACAGGGGCCGGCGTAAGTACCGGTTATCTGGCATCGGTGTCCAAGACATCAAGAGTGGTCACCGTAGATTTCCCGCACCCGGCAGTAAAAGAGGTTCGCCGCAACCTTAAGAAAATCAAGAATATTGAGTATATTGCAGCCGATGTCATCCAGACCGTGCAGGATATTCTGGACAGCGGCAGCGTTCCGCAGTTCATACACATAGCCCACACCGCTCTCTGGAGACAGATTGTGGAGATGATTCTGCCATACGCCACATCTGATACGATCATTGCTGTTGAGGATATGGGCAAGAAGCAGAAAAAGGAGTGGTGGAAAGAGATCATTAAAGACGAGAGAGTGGGAGTAACTTTCCAGATGAAAAAGATAGGCCTGCTCTTCTTTGACAGAAAGATGACCAAACAACACTATGTGTTATGAGTAAGATTTACACCCGTACAGGCGATAAAGGAACCACAAGCCTTGTAGGCGGCAAACGTGTAAGCAAGACTGATCCGCGTCTAGATGCATACGGCACGATAGATGAACTCAACTCATTCATCGGTCTTATGCAATCCGTTATGGATGGGAAGGCTGAAAGTGCAGAAAACATACAGTGGATCCAGCAGAAACTGTTCAACATAGGCGGTTGCCTTGCCACAGACACCACCTCTTTTGAACTCCCTGACAGCTGCAAGGTTCTGGCCTCTGATGTGGAGCGTATTGAAAAGATGATAGATACACTGCAGGAAGGCCTGCCGGAGCAACGCTCATTCATTATGCCCGGCGGTACTCAAGCAGCATCATATGCCCATGTGGCACGCACCGTATGCCGCAGGGCCGAGCGCCTTATACTGGCACTTCCCGATGAAGCAAAAGTGCCTTCAGAACTGCTTCAGTACATAAATCGTCTGTCAGATTATCTGTTCGTTCTGGCACGCCGGATAAACTTTTTTGCAGGTACCCCTGAAAAAATATGGTAGAACTTTTGTTTTACATATTTTTTTATACTTTTGCACCCCTAAAGAAGTAACCTTAAAACACCGTTTTTTACTATGTATTGGACATTGGAACTGGCATCAAAACTGGAAGATGCACCTTGGCCCGCAACCAAGGATGAGTTGATTGATTACGCCGTCCGTTCAGGAGCCCCGCTCGAGGTCATTGAGAACCTCCAGGAGATAGAGGATGAGGGAGATATTTATGAAAGCATAGAGGACATCTGGCCCGACTACCCCAGCAAGGAGGACTTCTTCTTCAACGAGGATGAATACTAATAGGGCATCAAAAGATAAATTGCTAATATTCAATATTTTATAATTTAAGCAGTGGGTAGTCCCACTGCTTTTTTACTATCCATTTTGCAGGAAAAAGCACCTATTTTTACCCCCAAACTATCCGTTTGACTATCCATCCAAATTGAAAATCCTCCTAAAAAAAGGAATAGTAAAAAATGGTCTCAAAGGTTGGTCACGTCTTGTTCTTTTTAGTAAGTTTGTGACTAAAAGGATTATGGTATGCTGCAATATGAGAAATTAAAAAAGGAGGAGATTAAGGTGGCTTCAGAACTGGCCGCCAGAGCATATTTCGATTATATCTACATAACCATCTTCTTCCCTGGCCTTAAGGAGCGGCAAAGGGGGTTGGCTCGATTCCTGGCCATTAACAGGAAAGGAAATTTTAAGGGCTCACATATGTTGACCGCACGTTTGGACGGCCGGATGGTGGCTGAGGCGGCACTTGAGCCACCAGGCTACAAGCAGCCATCGGTACTCAAGTTCATTCTGAGCGGTTACCTGAAGATGTATTTTCTTACCAATTGGAAGCACCTGCATGCTTTCCTGGCAAAGGATGAGGAGGCCAGTACCCCGTGTCATGATTATCAGAAGAACAATCCTGATGTATGGTACCTGAGTATGATTGAGGTTGATCCGCCATTTCATGGTCAAGGCATAGGTACTCAGTTCATTTCTTATCTGGAGGATTACGTACGCCAGCACGGAGGCAAGACTATGGTGCTGTTCACCAACAATCGGGAGAACCTGAGTTTCTACACAAAACGCGGCTACGAGCTGTTCCATGAGTATGAAATTCATTGTAAGCCTCAATTTTTTTATACTAAATCCACGTGGACGTATGAAAGGGAAACTCAAACGATTCCTTTCCGATCCTCGCACGTTGTTCTGGGTGTGGATGATAATAGCGGTGACGGGCATGACCCGTTACGAGGATGAATACTAAGAAATAAGCGTTTATAAATCAATACAATAATAAAGGCGGACCGTCTGATTGACGGTCCGCCTTTATCTTTATAGCTGATAGAATCAGTCGTTCAGCTTGGCAGCGATAAACTCGCGGTTGAGGCGAGCGATGTTGCTGATGCTGATGCACTTGGGGCACTCGGCCTCGCAGGCACGGGTGTTGGTGCAGTTTCCGAATCCCAGCTCATCCATCTTGGAGAGCATAGCCTTGGCACGGCGGGCAGCCTCTACCTGACCCTGCGGGAGCAGAGCAAGCTGGCTTACCTTGGCACTTACAAACAGCATAGCTGAACCGTTCTTGCAGGCTGCTACGCAGGCTCCACAACCAATGCATGATGCTGCATCCATAGCCAGATCGGCCTTCTCCTTAGAGATAGGAATTGCGTTGGCATCAGGTACACCACCGGTGTTGATTGATACGTAACCACCGGCCTGCATGATCTTGTCATAAGCACGGCGGTCGACCATAAGGTCACGGATTACGGGGAAACCGGCTGAACGCCAAGGCTCAACGGTGATGGTCTCACCATCCTTGAAACGGCGCATGTAGAGCTGGCAAGTGGTAGCACCTGTAGCAGGTCCGTGCGGATGTCCGTTTATGTAGAGTGAGCACATACCGCAGATACCCTCGCGGCAGTCATGGTCAAATACCACGGGTTCCTCACCTGCATTGATGAGCTGCTCATTCAGAATGTCAAGCATCTCAAGGAATGAGGTATCGGTGGGGATATCCTTCATTTCATACACCTTGAACTGGCCCTTCTCCTTAGGACCTCTCTGGCGC
>CACYHN010000031.1 GCA_902774275.1 uncultured Bacteroidales bacterium
CGCATGCCTACGGCCGATGAGCTTTGGGAACTCAGGACCAAATGTACCTGGACAAAAGTTCAGGATACACTTAATATAGACAGGTATGGTTACATGACTATAAAATTCCACGGATATAGAATTACCAGCAATGTTCCCGGATATGAGGGACGGAGCATTTTTCTGCCTGCAGTCGGCCGTATGAGTGATTATTATTATCCATCCTGTGTGGACTCTGAATGGAGAGGGGAATTATGTTACTGGACATCAACTATGGACCAGAGCCTTGGTAGTACAAATCGTTTTACCGGTTGTAATATCAGGCCGGTAAAGGATGAGTCAGGGGCAGAACGCGTGAAACCGGAACCGGAGCCCATAAAACCTCTTACGCATAAAGCTCAGGTGGACCTGGGATTAAGCGTGCTATGGGCTGACTGCAATTTGGGTGCAGAGAAACCTTGGGAGCGTGGTGCACGTATAGCCTGGGGTGAAACTACTGAGAAGACCTACTTTTCACTCTACAACTATAAGCATGCAAAAGCATTTGTTGATGCAAGGAAATGGAAATTCTCAAAATATACCTTGAACGTCAATTTAGACAACAATTCATATATTGACAATAAGACCAGTCTGGATATTGAGGATGATGCCGCCCATGTGAACTGGGGAGGAGACTGGCGTATGCCCACCAAGGAGGAGTGTATGGAGTTGTTTGAAAAATGTGAGTGGAAAGAGACGACCTTAAACGGCGTAAAAGGCTATAGGGTTACCAGTAAGGTTCGCGGATATACGTCAAACTCCATATTCCTTCCCTGCACATCAGTCTTTATGCTGCTGTTTGACGATGGTAATTATTATGACACAGGTTGTTATATGACCTCTGAATTGGGTGAGTTTACGACCGAATGTGTGGCGTTGTATTTTGATCCTGTCTCTTCTGGAGGTTCCGATGATAAAAGGACTTATTACAAACCAAGGAAAGATAAGGATGGTGATTTGTGGTCAAAGATTCGGATAGCGTCAGTCAGCAGGATAAAAGGCGCTTTTATTCGTCCGGTCTGTCCGCGGTAACCCATTTTGTTTTAAGTTTTATTGTGAAAATGCGCCTTTAACACAAGACGCATTTTCATTATAAATCATTGCCAGCATTGGCATCCATGATGATGTCACTCTGCATTCCAGCCTGTGCCCAGTATCTAATAAGTGATTCCGTTAAACTCCTTTCAGATGAGCAGATTGCAAAGATCAAGTCTTATGAGATGGCTAGTGAGAAACGTGTAAAAAAAGACAAAACCATATCTGATTGCTATGTCATTGAAATAGGAACGATATCGGACCAAAACAGGGCAAGGCCTTATAACAGGGAAAAATTCACTAAAAAAACCTATCAAGTACCTGAAGGGATTACTGTCAAAGAACTGATTCTCAGCCTGCCGGGTATTAAAAGAAACATTTTGGGCAGGTTTATGGCGAAAAAAAGTAAAAAGACCATACGCTGTATTCATTTCAATAGTCAATGGGTTTTTGAAGATAACACCGATCATCTGTATTATACAAATGATACTAAACTGAAAATAACACCGTACTTTCATGAATCACCTTGTCGGATTTATGATGAAGATACTAAACTCAACAAAGGAACTGCCTTTGTGAAAATAAAGAGAAAATCGAGCAGCCGGCGGCGTCATGGTGCAGATATTGTAATAGAGTATTATCAGGATGTGCCCTATGATAAGATTGGTGGCAACTCAGATTATGTTGACCTGGGTTTGAGCGTAAAATGGGGTACGCGTAATGTTGGTGCTGCCGGACCGGAAGGAATAGGCGGATATTATTCCTGGGGTGAAACTGAAACCAAACGTAGCCCCTTAACCTATAAGTTCAGTGACGGCCAGGGAGGTTTAACCAAGTACGACGGTACTGATGGAAAGAGCGTTTTGGACCCGGAAGATGATGTGGCTCACGTGAAATGGGGTGGCACTTGGCGCATGCCTACATCAGATGAAATAAGTGAACTTATAGAGAACTGTACCTGGACCTGGGCATCAGTGAACGGTGAGATTGGTTTCCTCATAACAAGTAATAAGCCCGGTTACACTGACCGCTCCATTTTCCTTCCTTATTACTATGCCGGGAGTTCGGGCGAAGTAGGTTACTGGTCCGGTTCGTTTAATGCCGATTCCAATGATATTGATTGTACAGCCAGCCTTTGGATCTGTTTTGATGGCTACATGAGATCGGGCTACTGCTACCGCGGCGGGCAACAACCTGTCCGTCCCGTATGTCCGTAATACAAAATAAGCCTTAAACCCAGGACGCATTTTCCATATAAATCAGTTTAGATAGAAAACAACCTGTCAACGGTTTTATGAGAAAGAAAGACCTTTTGCTTGCATTGGCGTCAGTGCTGATGTCACTCTGCATTCCAGCATTTGCCCAGCAGCCTTATATGATGCCGGAAGTCTTGGGCCGGTATGTCATTGAGATTGGAGATTTACAGGAGGGGGCACAGGCAAGACCCAAAGGTAAAGAAGAGTATATCAAAGATTCCAGTATATTACCGGAGGGGATAACATTTAAAGAACTGATATTCAACCTGCCTGGCGTAACAAAAGACAAATCGGGAAGGTTAACCACAATAGAAGGGGGTAAGATAGTACACAATATTTTTTTCAATGATCAATTTGTATTACCTGTTAACACCAGTGACCGGTATTATACAAATGATACTGAACTGGAAATATTGCTCCCCGATAGAGATTCACCTTGTCGGAAGTATAAAGAAGATACAAGACTCAGCAGCGGAACTGTTTTTGTACAAATAAGGGAAAGTAGAGACCGTAGTGAGTCAGTCATAGAGATCATAATAGAGTATTATCAGAATGTCTCCTATGATATGGTTGGTGGCAGTTCAGATTATGTTGACCTGGGCTTGAGCGTAAAATGGGCTACGCGTAACGTTGGTGCTGCCGGACCGGAAGAGATAGGTGGCTTTTATTACTGGGGTGAAACAGAAATCAAGCAAGGTATAGAGAGTTCCTTAACATATAAGTATCGTGACGGTCAGGGAGGTTACACCAAGTACAACGGTATTGATAGAAAGAGAGTTTTGGACCCGGAAGATGATGTAGCTCATGTCAAATGGGGCGGCAGTTGGCGCATGCCCACAACCAAAGAGATAGGTGAACTTGTAAAAAAATGCACCTGGAGTTGGGCATCAGTAAAAGGTGAGATAGGTTTCCTCATAACAAGTAATAAGCGCGGTTATACTGACCGCTCCATTTTCCTCCCTTACTACTATGGCGGTACATCCGGCGATGTGGCTTACTGGTCGGGTTCATTTGATGCCAGTCTAGATCGCGGTTGTGCCAGCCTTTGGATTTGTTTTGATGGTAACATACATCCAGGCTACTGCTACCGCAACTGGCAACTGCCTGTCCGTCCCGTCTGCAAATAACTCAAAACTAAGGCCATGATGAGGCCTGGTCATTCGAGATAACGTGCTCTCAGAGTAAGGATGTCCTGATCTGTGAGGCCGATGGGGCCTTTCAGGTAGGCTTCCATTGAACCGTATTCCCGGTCAATGCTGTCCAGAGCCTTAATGAAGTTGTCTGTGTTGGCTCCAAGGAATGATTTGACGGTTGATATCTCTATTTCCTTGCCTCCCATAAGGCGTACATTGCGGCAGCATCGGCGGACATCTTTTTCATAAACGCGGTTGGTGGCATCAAAATCGGCCACGATAGTATCCCTGTCAGCCCCTAAAGCTGCAAGAATCAGGGCCGATGCAAATCCGGTGCGGTCTTTTCCTTGCGTGCAGTGATATAGGACGGCTCCCTTCTCTGTTTCCAGAATGAGGCGGAAGAACTGGGCGAACTGTTGCTGGCACTCCGGGTCATTGATAAGATTGGGGTACATCTGCTGCGCAATTCTCTGGGCCATTGAATTGAACGCGGCCATTACCATGAATTTCTTTACGTCAAATTGCTTATGGCCGGTGAACAATCTTTTCTCGTCTTCTGTAGCCTGTGATACCAGTTTTCCGCTGGCATCTATCATAAGGCAGATATATTCTGCTCCAGGAATCATGCGGTCTGTTTTTCCTCTTTTCTCTATGTCTTTCCTGAAATCAATGACCTTAGCTACCGGAAGAGAAGAGAGATACTCCAGGTCCGCATCGGTGGCATCGGCCAGATGGGCGGCGCGGATAAGGACTCCGTCACGGAGTTTGCGCCCGTCCTGCATGATATAACCGCCCAGATCACGGGCGTTGACAATGCCTTTGACCGGGATGAACTGCTGTTGGAATTCTGAGAATGAAATGCGCATTATAGGTATTTTTAATGCTCAAAGATATGAAAATAATACCTATCAGTTCACTATATGCATAAAACATGATCGCTCATTTTTTGTTATCTTTGCTGCCGACAAAACAAAAATGCAAATGAGAACCCACAAGTTAATGGCAGCCGTAATGGCCGCGGTAATATCGGTCCCTGCATTGGCACAGACAGTACAAGGATCAGCAGATGAAGGATTTGCCATCAAGGCAGGTAACGTAACAATGACAGTTAGCGCCAAGGAAGGCGGCAAGATCATCTCTTACAAGTATGATGACAAGGAGATGCTCTCGCAGCTCAGGGTCGCTAACCAATACGGCAGCACTTTCTGGACCAGCCCGCAGAAAGAGTGGAACTGGCCACCTGTAAATGAGTTTGACAGAGCTGCTTACACTGATGAGACCAGCGCTTCCAATGCCGGAAAGTCACTGTTGCTTACCAGTCAGACCGGACGTAAACTGCCGTTCCAGATACAGAAACTCTATACACCGGATTCCAAGGGCAAATACATTAAAGTGGCCTACACCATTGTCAATAAAGGTGACACCGAGCGTAAGGTTGCCCCGTGGGAGATATCACGTGTCGTAGCCGATGAAAGCGGACTGATATTCTTTGACGCGCCCGTTGAGGGTATCACCCCTGCCGGTCTGATTCCGTTCAAGGCAGAATCCGGTGCATCATGGTACTCTTTTGAGCAGGCACCGCAGAACCGCAAGATCAATTCTGACGGCAAGGGCTGGCTGGCATACGCTGCCAACGGTCTGCTTATGATCAAGAAATTTGATGACCTGACACCTTCACAGCCCGCTCCTGATGAGGCTGAGATTCAGGTATATGTAAATCAGGGCAAGACCTATATTGAACTTGAGAGCCAGGGTGAATACAAGACTCTCGCTCCCGGCCAGAGCCTGACTTGGGAGGTGGTATGGTATCTTATCCCTCTTAAGGATGCTGCCACACCCTCAAAGAATCTCCTTGATCTGGTACGCAAAACCATCAAGTAATATCAAAATGACACAAAGGGAAACGATCCTTTTGTGTCATTCTTAAAACACGGATCTTGAAAATTGAGGTAATGAAAGGTCCGGCAAGTATTATGTACGGTTCCGATGGCCTGGCCGGAGTGATTATATTGAACCCTGATCCTTTTCCGGAGCCTGCTTTTCTGTAACCGCATAGACAACTACATATATTCAGCCCGTACCGGAGCGGTAATTGATTCTTATGACGAGTATCAGTTCAAGGCCACTGATGCCATTCTGTATGGTGCTGAGTTTACGGCTGACTGTCATCCGGTCCATGCTCTGCATATAGGTGCGGATTTTTCATACGTGCACGGTACCTTTGAATCAAGTGACATGCCGCTCATTCCTGCTCCAAAGGTAGGTGCAGAGGTTAAATGGGAGATTACCCACAGCGGCGGTATACTGAACAACTGCTATCTTGCTGTCAACGTGAATCATCATTTCAGGCAGGATCATTACCTGGAGGGTACAGAGACGGCAACTGATGCATATACGCTGATGGGAGCATCGGTCCATACCGATATTCAAAAAAACGGCAAGCGTATGGCAAGTATAAGCCTGATAGGCGATAACCTTACCGACAAGGTATATGTGGATCACCTGAACCGTCTCAAATATGTGGGAATACGTAATCCGGGACGCAACATCACGTTCAAACTTGAAATACCCTTGACGTTTTAAAAGTTTTTATTTATGTTTGTCATGAATAAACTGTTTTTCAATATAGTCTTTTTCACAGAACATAATATGAGAAAAGTCCTTTTTGTTTTTATGACGCTGTTATTGCCTTATATGACATACGGCGTAGAGGTTGGCGGTATTAATTATGAACTGAATGAAGTTGACAAGACTGCTCAGGTTCGTAATAAGAGTGGTGCTAAATATTCCGGCCATCTGGTTATTCCTCCAGATATAAAAGTCGATGAGGTTCCTTATACTGTCACGGGTATAATGCCTTACGCTTTCAATCGCTGTGAAAATCTTGAATCGGTTTCCATACCGGAGGGGGTCACAGCCTTATATGAATGGACTTTTTTAGAATGCTACAGTCTGGATACTCTTTTCATTCACAAGAAGCTGACGCATATAGATCACGGAGCATTCCGTTACTGCCCCTCCCTGGCATCAATAGTTGTTGACCCGGATAATCCTGTTTATGATTCCCGTCAGGACTGCAATGCCATTATCATGAAAGATAATGATACTCTGATATTGGGATGTAAGGCTACGGTAATTCCGGAGGGCGTAAGTTATATAGGAGACTATGCGTTTATGGGTTGCGATTATATTTCTTCAATCTCTATTCCCAATAGTGTTAAGGGAATAGGTGAGTCTGCATTCGCCTGTTGCAACAACCTCACTGATATCAATATTCCAGAAGGTCTTACTGAAATATGCAGCGGAGCATTTTTTGAATGTTTCTCACTTGAATCCATATCTATACCCAAGAGTGTAACATACATTGATGAAAATGCTTTTGACAGATGTTCCGTGATTTCCTCAATCGTTGTAGATAAGGATAATGCCTTTTATGATTCCCGTCAGGACTGCAATGCTATTATTGAAACTGCATCGGACAAATTGATTGCGGGAGGCCTTGCCACGGTGATACCTGATGATGTCAAGAGTCTGGGAAGTGAATCGTTTTCACAACGCGATATTACTTCAATCACCATACCCGGAAATGTTGAAGTAATAGGTACCGGTGCTTTCTATTATTGTCAGGAATTGACTTCAGTAACCATCTTGGAAGGTGTAAAAAGTATAGGTGAAATGGCTTTTATGTTTGATGAAAGCCTTGTTTCAGTCACTATTCCAAGTACTGTTACGGGTATAGGCAGTAGTGCATTCTCCATATGTGATAATCTGAAGGAGTTTTCCTGTCTAGCCGATACTCCTCCCGTATGTAGTAAATATACGTTTGGGAATCTGGCGGAGTGTACCCTGATGGTTCCTGAAAACAGTATCAGTTTGTATGAGGCTGACGCTGTCTGGGGAAATTTTGGCCACATCGTGAAGATAGGCGGTACTACCGGAGTGGCACATGCTGATTTGGATAATCTCTCTATTCAGGTCAATGACGGTGTTCTTATCATATCCGGACTGCAAGACGGCGAGCAGGTGAGTGCATACACCATGGACGGTGTCCTGCAGGGAACAGCCACAGCCATTGCCGGTACTGCCAGTTTGAATCTGCCCAAGGGCAGCGTCCTTTTGGTCAGGTCTTCTGATGAAAGCGGCATAAGCCTACTGGTGGAATAAAGCTGATGACATACCGATAAAAATGCCTATTTTTGTGCCGACCAAATATAATAACTTATGAAAAGAAAACTTATCACTCTAACACTGCTTGCCGCTGCTACTGTTGCTGCAGTTGCAGCCAAACCAATCAAGGCTCCTGCAGGCGGTAAGAAAATCAGTAATGAACTTATCGGAATCTTCTTTGAGGATATCAGCTCATCGGCCGATGGCGGTCTCTGCGCAGAGCTTATCCAGAACGGTTCTTTTGAATTCAGCCCGTCAGAGCGTGACGGATGGGGTCCCGGTACCGCATGGCGTTCAGTACGTCCAGGTCACTCTCTGGGTTATATCGAGCCCAGGCAGCAGGATCCTATCCATCCCAACAACCCCAACTACATGCGCCTTAACATAGAGCGTGTGGGTATGTACTATGACTATAACGGCTGGACCGGTGTGGGAATACAGAATGACGGTTATGACGGCATCCTGCTCAAGGGTGGCGATAAGTATGACTTCTCAGTGTTCCTGCGTAACCCGGACGGTAAGGACAAGGAGGTCCGTGCCGTGCTTATGGTTCCAGGTCGCGGATTCCGTGCACAGGCAACTGTATTGGCCGATACTACCTTCACTGTTTCCGGTAAGGAGTGGAATAAATATGAGTATACTCTGACCGCTGCACAGGATTGCCCCAACGCATCATTCCAGCTGCTCTCACTGACCACAGGTGTGATGGATATTGACATGGTGTCAATATTCCCGCAGGATACTTACAAGGGCCACGGTCTGCGTAAGGACCTGGCTCAGGCTCTTGTTGACCTGAACCCCAAGTTCATGAGATTCCCCGGCGGTTGCGTCGTACACGGTGGCGGCGACGGATTCTGGGATACATACCGCTGGAAGACAACCGTCGGCCCGCGTGAGACCCGCAAGGGCATCAAGAATACATGGGGTTACCATCAGAGCATGGAGATGGGATTCTTTGAGTACTTCCAGTTCTGCGAGGATGCAGGCATGGAGCCGCTGCCCATTCTGCCTTGCGGTGTAAGCTGTCAGGGTACCAACGGCGGTTGGAATATGCGTACTCAGGCTCAGGATGCCGTTCCCATGGAGGATATGCAGGAGTGGGCTGATGAGGCTCTTGACCTGATAGAGTGGGCCAATGGTCCCGCAGACTCCAAGTGGGGTAAGGTTCGTGCCGATGCCGGTCATCCGGAGCCTTTTAACCTCAAGTATCTGGGTTTGGGTAATGAGGAGAAGATCACCCCTGAGTTTGAGGAGCGTTTCAAGTTCATATATGACCAGGTACGCGCCAAATATCCTGATATCGTGATTGTAGGTACCGCAGGCCCCGGCTCACACCCGGGCAACGGTGACTATGAGGAGGGTTGGAAGTTTGCCACTCAGCTTGAAGTTCCCATCCTTGATGAGCACTACTATGAGCAGCGCAACTATTTCCTGACCAGCCGTCAGTATGACTCATATCCACGTGACCGCAAGACCAAGGTATATCTGGGCGAGTATGCCGCCAAGGACAAGAAGCTCATTGATGCCCTGGCCGAGGGTCTCTACCTGCTGCATGTGGAGCGTAATGCCGATGTCGTAGTAATGACATCATACGCACCGCTGTTTGCCCGCAAGAACACCAACAACTGGAACCCGGACCTGATCTATTTTGACAATGAGCGCCCGTTCCTTACCTGCAGCTATTATGTGCAGCAGATGTTCGGCCAGTCCAGCGGTGACTACTATTATGGTGATTGCGTCAAGTTTGACCGTGCTGATGATAACCTGCTGGGCCAGTCTGTAGTTTTGGATACTCAGTCACGCAAGCTCTTCCTTAAGGTGTGCAACGCCGGTGAGAACGCAGCCAAGGCTACGATAGACCTGTCTCGTTTCAGCGGATTCAAGAGCGTAACCAAGACTACAATCAAGGGTCAGCCCGATGATGAAAACGGTTTTGATGCACAGCCTATAGCTCCTGTGACTGAATCTGTTAAACTGAAGAGTAAGGCTACTCTTGATGTAGAACCATATTCAATCACCATGTACAGCATCAGTCTCTAAATTGACACTAGGGATTTTGTGACTATAAAAAAGAAGGACCGGCGTTTTTTTGATGCCGGTCCTTCTGTTTTTTACCTTTTTATAAATATCCTGGGTGGTATTACTTATCTACGCGGTTGTTGATGTACTCCATCGGAATGCTGTTGATGGCAACCTCATTCTGAGCTGTAACCAGTACTGCGCTGAACTTCTCGGTGTACTCATCCTTCAGATCCTCAATCTTGGCAGTCTTTGTCTCGTCGTTGATATCGGCGCGGCATACATCCTCAATGTCTGCGAGCATCTTCTGATACATGGGGATGAACTGGAGGGCGTCAGCCTGATTGAGTTCAGCAACTACGTCGGCTACGGTAGCCTCATTCTCGTTAACACTCTGAGCGTTTGCTCCAAAACTGATGAACAGTGCTGCAACGGCAGCGAAGAAAATCTTTTTCATAATTCTTATTTTTTATTTTTACTTATTCTTGTTTTGTTTGTGCACCCGCTTTCTTGCGGCTTGCGAATATAAGAGTCAAAAAGCGGACGGAAGTTAAGCGGGAAGTTAATTATTTATCCTTCGTTAACAAATCTATTAACAGGGCATTATTTCCTTTTTTGCTTACTTAATTAAATGAAAATCAGTAATAAAGGCTGCAAAATATTGAGATTAAATTTGTGTTTTAACTTGCTAATTTGTGAATTATCATAAGTGTCAGAATAGAGCTTTAATAACTGGTAATTTAGAATCTGAGGTAACGATGTAATAAGTTTTTTATATTTTTGGACTTGAAACAACTGGCTTATGTTCAGATTATTCTAATGAAATAATATGAGAAAAAAGATATCTGAAAGGACTAAAAAGCAGGCGTTAACGCTGTGGATGTCCATATTTTTTCCTGTTGCAGCTTGGGCAGGTTCTATTAATGAGCAGACTGCGTACCAACGTGCTGCTGATTTTGCCGGAATGCACGGCTTGCATACCACTCTTAAGCAGGTACAATTTCAAGCAGATCTCCGTGAGCGTGCTCCCAAACGTGGGGGTGCTGATACGCCTGAATTATATGTATATAATATAGGTCAGGAAGAGGGCTACATCATAGTCAGCGGTGATGACCGTACGGAGCCGATATTGGGCTATAGTGACAGTGGCAGTTTCAGCGAAACTGACATTCCGGACAATATGCGAGCCTGGCTTGAAGGCTATTCCCGTGAGATTGAATCCATTCCGGTCAATTATAAGAATTCTGCAGTCAGTAGATCGTCGATGCGTTCTGCCGGCCAGCCCCGTAGTGTGATTATGCCTTTGATTCAGACTAAGTGGGCTCAGGAGTCTCCGTATAATTATTGTACCCCTACATATAATATCTGGGGAGATAACTGTTTGACAGGCTGTGTTGCTACCGCACTGGCGCAGGCTATGAATTTCTACCGCTGGCCACAGGATGAAACGTCAATAATCCCGTCATACTACAGTTCAACTAGCGGTGGTGTCACTATCGGAAGGTTGGCAGCCTTGGCTCCTGTCAAATTTGACTGGGATAATATGCTGCTCAACTATTCCAGTTACGATGTAGAGCAGGCTACGGCTATAGCAACACTGATGCGGTATGCGGGTCAAGCTGTAGAGATGTCATACGGTGATGACGCTTCAAGTTCAACGGCCAATAAAATTGCGCCGGCACTTGTCAATTACTTTGGTTATGCCAAATCCGCACGTATGCTTATGCGTGATAATTATTCCATCAGAGATTGGGATAATATGGTTTATGGTGAACTGGAGGCTGGACGTCCGGTCATCTATAGTGGCACTGTTTCTTCAGAAGGTGGTGGACATGTGTTCCTGGTTGACGGTTATGATGGTGACGGCTACTATCATGTCAACTGGGGTTGGGGTGGTTTAAGTGATGGTTTCTTCCTTCTTTCAGTGATGAACCCCAATAACACGGACGGTGCCGGTGCCAGCAGTTCCAGATATGGCTATGACTATGGACAGGAGGCTATGTTCGGTATGATGCCTTCAACAGAATACAGTGGCGGTGACCTGAGTTCCTTGGAAATGTATTCTTTTTCATGGACGGGTACCAAGATAGAGGAGAAGATGGTGAATACGGGTACCGCTAAAGAGTTCGAGATGGGAATAGGTTACTATGATGCTGAAGGTGAGTTGCAGGTAATCTATTCTGAGAATATGGGAGAACTGAAAACAGGTATAATTACCAGCCTTCCTCAAAAGGATATTGACGGGATGTTGGCAGATGGCAGATATACCATATATGCTATCAACCGTGTAGTAGGTACTCAGCAGTGGAATGTGTTTTCCAATCTTCACTATGCCGGAATAGTCACTGTATCAGACGGTGTTACAACCATCAGGAACGCTTATAGTAATGAGGATATTTCAATGGAGGTGAAAGGATGGGAACTGATAGGCAACAGAACGCAATATGGCGATCATGAACTTAAGGTGACCATTAAGAACAATGGACCTGATTATGAAGCGGAACTTTCCCTTTACGGAACCTATGATGAAGAGACATATTATTTGTTGGGAAAACCTTATGTGGCAATAGCTGATGATGAGACGGCGCAGGTTTCCTTCTTCTTCAGTCCTAACCAGAGCGGTACGCTCAAACTGTTCGTTACTAAAGGCTACTACGGAAAAGACTATACTGACAATCTGCTCTCCAATGGAGAGAACAGCTATAATATCCGGATTGGTGGAGGTGGTGCAACTGTGGGCGATGTCACCAAACTTCAGGCTACCGGTATTACTATTGACAACATGGTGGTGGAGGGAGGTAATAAATGTGTTTACAGTAGTGGTACCGTGACTGGCAAAATGACCATTAGGAATAATTCAACGGAAGCCTACAGTGGAGATGCTGTAATATGTGCGTTCATTACGTCTCATTTTGAAGAGGAGGATCCTGAAGACTACAATAATGTGATAATAATTGAGGAGCCTCAACAGATAGGACGTTACTCCACAGGGATAAGCCTGGCTGCCGATGAAGATACTACTGTGGATTTCACGCTTAAGGTCTGCATCAATCCTTGGGAGTTCTGGCAAGACATTTACGGAGATTACCCTGAGACACTGGAGCATGAAATAGGCCTGTTTATGGAGCAAGGTTATGATCCGGTATCGGAAAAGAATTACTACACCATGAATGGAAGCGTTAAGGTCTATCCTGATTATGGAGTTGAAATCAGGTATGCTGATGGTACAAGCAATGTGGTATCATATAAGCGCCCCATTGTGGTGCCGGCAACTGCCACTTGTGTTGATCTGTGTGGATTCAGTGGCAACGGTATTGTGCTTAGAACTGAATCGGCCCAACCCAATTGCCTCTACCTGCGTTATGGCAATGAGTATAATATTACAGGTTTGCCTAAAAAGAACGTCATCAAGGGCACTGTTGCTGATAGGATTGAACTGACTGACGGTTATGACTTTGTGCCTCCGTTTGATTTTACGGCCCGGCATATCACTTATACCCGTACAACTGCGACAGGTGCCGGTGTTAACGGCGGAGGCTGGCAGACTCTGGTATTGCCGTTTAAAGCTACAAGACTTACTCGCGTTGATACCGGAACAAAACTGGAATGGTTCCAGAGTGCAGATGATGTAGAGAAGGATCTTTGGATAAAGGATTTCATAGGAGTCAATGATACTTCAGCACTCTTTGGCTTTGCTCCTGCCTCGCTTGAACCTTATCATCCTTACATAATGGCTGTTCCATCTGATGAATTGGACGTTGATGGTGATTTGCGTAATGTCCCTCTCCGTTTTGAGGGCGATAATGCCTTGATCTTTGCAGATAACCGCAGTAACGTCAGCACCTCAGGATGGAAATACACTGGAACCATGACGACTACCACTGAAACCGATGCCTATGTCATTAATGAAGCGGGCACCGCTTTTGTGCGTATGGACTCAGCAACTATGCAGCCGTTTACAGCCTGGCTCGTAAGCAAACAGGGGGACATTCAAGTACCTGTACTCAAAATAAATGCAAACGGTAGTCTTGATTCTGTCCGTGATTTGTATTGGGAATCATCCAAGCCGGACACCTATTACAATTTAAAGGGCATGCGTATGCTTGACGATTTTGATAAACTGCCTAAAGGCATTTACATTTACCAGGGGAAGATAATAAGTAAATGATGATTTGATCTTTTACAGATTGACTTTGCACTTGACTGGAGCTGATTCCCTTTGGAAGTGGTTGAGTGCAGTCACCACATATATATATTGTGTGGAGCCGTCGCGGTAGGGTAGATTGATGTAAGAACGACGGGTTATAGCCACAATATGCTGTGGATTATCAATGTCAATAGTCTGACCTTTCTCAAAACGATATACTACGTACTGGATTGCCTTATCCAGTTCTTTGCGGCTTTTGGGTGCAGTCCAGAATAGTACGGGGCCGTCTTTGGTTTCAACGGGCATGAGCTTGCGTACCTTACCGGGAGTGTTCTTGGGCATGTAATCAGCCACTGGCTGCAGGGCGGGTGTGTTATAATATTCCGTTGCCAATACGGTGCGATAGTCCCGCGGGTTGTCAACCACTGATTTTGCAGGCCAGAAACAGTTGCCTTGAAGTCCTCCCAGGATACGTTCCAGATTCAGCTTGTGGCGCTGTTGGTTGCTCTCCGGATGATTGGGGTCAACGCCTGTGACGGTGCGCTCAACATCCTGCCCCAGATACATGAGGCAACCGCCTGCATGTTCTGACCACCATTTGGCCAGGATAGCGTAATCTGCTGCCTTGTAACCTGTATTCCAGTAGGTCTGTGGAATGCAGTAATCCATCCAGCCTTTCTCAATCCAATAGAGCACATCGGCATAGAGACCGCTCCAGTTCTCAAATCCTGTGGTCTCACTGCCGTCAGGGTATTGGGCTGATTTGTTACGATAGATTCCAAAGGGTGAGATGCCGAACTTTACCCACGGCTTGATATCCTTGACGGTATTGTAGAGCTGCTCTATGAACAGGTTTACATTATCACGGCGCCAGTCATCCTTGTCCTTGAAACCACGCGGGTCTTTCTTGAATGATGCGTCATCATTGAACTTGCGGTTTCCGTCCGGGTATGGGTAGAAATAATCGTCTATATGGAAGCCGTCTATATCATAACGGGTTATGATATCGGCTGCTACCTTGCATATATAGTCACGGTTCTCCTGGAGAGCGGGGTCAAACAGAGCCAGGTCACCATATTTGATTATGCGTTCAGGGTGAACTTTCATCTGATGGGTGGATGCAAACTCTGTGGTGGCTGCCGTCTTGGCGCGGAACGGATTGATCCAGGCATGCAGTTCCATGCATCGGGTGTGACACTCGTCTATCATGAACTGCAGGGGGTCCCAGTCCTCATCCGGTGCTTCACCCTGGAATCCGGTGAGGAATGCGCTCCAGGGCTCAATATCGGATTTATAGAGGGCATCGGCCTCAACGCGCACCTGAAAGAGGATTGTGTTGATGCCGCAGGATGCAAGTGAATCTAACTGGCGTGTGAGTTCAGCTTTCAGTTCCTTGGTGGGGATTCCTTCAAACTGATGGTTTACGGCTTGTATCCATGCTCCGCGAAATTCACGCTTGGGTGCCGCAGCAAAAAGTACAGCTACGGTAAGCAGTGCAAAAAGCAGAGTGGCAAGCCGCTTCATTTTTATTTCTTGGGAAGGTTGTTGTACTCCTCAAGAGCCTCAGCTAAGAGTTTGAGGGCATCCTTAAGGTCCTCAATGTTGAGCACGTAGGCCAGACGGACCTGGTCACGTCCGTATTGCGGATCAGAGTAGAAACCGGTTCCGGGGGCCATCATGATGGTCTTGCCGTCGCGGCGGAAATCCGTGAGGCACCACTTGCAGAACTTCTCGCAGTCATCAATGGGCAGTTTTGCGGTGGTGTAGAAAGCACCCATGGGGATAGGTGAATATACTCCCGGTATCTTGTTGAGTCCGTCAATAAGGTACTTACGACGGGCTATGAACTCCTCATATGTGGCGGTCATGTACTCGCGTGGGGCTGATATTGAAGCCTCGGCAACAATCTGGCCTATAAGTGGCGGGCAGAGACGGGCCTGGCAGAACTTCATCACGGCATCACGTACCTGCTGGTTCTTGGTGGCAATGGCGCCGATGCGGATTCCGCACTCAGAGTAACGCTTTGAAACAGAGTCAATCAGGATGACATGATCCTCTATACCCTCCAGGTGGCAGGCTGAGATATATGGTGAACCGGTGTAAATGAACTCGCGGTAAACCTCATCGGAGAACAGGTAAAGGTCATATTTCTTGACCAGGTCACGCAGCTGGAGCATCTCCTTGCGTGAGTAGAGATAACCTGTGGGGTTGTTGGGGTTACAAATGAGTATTCCCTTGGTGCGCTCGGTTATTAGCTCCTCAAACTTCTCAATAGGGGGCAGAGCGAATCCGTCCTCAATTGTTGATACGATGGGCTTGATTACAGCGCCGGCTGATACTGCGAATGCCATGTAGTTGGCGTAGGCAGGCTCCGGAACGATGATCTCATCACCCGGGTTTAGGCATGTCATGAACGCAAACAGAACCGCCTCACTACCGCCACTGGTTACGATGATGTCATCAGGTTCGAACTTGATCTGATACTGCTCGTAATAATCGCACAGTTTCTTGCGGAGGCTCAGGAATCCCTGTGAGGGGGTGTATTCCAGAATGTTGCGGTCAATCTTCTTGAGGGTGTCAAGACCAATCTGCGGTGATGGCAGGTCGGGCTGACCTATGTTCAGGTGATATACCTTTACTCCTTCTGATTTGATTTTCTGTGCTATGCCTGACAGTTTGCGGATAGGCGAACTGGGCATGATTTCAGCGCGGTTTGAAATTTTCATTATTTGTAAAGTCTGTTTGCAGGTGCGAAGATACAACAAACCGCGGGCTTAACACCCACGGTCTGCGTACTTTTTTATAATAAGGAGCGGGTTAATGTATTCTCTTTCCTAAAACCAGGTTGTCACCCGATGCATCTACTGTCCAGATTTCAGGCTTGCGGCCGGTACCGCCGTCATGGTGAACGGAGTAGAGCAGCTGACCATCGAAACTCTTGAAAATCATGCCGTGACCTGAGTTGTCGCCCTTGAATGCAACCTCTTCCTGAATCCACGGGCCCTTGATGCTGCCGCTTGTGGACCATGCTATGCCGTTTGCATAACGGTTTTCACCCCAGCTTGACCAGAGCATACCTAAGCGTCCGGTTTCGGTACGGAACATCTGCGGACCATCGGTAACCCAACCCGGCATCTTCATGCCGAATGTGGCCTCGCCGATGGAGTTCATCTCTTTGCTCCAAGCGGCCTCTGATGCGCGGAATATTGTGGTGGGATCAGCCAGACGGTGTGTCAGGTCTTTGGAAAGAGGCATGTATGCCATTGTTCCGTCAATGATCTGTGTCCACTCGTGTACAAACACCATATATACGGTATCGTTCTCCTCATAGAGGGTTCCGTCAATTATATCCCAGTCTGTGGGACCAAGGCAGAATGTGGAGTCTTTTACCAGCGGCAGGTACGGGCCGTCAATCTTGTCTGATACCAGCAGCTGTGTCTGGTTCAGCGGTACGTTGTAACGGCGCGGAACCTGTTCAATGCATACTCCGTGGTTATTCCAGGTGCCTGCATAGTAGAACTTTCCGTTGAACTTATGGATCTCAGCGGCAGCTACAAACTGTCCTTGCATCCATGTTCCTGATATGTCAATGACGTTATACGGGCCGGTCCACATCTCCAGGTCGGTGCTCTTGTACATGGCACCGCCGGTACCTGTAAGCCAATATGTCTTGGTCTCCGGATCGGGGTAGATGAACGGGTCACTCATAGAGAGTTCCTTGAGGGAAACGGTGCGTACCTGCTGTTGCGGGCGCTGCATGGTGGGCATCTGAACCGGACGCTGAGCGGCCTGACCCTGTCCCTGCGGGCGCTGAGTGCGCTGACGGTTGGCGCCTCCCATAGGCATCATTCCGCCAAAGTTACGCTGGCCGGGATTGGCAGGGGGAGCCTGTTCTCCACGCGGTACGTTTATGATAATGTTGTTGTTGGGCACAGCAGAAACCTCTGTTGTCTTTTGCCCTGAATTCATGCATGATGCTGCCAGAAAAGGTACTGCAGCCGCAATGATAAGGTTGATTTTCTTCATAAGTATAATTTTTGGTTTGTTGTCTGTAGGCAAATATAGCTACAATTCTAAAAAAGAGAGCTAATAATGACATTTATTCAAAAATAAACATAATTTTGCATCTCGGATAAAGTATTTGACACTTAACTCTAAACAAACAAATATGAAAAAAGTACTATCTATTTTGCTTGCTGCAACATTGGTTTTCTCAGTTGCAGGTTGTTCATCATGGTCAAAGACTGCTAAAGGCGGTGCTATTGGCGGCGGTGCAGGTGCTGTTCTTGGTGCTGGTATCGGTGTCCTTCTGGGTGGTGACGCTCAGAGCGCAGCTATCGGTGCTGCTATCGGCGCTGGCGTAGGCGGCGGTGCAGGTGCTATCATCGGCAACCGTATGGATAAGAAGGCTGAGGAGCTTGCAGCTCTTGAGGCAGCCAAGGTTGAGACAATCGAGGATGTGAACGGTCTTGAGGGTATCAAGGTTACATTTGACAGCGGTATCCTGTTTGGCTTCAACAGTTCAAAGCTTAGTGAAGAGTCAAAAGAGACGCTCACCAAGTTTGCAACTGCTATGAAGGATATGGAAGAGACCGATATCTCCATCTATGGCCATACTGACAATGTAGGTTCAGATGAGGCTAACCTGAAGGTTTCAACCAAGCGCGCTGAGGCAGTTGCTGATTATCTCAAGAAGTGCGGTATGAGCAAGGATCGTCTCATTACCAAGGGTATGTCATTCTCATCTCCGGTAGCCAGCAATGATACCGAGGAGGGTCGTGCACAGAACCGTCGCGTTGAGATTTACATCACCGCTAATGAGAAAATGGTCAAGGAGGCTATTGACGCAGCAAATTGATTCTCTAAGCTCTTAAAGTAAAGGATGCAGGGTGGGGTGCCACTCTGCATTTTTTATTTAAGCAGTATGTGCGCACGGATTATTTTGTCTATTTTTGCGTGTGCCCGGTTCAAGTCCGGTACTTTATTGAAATTAACCGATTATTTATAACTATTATGCTTAAGAAATTATTCATTGCAGTTGCTCTTCTGGCAATAGTTGCATGCAGCTCACAGAGCGGTGTAAAGACCAAGCCTGACAAGAATTTCTACATCTATCTGGCATTCGGACAGTCCAATATGGAGGGAAATGCCCGCATTGAGGATCAGGACCGTGAAAACGTGCCTGAGCGTTGGCTTATGATGGCTGCCGTTGATTTCCCAAAGATGGAACGTAAGCAGTTTGAGTGGTACACCGCTGTTCCGCCTCTCTGCCGTGAGAGTAATGGTCTTACCCCTGTTGACTATTTTGGCCGTACAATGGTTGAAAACCTGCCGGAGAAGGTGCGTGTAGGTGTTATCAATGTAGCCGTAGGCGGTTGTAAGATTGAGGCATTCATGAAAGACCGTGCCCAGGAGTATGGTGACAATGCCGCAGCATGGATGAAGAACTGGATTAAGCCTTATGACAACAACTGCTACCAGCGTCTGCTTGATTGCGCTAAGGAGGCTCAGAAGGCGGGCGTCATCAAGGGATTCCTGATGCATCAGGGTGAGTCAAATATTGATGAGGAGGATTGGCCTGAAAAGGTTAAGTATGTGTATGATTGCCTGATTGAGGATCTGGGTCTGGATCCCAAGAAGATTCCTCTGCTGGCAGGCGAGGTTGTAAATGCCGATGTCCAGGGCCGCAGTGCGTCAATGAATGAGATCATAGCAAAGCTGCCAGAGACTTTGCCTAACTCATACGTAATATCATCAGCTGGCGCTACAACAGGGTTCGATCATCTGCATTTTGATGCTGCCGGTTACCGCGAAATGGGACGCCGTTATGCCTACAAGATGCTTGAACTTATGGGTATCACTCCTAAGAAATAATCTCTGAAGAGTGTAACAGAAAGTTAATTAACTGCTAATCAATTTATTGATGCTTGTGAGAATGGTTAACTTTGTTTTGGTTGCTTTTAAATATTTTAAGTAACAACGTATTGAAAAAGTACCGACCTTTGCGGTCGAAAACAAAGGATAATTCTCATAAGCATTAATTGGTTAGTAATTAGGTTAGTAATTAGGTTCGGGCCCGAGAATTTGTGAAAATTGCAAGGCTCACTCCAAGGGGAAAAGGTCCCTGCGGAGGAAATTGAAAAAATTGAGTTCACGCGAGTGAATTCATTTTTTTTTGTCCCTAATGGGTCACTTTGAAAGCAATTTTGCAATAGCGTCGCGATAAGAACGTGAAACGGGGATAGGATTAATACCTTCCTGGTCCAGTATCACGTACAGGTTGTCGCGGTCATTGTTAAAGAAACGCACCTTTGCGATATTGATGAGGTATGAGCGGTGACATCGGGTAATAAGTCCCTCCAGGTCATCCTCTATATTTTTGGCTGTGGTGCGGATCATGGAATTGCGTACAACGCCATCCTGCTCATAGAATATCTTCACGTAGTTGTCTTCAGATACGGCATAGAGTATGTCCATAATCCTGAGTGAGAGCTTGATGTTTCCCTTATTGTCATGTATTGAAACAATGAGCGTTCCTTGAGGCCTTGCAGGGCTGCTTCCGGGCTGTATTTTCAGTCCATGTGCATATCCATACAGATATGCTATAGTATAAGGTATTACAAGGATCAGGAATATGCAGAACAATGCACGTGGAAACAGTTCCTGCAACTTGATTCCATCTTGTCTTACAAGCATTGTTATTGCTACATAGATTATTGATATGATCAAAACCTCGGCAAGAGAGAATAGCAGCAATCCCCAGCTTCCAATTCCATACCGGCGGTTCAGGTCCATCAGCAGGACTTTGCTTGAGAACAGGAACAGAACTGAGAAAGCATACATGGTTACGGTTCCTATCAACTCGTGGCTTTCTCTTAGAGTAAACCAATAGGTAGATGAAAACGGTGAATAAAGCTGTAGGAACAGTATTGAAAACACCACAATAAACAAGACCGTAAGGAAAAGGAATTTCCTTGTGAACATGTAATCAGGTAGCTTGTTCATAGTGCTTGCTTTTTTGGATATGCGAAGATAGAAAATCTTTTTTTATCGCCCAAATCAGGGGTGTGGGGTGAATTGCCATACCCTTTTTGGCGGCAATTCGCCACATCAAGGGTGCTGTAAGGCCCTAAAAATGAGTTCTTATGCATTAATAGGCCCGCATGGAGTACTTTTGCGGCAGAATTATTGACATTAAAACAAAATGGCTAGAATTATTTACAGAACTCCAGATTGTGACATGAATGCCACAAGCGTGATCAAGATGTTTGAAGACAGTTTCCGTCGTCATTGGGACAATATTGCATTGGCCGATTTCCGCGGAGAAAGAATTACATATGCTGAGCTTGCCAAGCGTATAGCACGCGTACATATTATTCTTGAGAACGCAGGCGTAAAACCTGGTGATAAGGTTGCCCTCTGCGGTAAGAACTGCCTTGCATGGGGCGTGTCATTCTTTGGCGTATATACATACGGTGCAATTCCCGTACCTATCTTAAATGATTTCAAACCCGGTAACGTTCATACCCTGGTAAACCACTCTGAGGCCAAGATCCTTATGGTTGGTGACGTTGTCATGGCCGGCATGGTTCCCTCTGAGATGCCCGATATCCTGGGTATGATACTCATGAATGATATGTCACTCCAGTTCAGCCGCTCAGAAGAGTTGACCAAGGCAATGGAGACTCTCGATGAGTGCTTCAGCAAGAAGTATCCCAAGGGCTTTACCAAGGATGACATCAAGTACGAGGCTGAGAAGGATACCAATGACCTGGCTGTACTGAATTACACATCAGGCACCACAGGTGATCCCAAGGGTGTTATGGTTCCGTATCGTGCTATGCTGGTAAACCTCAAGTTCGCATGCGGCGTGTTGCCTCTTACCAAGGGTGAGACAGTGGTTTCAATCCTGCCTATGGCTCATATGTTCGGTCTGGCATTCCAGCTCATGTTTGAGTTGCTGTTGGGCGCAAGCATCTGCTATCTGGGTAAGATGCCTTCACCCAAGATATTGTTTGATGCATTTGCTGAGGAGAAACCTACTCTGGTCATCACCGTTCCTTTGGTAATAGAGAAGGTAATCAAGCAGAAGATACAGCCGGTTATGGAGAAGCCTGCCATGAAGATACTTATGGCTATCCCCGGTATAAACCGCATCATTGGCGGTAAGATCCGCACCAAGATCATCGATGCATTCGGTGGCAAGATGGACAGCCTGATTGTAGGCGGCGCAGCTTTGAATGCCGATGTTGAGAAGATACTGCGTAAGCTCCACTTCCCCTATACCGTTGGTTACGGCAGTACAGAGTGCGCTCCGCTTATCTCATATGTTGACTGGGAGAAATATAAGGCTGGTTCATGCGGTATTGCAGTTCCCGGTTGCCCGGTAGAGGTGTTCAGTGATGCTCCCGGTAATGTGGGCGAGCTGTTGGTCAAGGGTGACAACGTGATGTTGGGTTACTACAAGAACCCCAATGCCACACGTGATGTTATCGACCCTGAGGGCTGGTTCCATACCGGTGACCTTGGTACTATTGACAAGCAGGGCTACATCTATATAAAAGGTCGTAGCAAGAACATGATCCTGGGTCCTTCAGGCCAGAATATCTATCCTGAGGAGATTGAGGATATGTATATGAACCAGCAGCTGGTGTCTGAGGTTCTGGTGGTAGAGCGTGACCGCAAACTGGTAGCTCTGGTATTCCCTGATTATGATGCCGGCAAGTCAGCCGGTCTGAATCAGCAGCAGGTTCTGGCTCATCTTGAAGAGGACCGCAAGAAGATCAACGAGATGCTTCCGGGCTACTCACAGGTTGCAAAGCTGGAGATCCGCACTGAAGAGTTTGAAAAAACGCCTAAGCGTAGCATCCGCAGAGGACTTTACAAGTAAATTGAAAATTGAGAATTGAAAATTGAAAATTATAAAAAAGGTTCGGAATTCCGAACCTTTTTTAATATCGCGGGTTTTACGCAGGTTTTGCGTATTAATTTTCAATTTTCAATTTTCAATTCAGGGCCAGAATCTGCTTGATTAGGGGTACTACGGCGGCCTTCAGTGATTTGTCATTAAGTCGGTGCTCGCCCTCAAAGCGCAGAGCATTGGAGTAGTACTTCTTGAACAGGTCATAGCAGTTTACCGTGGTATCGTGGTTGCCGAACAGGCCGTAGGTGTTCTCGCGGTCAAAATCGGTGATGCCCTTGAACTGCTGGCGCTCCATCGCGTTGAAGTTCTTTACAATCTGTCCCGTTATCTTGAAGGTCTTGGCACCGTCCTTGCGTCCGTTCTGGAAAGGGTAGGTGGTGTTGGCCTTCATTACCTTTGACATGGTGGACATGTTGAACGACGGGTT
>CACYHN010000032.1 GCA_902774275.1 uncultured Bacteroidales bacterium
TGCGGGACAGGAAAAATCCCAGGAAAATAAGGATTGCCAGATAGGCAACGAATACAACATAGTCAATGGTTTTGAAACCGTTATTTGACAATGCTTCAATAATACTGTTGTTCATTTGGTTATTTGTTTGTAATTAGAAATCCGTGATTATTCTACGCCAAACTGGTAGATGCAATGGCTGTAGTACTCCTGGCCGGGCACGAGCTCTGCGCTGTACCAACCGGGCAGATCAGATTTGTTGGGGCTGTCGGGGAACTTCTGTGTCTCCAGGCAGCAGCCGGTGCGCTGCTCCATCTTGTTGCCCTGCTTGTCAATGCCTGAACCGTCCAGGAAGTTGCCTGAATAGAACTGGATACCCGGCTCATTGGTATATACCTCAACGTAGATACCGGTGATGGGGCTGTAGAGCTTGGCGGCGCATTTGGTGTCATCGCACTTGGTGTTGAGAACCCAGTTGTGGTCATAACCGTTACCGTTCTTGAGCTGCTCGTAGTTGTAGTTGTTGATCTCCTTGCCAATGGCCTTACCCTTGGTGAAGTCCATGGGGGTACCTGCTACCGGCAGAATCTCACCTGTGGTCATGTAGGTGTCATCGCAGGGAGTAAAGTTGCTGGCATTCAGGGTAAGGATGTGGTTGGTGATAGGAATTGAGTGGTCGCCGTTCAGGTTGAAGTAGCTGTGGTTGGTCATGTTAACCACTGTCTTCTTATCGGTGGTAGCCTTCCATACAATGTCAATGGCGTTCTTGTCATTGAGGGTATATGTGGCGGTGGCAACAACGTTACCGGGGAAACCTGCCTCACCGTCAGCTGAGTTCATCTGCAGGGTGATGCTGTTGTCCTTAACCTCCTTTACGTCCCATACCAGGTTCTGCCAGCCCATGGGAATGGTGATGTCGCAACCTCCGTGCAGGCAGTGGCCGAAATTGTTCTGCGGCAGCTGATATGTAACGCCATCCAGAGTGATCCTACCCTGGTTGATGCGGTTTGCATAACGGCCTACTGTCGATCCAAAGTCGCTTGCAAGAGTGGTGTAGTCCTTGATGTTTCCAAAACCTATTACCACATCCTGCTTCTTGCCATCCTTGTCAGGAACCATAATGGCAACGATACGTGCACCGAAGTTGGTAACCCAGACTTCGCAGCCGTTCTTGTTGGTCAGTGTGTACAGGTCAGTCTTCTTGCCTGTAAACTCCATCTGGAAGTCGGCCTTGTTGAGAACCGGAGCCTCCTTCTGTGAGCAGGCTGTCAGAGCGAGCATACCTGCCACGAGAGCGATTAAACTAGTTTTTTTCATTTTGGTTTGTTATTTAGTTGATTAATGAATTATTACAGTTTCCTTGAGCCGTCGCCTATAACCACGCGATACACCTTGGGCGTTATACCGAACTTGAGTGAATACTCACGTGTGGCTTTTGATATGAACTTGTCATAAAGGGTGTCGCGTACCAGATTCAGCGTGCAACCGCCAAATCCGCCGCCCATTATACGGCTTCCGGTAACACCGCACTCCTGTGCTGTCTCCACCAGGAAATCCAGCTCAGGGCAACTTACCGTATAGTCACGGCTAAGGCCCCAGTGGGTCTCATACATCTTCTGTCCCACCAGCTCATAGTTACCCTCGTTAAGGGCATCACATACGGCCAGTACACGTTCCTTCTCATCCAGAACGTACTTGGCACGGCGGTAATCAGTATCAGTGAGCAGGTCCTTTACGGAATCCAGCATGGCGTAATCGGCATCACGCAGTGATTCCACGCCAATCCACTGGGTTGCTATTGCTGCCACTGCCTTCTCACAGCTCTCGCGGCGCTCGTTATACTCATTTCCAAGCATATGCTTTACGCAAGAGTCTATCAGGACCAGTGTGTAACCCTTGGGGTCAAACGGGAAATACTCATATTCCAGTGAGCGGCAGTCCAGACGTATCAGGCATCCTTCACGGCCGAATACTGATGCAAACTGGTCCATTATTCCGCAGTTCACTCCGCAGTAGTTGTGCTCAGTGGCCTGTCCTATCTTGGCAAGCTCAAACTTGTCAACGCGTCCGCCTGCGAACATGGTGTTCAGCGCAAATGCGAACACGCTTTCCAGTGCTGCCGATGATGACATGCCGGCACCCAGCGGAACATCACCTGTTATAGCGGCATTGAAACCGCCCAGTGATACGCCGCGTTTTTCCAGCTCCTTACATACACCGAAAACGTAACATGCCCAATGCTCCTCAGGTTTAGAGGAATCATCGAGCATGAACTCCACGTAGTTGTGTTCCTTCTCGTCAAGTGCCAGCAGGCATACCTTGCGTGAACCGTTGCGGTAAATCTCTATAGTGATGCCCTTGTCAACAGCACCAGGAAAGACGAACCCGCCGTTATAATCGGTGTGCTCGCCAATCAGGTTGATCCTGCCGGGCGAAAAGTACAGGTCTCCGCTTGTCCCAAACTGCTCGCGGAACCTGTTTCTCAGAATGGCTGTATCCATATATGGGAATTATTCCACTCCGAAACGGTAAATTGTAGTCTGTGTATAAACCTCTCCCGGATTCAGAACCGTGCTGGGGAAATAAGGACGGTTGGGGCTGTCGGGGAAATGCTCTGCCTCAAAGCAGATTGCACAACGTCTGGGCAGTGTTGATCCGTGGGCGCATGTGCTGCCGCTGCACCAGTTGCCTGAGTAGCACTGTACGCCGGGCTCAGTGGTGTAGCACTCCAGGCTGCGGCCGCTTGCGGGGTCAACGCACTTTACTGCAAAGCTCAGTTCACCGGGCTCGCGTTTGTTAAGTACCCAGCAGTGGTCATAGCCGTTGCCGTTCTTGGTCTGGATGCCCTGCTCGATACGGTCACCCACCTTGTGTGCGGTGCGGAAATCAAACGGGGTGCCCTCAACCTTGTCAATGGTACCCAGAGGTATGGCTGTATTGTCAATTGGAATATAATGGTCAGCGTTGATTGTCAGGTCATAGTCCAGAACTGTGAGAGGGTTCTTCTTCATGCCGTTCAGAGTGAAATAGGCATGGTTGGTAAGGCATACTACGGTCTTCTTGTCAGTTGTAGCCTCATACTCTATGGCCAGTTCGTTGTCATCGGTAAGACGATAGGTTACGTTCACATCCAGATTGCCGGGAAATCCCTCCTCACCGTCCTTGCAGAGGTAGTGTAGCTGCAGGGTCTGCTGGTCAGTCTGCTCTGCGTCAAAGATACGCTTGTGAAAACCTGTGGGGCCTCCGTGCAGGCTGTTGGGGTCATTGTTGATAGCCAGTGTGTATTGTTTGCCGTCAAGTGTGAACTTGCCGTTTGCAATGCGGTTGCCATAACGTCCGATGAGTACGCTCAGATAAGTCTCCTCACTCTCCATAACGTGCTTAAGGCTGTCATGGCCCCAGACCACACTCTCCATCTTGCCGTTACGGTCAGGCATCATCACGGCGCACAGGGCACCTGCAAAGTTTGTAACTGCTATTTCACTGCCTCTCTTGTTCTTAAGGATGTAGAGGTCAACTTTCTTACCCTCAACTGTAGCCTGGAAATCCTCTCTTTTGAGGCCGGCCAGATTCTCTTTCACAAAGAAATCACTCATATAGTATGATTAGCTTAATTGGTTATTAAAATAAAACAACGCAAATTAAGCCAATTTCAGATACTATTGCAAGTGATTCCCTAAAAAAATCAGCCTTGAATGAAGAATTCGGGCATAGTCAGCAGGTCAGCCACTACAAATGTGCTGCCGCCTACAAAAATCAGGTCATTCTGAGCCGCTTCACGGCGGGCGGTATCCACTGCCTGTGCCACTGAGCGATATACTCTGCCGGTAAGTCCGGCCTGGCGTGCCAGATCCCTGAGCGTGCTTGCGTCGAGGGCTCTTTTTACTGATGCCTGGGTAAAGTAATATCTTGCGTTTCGGGGCATGAGGGCCAGTACATCGGTAATGTCCTTGTCGTTCACCATACCCATCACTATGCGCAACTGGCCGAATCCCGGTTTTGCTGAAAGTTCCTCCAGATGCTTGGCTATGTATTTCAGACCATGACTGTTATGGCCGGTGTCACATATTATGTCAGGCTTCTTGCTCACCAACTGCCAGCGGCCTCGCAGTCCTGTCATGCGGCATACGCTTTTGAAACCCTTTCTGATGGCACTCTCCGGGATGTCGAACTTTTTCTTTTTGAGTTCATCAAGGGCTGTCAGAATGGTGTTGGCATTCTTTTCTTGGCATAAACCTGCCAATCCGCTCTCCAGGGCGGGATAGGCTGTGGTCTCGTAAACAACCTTTGACGGATTGTGGTATTTTTGGGAAATTATTTTACAATTATCCTCTGCGAACACTATCCTTGTGCTTACCTCTTCAGCTTTACGCTCAAATACGGTGCGGGTCTCAGGGGTGTACTCGCCTATTATCACAGGAACGTTCTTCTTTATGATACCGGCTTTCTCAAATGCTATTCCGGGCAGTGTCTCGCCCAGGAATTTCATGTGGTCATAGCCTATGTTGGTGATGATTGAAAGAACCGGCTTGATTATGTTTGTGCAGTCCAATCGGCCTCCCAGACCGGTCTCGATTACTGCTACATCTACCTCCTGCTCAGCAAACCAGCTGAAAGCCATGGCGGTGGTCACCTCAAAGAATGAGGGATGGAGGGGTTCCAGGAATTCACGGTTCCTTTCAATGAATTTGACCACGAACTCCGGTGTTACCGGCTTGCCGTTCACCCTGATGCGCTCGCGGAAATCAGTGAGATGGGGTGATGTGTACAGGCCTGTCTTATAGCCCGACGCCTGCAGTATGGCGGCCAGTGTATGTGATACGCTGCCCTTGCCGTTCGTGCCGGCCACATGTATGGTTTTGTACAGTTTATGAGGGCAACCCAGATGGCGGTCTATCGTCACTGTGTTGTAGAGGCCTTCCTTATATGCTTCCTGGCCTACATTCTGGAAAAGGGGTGTCTGTGTGTAGAGATACTCTACAGCTTCCTGATAAGTCATCAGTCAAAATTATTTAGTCAAAGTAGCTTCTGAACTTGCGGAACAGCTTCTCCTTGATGGATTGTGTGGGCTGGAAATGGTCCGATGTCTGGAACTTTTCCATAGCCTGTTTCTCATCACGGGAGAGCGTTTCCGGAATATATACGCTGACGTTTACGATCATGTCGCCGCGACGGCTGCTGTTGAGTTCAGGCAGTCCCTTGCCGCGCAGGCGCAGCATCTTGCCCGGCTGTGTGCCCGGCTCTATCTTGAGCTTGACGGCGCCGTCCAGCGTGGGTATCTCAATGGCTCCTCCAAGTGATGCCTGCGGAACGGTCAGCAACAGGTTATAGACCAGGTCGTTCTCGTCACGTACCAGATCCTTGTGGGGTATTTCCTCAATCAGTACGAGCAGGTTACCGTTATAACCGTTGTGCTTGCCGGCATTACCCTTGCCCTCTACTGAGAGCTGCATGCCCTCGGCAACACCTGCCGGTATGTTTATCTCCACAATCTCCTCGCCATATACTACTCCGTCACCGCTGCAGTGCGGGCAACGGTCCTTGATGATCTTGCCTTCACCTCCGCAACGCGGGCAGACGGTCTGTGTCTGTACCATTCCAAAGAAGCTCTGCTGGGTGCGCATCACCGTACCTGTGCCGTGGCAATCCGGGCAGGTCTCAGCTGTTGATCCGTCCTTGGCTCCGGTACCCTTGCAGTGCTGGCAGGGAACCAGTTTCTTGAGCTTGAATTTCTTGGTTACGCCGGTATTTATCTCCTCAAGGGTAAGTGCCACCTTAACCCTCAAGTCTGATCCGCGTGACTTCCGCTCGCCGCGCTGTCTGGTGCGGCTGCCTCCGAATCCGCCAAAACTGCTGAATCCACCGCCGAATCCGCCGCCTCCGAATATGTCACCGAACATGGAGAATATGTCATCCATGGACATACCGCCTCCGCTGAATCCGCCGCCTCCGCCGAATCCGGATGCGCCGTTCAGGCCTTCAAATCCGAACTGGTCATACTTGGCTCTCTTGTCGGGGTCACTCAGCACGCTGTATGCCTCAGCCGCCTCCTTGAACTTCTCCTCAGCTTCCTTGTCACCGGGGTTCTTGTCAGGGTGGTACTGGATGGCTTTCTTGCGGTAAGCCTTCTTTATCTCATCGGCAGTTGCGGTCTTGGGGACCTCAAGCACCTCATAGTAGTCTCTCTTAGCCATATCGTTATTCTCCTACGGCCACCTTGGCGTGGCGCAGAACCTTGTCGTTAAGTTTATATCCGTCAATAGCGCAGTCCAGAACCTTGCCCTTAAGATCCTCGCTTGGGGCGGGAATCATGGCTATGGCCTCATGGAAATCAGTGTCAAAAGGCTCGTTCTTGGGTGAGATCTTCTGCAGGCCTTTCTGTTCCAGAATGTGCATCAGCTTGTTGTAGATGAGCTCTATGCCTTCCTTTAGCGTACTTAGATCGTCTGTCTTTGCAGAGTTGGCTATCGCCCTCTCCAGGTCATCAATAACCGGCAGGATATCAGTAACCACACCGGCGCTTCCGTTCAGTATGATCTCTGCCTTCTCCTTCATGGTGCGCTTGCGGTAGTTGTCAAACTCTGCCATCTGTCGGAGCAGGCGGTCCTTGAGGTCAGCTGCCTCAGCTTCACTTTTGGCCAGTTTTGCCTCAACTGTCTCCTCCTGGGGCTCTTCTTGTGTGTTCTCGCCCTGCACGGATTCAGTCTGCTGTTCCGCGCTGTTCAGAACCTCTTTTTCCTGGTCTTTCTCAGATTGGAAATTTTCTGACATTTTATGCTTGTTTTTCTTACTCATTCCTATACTTTCTTGTGTTGTCGCATATTGTGCAACAAACATTGTGCCACAGCGTTTACAATGACACTGTGGCATATTAAATAAATATAAAAGTCACTTCATTGAGTCTGCGCCAAAGCAGAACGGCAGTATGGCATCCGTTCCGCCCTCTATAATCATGGTACCTTCTGTTCCGTATAGTATGTAACGAATAGGTTTGCCTCCACGCTGCTCAGTCTCTGCCAGTACCTGACGGCATGCTCCGCATGGGGTTATGGGTTGTGCAGTATAGCCTTTCTCATTGCGTGCGGCTATGGCCAGGGCCGTAACAGCCTTACCGGGGTAGGAGTGTCCTGCTGCAAATAGTGCAGTCCTTTCAGCGCAAAGTCCTGAAGGATATGCTGCGTTCTCCTGGTTGCTGCCGGTTACCACAGTTCCGTCATCAAGCAGAAGAGCAGCGCCTACACTGAATCCTGAGTAGGGTGACCAACTGCCCTTGGTGGCCTCTTTTGCTGCATCTACAAGCATCAGGTCCTTGCTGTCCAGTTCGTCCAGGTTCAATATGCTCCAATTTATGGTCCGGCTAAGCTTTTTCATACGGTTACATTTTTATTCTGCCTGCTAAGTTAGTTTTTTTATTTAACTTCGCACACAATCCAATGTGTAACTATGATATTTAAGTCAGCTCGCCTTGCCGTAATCCTTATGATGCTTTTGGCCGTAAGCTCGTGTTCTGTGCAGAATACTGCCGTCAGCACTCAGGGCAAGGATGCCTATTCGGCATACATAGCCAAGTATAGCGGCATGGCTGTCGAGCAGATGAAGAAATACGGCATACCAGCCAGTATTACTCTTGCACAAGGTTTGCTTGAGTCTGATGCCGGGCGCAGTGTCCTGGCCACCAAGTGTAACAACCATTTCGGCATAAAGTGCCACAGTGACTGGACCGGCCGTAAGATGTATCATGATGATGATGCCCGGCAGGAGTGTTTCCGTTGTTATCGTAATGCCGATGATTCATTCCGTGACCATTCGCTGTTTCTTGTAAACGGGGCCCGATACCAGTCCCTGTTCAAACTGGGGGCCACTGATTATAAGGGCTGGGCCAAAGGCCTTAAGGCTGCCGGTTACGCCACCAGCCCCACTTATGCTACAAAACTCATAGAACTGATTGAGCGTTACGGGCTTGACCGTTATGACAGTAATAAATCCGTACGTCTTAAACCAGGCCAGTTGCCGCATCAACCGTTGCTCGTCAATGGACAGAATTGCGTCCGCCTGCGTGAAGGCGAGACCTTGAAGGATATTGCCCGCGAGTATGGTATGCAGCTCTCTTTGCTGCGCCGTTTCAATGAGGTGGACCGTAAGTTTACTCCACCGGTAGGCACACTCATATATCTGGAAAGAAAAAAGGCCCGTGCTGACCGTGAGCACAAGGCCTATGTTGTAAAGAGCGGTGACAGTCTATGGTCTATCTCTCAGCAGTTCGGAATCAAGGTGTCATCGCTTGCCAAGCGCAACAGTATCGGTGATGGCAATCCGCTTGTAACAGGCATGACACTTCTTCTGCGTTGATAAAAAGGGAGAGGTTAAAGAATCTCGTGCTCCTCTTTCATGTCTATCTCATTTCCCTTAAGGTCGATGAAACGGTATGAGAGGAACGGCAGGTTCTGGTCCGGCAGCAGGTTTATTCCAAAACCGTATCTGAACTGCCAGCGCAGTTTGATGGATATGATCCTTTGAGTTAGATAAGCATACACATACGGGTGTACAAACAGTGTGAAATGGCTTATCTTCATCTTGTTCCTGATGCAGCTTACCTTGTTTTCAAGCTGGTCTGTAAATAGTATGGATGGCCTGATGGTGCCTTTGCCAAAGCAGGTGGGGCAGGTCTCATCCACAGGCACGTCCATAACGGGGCGCACTCTCTGACGTGTTATCTGCATCAGGCCGAATTTGCTCAGTGGCAGGATGTTGTGCTTGGCACGGTCACGCTCCATATTCTGGCACATGCGCTCGTAGAGTTTCTGACGGTCTTCTGCCAATGCCATGTCAATGAAATCTACTACGATGATTCCGCCCATATCGCGCAGGCGCAGCTGGCGTGCCAGTTCATCGGCAGCACCTAAGTTTACCTCAAGTGCGTTCTCCTCCTGGGTGCCGGCTTTTATGCGGTGACCGCTGTTTACATCCACCACATGCAGAGCCTCGGTATGCTCTATAATAAGGTAAGCGCCGCTCTTGTAGGATACAATGCGTCCGAATGATGATTTGATCTGCTTGGTGATGGCAAAATTGTCAAATATAGGCAGCTCGCCTTTGTAGAGCTTGACAATCTTGGTTCTCTCAGGGTCTATGAGTGAAACGTAGTCACGTATCTCCTGATATGTCTTCTCATCATCAACCCAGATTGACTCATATGATGAGTTGAGCATGTCACGCAGTATGGCTATGGTACGGCTGGTCTCTTCAAAAATCAGTCCCGGTGCCTTCTCCACTTTCTGTGCCCTTGTCAGGCTGTCTTCCCAACGCTGATATAGTATGGAAAGCTCATTGTCCAGCTCAGCCACGCGCTTGCCCTCAGCCACGGTACGTACTATCACGCCGCAATTCTTGGGCTTGATGCTGTGTATGAGCTGCTTCAGGCGGGCACGCTCCTCAGATGATTTGATCTTGGATGAAACTGATACCTTGTCACCGAATGGTATCAGTACCAGGAAACGTCCTGCAAATGAAATCTCGCCTGTCAGGCGCGGGCCTTTGGTTGAGATGGGTTCCTTTGTAACCTGAACGATTATCTCATCACCCTGCTCAAGTGCAGTGCTTATGTTTCCCTGTTTCTCATCAAACGGTACGTTCTGTGCCTTATTGAAGGGAGCCAGCTTCTTGCGGTTGGCACGTACCTGCTTGGTGTATCTCTTTAATGATTCAAACTGTGGCCCCAGGTCCTGATAGTGCAGGAATGCCTCCTTTTCAGATCCTACATCCACAAAGCAGGCGTTAAGTCCGGGCATCAGTTTCTTGACACGTCCCAGATAGACATTGCCTACAGCAAAGGTAACCTCTTGGGCATCCTTCTGGTACTCAACCAGATTCTGGTCCTCTGTAATGGCTATCTGAATGCTGTCCGGCTGGACATTTACTGTAAGTTGGCTTGTCATCAGTGGGTGGTGCTGTTCGTTTGATAAAGCAAAGAACAAACCTGACGAATAAATATCACGGCAAGTTTGTTCTTTGAGAGGTGTTGTCAGACGTTTTGCTTATTTGCTCTTATGTCTGTTCTTTCTCAGTCTTTTTTTACGCTTGTGCGTAGACATCTTATGTCTTTTTTTCTTCTTTCCGCTTGGCATAATCGTGATTATTTGAAGTTAACTATTACTTTCTAACAGCCTGAGCGAAAGTCTTGGCCGGCTTGAAGGCGGGAATCTTATGCTCTGGAACAGTGATTGTAGTGTTCTTGAGGATGTCACGTGCAGCCTTGGCAGCTCTCTTCTTGGTGATGAAGCTTCCGAAACCTCTCAGGTAAACGTTCTCATCATTTTCAAGAGAAGCCTTGACAACTTCCATGAAACCTTCTACACATGCCAGAACATCGGCCTTGTCTATGCCTGTCTTTTTGGCGATCTCGCTTACAACATCTGCTTTTGTCATATTCTCAATTATTTAAGTCTTAAAAAGTCTCTTTTCGTTTCGAGTTGCAAATGTAGCGCTTTTTGACAATACAGAAAATATTTTCATCTGTTTTTACGTGATTTTTTTAGGTAATAAACCTTAAATGTGAGCGTAACTTACGGGAACCCCAAAAAAACTTGGCTTTAGTTTTGGAATCATATTGAGCAGTGATTATATTTGCCAATGAATTTTTAATACCTATTTATTATGTCAGTTAACAAAGTAATTTTAATTGGAAATGTGGGTAAGGATCCGGATGTAAGATATCTGGACAACCATGTTTGTGTAGCTAACCTTACCCTTGCCACGACAGAACGTGGCTACACTGCTCAAAATGGCACTCAGGTGCCTGATCGTACAGAATGGCACAACCTTGTTTTTTGGAGAGGCCTTGCTGAAACCGTTGAGAAATACGTTCACAAAGGTGACAAGCTTTACGTTGAGGGCAGTATCCGTAACCGCAGCTATGATGACCAGAACGGCGTCAAGCGTTACGTTACGGAGATATTCGTGGATTCTATGGAAATGTTGTCATCCAGACAGCAGGCCCGACAGGATGCACAGTCTCCGCAGGTACAGGCATCTGCTCCTGCACAGGGATCCGGAAACCCCGATAATATCCCGTTCTAACTAAAATCTGAAGCATTATAGAAACCGTAAATTTTCTGATTTCGGGTACGGCAGCCTGGTGGGCTGTCGGATTCAATGCTCCAACAGCGGGGTCTGTCATCGCAATGGTGGCGGCCCTGCTTCTTTTGGTTCTTTCAGGTTTTGTCTCTGCATCTGAGACATCATTCTTTTCCCTCTCGCCTGAGGAACTGAAAAAGATTTCTGAGGATGACAGTTACAGTGGCCGTAAGGCAGAGGCTCTTCTCTCTGATTCTGAACGCCTTCTGGCTACAATCCTCACCGCCAATAATCTGGTCAACGTGGCCATTATCCTTCTGCTCAATCTGGCATTGACGCAGATGCTTTCATTCGGAGGTGCTGAATGGGTGGAGTTTGTGATTCTGACTGTCATTCTGACGTTTGTGCTTCTTCTATTTGGAGAGATAATCCCCAAACTCTATTCTGCCCACAACTCATTGTCGTTCAGCTTGAGGGCAGCTCCGCTTATCTCCATCCTTGCAGTCATACTGCGTCCGGCATCATCTCTTCTCATTCGCTCCAAGGCTCTTTCAAAACATGTCCAACCCAAGAAAAACTTCAACATTTCAGTTGATCAGCTTGAACATGCTCTTGAGCTTACTGACTCTCAGGATATACAGGAGGAGCAGCATATGTTGGAAGGTGTCATAAGGTTTGGTGATGAAACGGTCGTGGATATCATGACATCGCGTATAGATATGATTATGCTGGATATCAAAGCCAGTTACAGGGATGTCATGAAATGCATTAACGAGAACTTCTATTCACGTGTCCCGGTCTATTCCGGCACTTCTGATAATATTAAGGGAATTCTTTACATTAAGGACCTACTTCCGTATTTGGAGAAAGGTGAGGGCTTCCGATGGCAGTCGCTCATACGCCCTGCGTTCTTTGTGCCGGAGACCCGTAAGGTTGATGACCTTCTGCATGACTTCCAGACCGGACGCATCCACATGGCCATAGTGGTTGATGAGTTTGGAGGTACATCTGGTCTGGTAACCCTTGAGGATGTCATTGAGGAGATATTGGGAGAGATCAATGATGAGTTTGATGATGACTCCGTCAGCTACCGCAAGACAGGTCCGGATACATACGTCTTTGAAGGTAAGACTCTGCTCTCTGACTTCTTCCGTATCGTTGATCTTGATGAGGATGATTATGCCCAGTTTACGGGTGAGGCCGATACTCTGGCCGGGTTCCTTCTTGAGCTCAAGGGTGATTTTCCCAAGAAGGATGAGGAACTAGTCTGCAAGGATCTGGTGTTCAGGGTTATGGAGAAAAAGGAACGCCGTCTTTCCGGAATAAAGGTTTCGGTACGGCGTCCTGATTAGTGCTGATTGCATTGCAAAATAGCCCAATTCGGGTATAAGTTAAAAAAAATAAAATTTCGTGATGACAATCACATTATTTTTTCATACATTTGCCAATTGATAGTAAATCAAAAAATTGTGTCTTATGAGAAAATTCATTTCAGCAATTATTGTATCCCTGTTCTGCTGGCAGGCAGCACAGGCGGGAGAGCCGGTTGAGTATGGTTTTTTTAACCATCTGGGCATAGGAGCATCCGTGGGTACTGAAGGCTTTGGCTTTGATTTGGCAGTGCCTGTCTTAAGATGGGCTGCAGTGCGTGTCGGTATATCAAAATATCCCAACTACAAATATTCAAAAAGTATTGAAGTTGAGATTGAATCCAAGTCATTCACTAAAGATGAGATTGAGATTGAAGCCACACTGAATGATAACATTGATTACAAGGTCCTTGTTGATCTTTATCCTTTCAGGAACAGTTCTTTCCATCTCACAGGAGGTGTTTACTTCGGTTCAAAGAATTTTGTATCGGCATATAATGCTGAGCCGTTTCTGGATGAGAAAGAATGGGGTAAAACCGGCGTAAAAATAGGTGACTACCGCATCTGTTCTGATGAAAACGGTAACATCAAGGCAAATCTTGACATTGAAAAGGATGTCAAGCCGTATGTGGGTTTCGGTTTTGGCTATGCTGTGCCTAAGAGACGTCTGAATGTTACTTTTGATATGGGCGCCAAGTTTTGGGGTGAGCCGGGTATTTACGTTAATACAAAAGATAACTTCGGTGACACTCAATACACCAGGATTACCAAAGAAGGCTTGAGTGATTTTGGTGAGAAGGATGTTGACAAGGCATTTGACATAATGTCAAAAGTTATTGCTTATCCTGTGATCAGCATTCGTTTAAGTGGAAGAATTTTTTAATTAATCAACAATCATAATAGGTTAGCACAATGAAAAAACTGCGTTTTTCTTTTCTTATCATGGCTGTCCTGGCAGCCGTATGCTTTACTGCCTGCACCAACAAGGATGATGATGACAAAGATTTGAATTCTGTTATCGTTACGCCAAAGTATAGAGGTGGAGGAATAGCCTGCACCATTCATAAAGTTCCTTTCATTACTACGTTGAGTGATGGCTCTAAGTTGCTTTCCATTGAGTTTACTGAAAGTGGAAGAGCTTATATAACTGTGGAAAAAGACGGTAGGAGAACTGTTTATAATGCCTCTTTCACGTATGATTATGAGAATGAGGAATATACTATAGTTGGCGATAAGATAGCGGGTAATATTAAACGTCAGATAACACATGCCAGTACAGATGAACAGATTAAAGTTTCTATCACCATAAAGACAGCAGGTGGAGAGATTTCAGCTCAGACTACCTCTGATGAGGCCATTTCAGTCATTAAAACCGTTGATGCAATGGTTAAAGGTGATGTTGACATTATCTCATCATGGAGTGTGCGTGGCATTTGCATTGATGTTGATGGAGATTATACATTTTTCCATGAATTTCCCGATGGTGACCTCAAGAAAATTCGGGATTATGCAAAGGATGAGCACAATGTACAATTCACTGACAAGGAGAAGAAGGAGTTGAGCAAGGTTATTCAGTATGTTTCTGTCTCTACCAAGCACATAACCATTGATTATGCGGATGGCACCAGTGATGTGGCAACTTGGGATTGGGCCAATTCTGTATATGACAGGGTGAAATTTGAACTTGATGAGCATAGTGTGGGTAACAAATTCATTGTCAGTGATACTGAAGTAAAGATAGAGTTTAACAAGCCAAAGGCTTATCTTAATGTCGTATTCAGCGCTGAAATCCATGACGGTGATAAGAATTATAATTCTTCCTTAACGTTGCGTTTGGCTCAGCAACCTGAGTTTACTATTGTGGAGAATTAATCAGGCCAAGTATATATCCCTATAGGGATTATATAAGTTTTTGTCAGTTCGCATTATTGTCGTAATTTTGCCGACAGTTTTGCGAACTGATTTATTTGTACGGTTGAATGAGTGATTTTTCCATCTTTGAGATAATTCTCAAGGGCATGGCGATAGGCTTTCTGGCAGCAGCCCCGACAGGTCCGTCGGGGGTTCTTGTCATTCAGAGAACACTTAACAAGGGTAGGTGGAAGGGATTCCTGACCGGCCTTGGAGTGTCTGTCAGTGATGCTATCTACATCATGATAACCATGATGTGCCTGTCATTGGTACTTGGATATCTTGAGGATCCCACGATAGCGCTTGTAGTCAAGCTTGTAGGATGTGCACTGCTGCTGGTATTCGGCATCACAACCGTAAGGAACAATCCTCTTGCGGCATCAAAGGAGGTTAAGGTCAAGAAAGATTCGCTGTGGCAGATAATGCTTACCGGATTCGGGGTGGCTATAGTAAATCCCCTTGTGGTATTTTTCTATATGGGCCTGTTTGCATTCTTCTCGCTGCCGGTAGATGATTTCAGTACCGGACTCAAGTTGCAGACATACCTGTTTGTCCTGTTGGGTGATTTCTGCTGGTGGTTTACACTATCTACCCTCATCAACAAACTGCGTAACCGCTTTGATCTGCGCGGCCTCTGGATGATAAACAGGGTGCTTGGTACCATACTGATAGTAGCTGCCGTAGCGTGGTTCATATTTATTATGGTAAAGCTGTAGGATGTTTGTACAGAAGGAACTGAGAGAGAAGAATATTGCTGAATACCTGCTTTATATGTGGCAGGTAGAGGATATGATACGTGCGGCCGGTCTTGACAGTGACCGTCTGTATGAAACCGTAATCAAAAGCAGCGGTCGTAGTGAAGCAGACTGTGCAGAATGGAAACAGTGGTATGATGACCTGATTGAGATGATGCGTGTTGAAGGTAAGACGGAACAGGGCCATTTGCAGATAAATGAGAATGTGCTCATGTTGCTTGAAGACCTGCATGCACGTCTGCTGGATTCCCATAAGCAGCCGGAGTACAGGGATTTCTACTACAAGGCTCTGCCGTTCATCGTTGAGTTTCGCGCCAAGAACCATGAGCAGCAGAATGAGGAGCTGCGTGACTGCTTCAACATGCTCTACGGAGTGTGGCTTCTCAAGGTTCAGGGCAAGCCCGTAAGTGCGGGAACTGAGCAGGCTGTAAAGGCGGTATCGGCTTTCATCGGAAAGCTGGCAGTGCTCTACCGTGAGGATAAGGAGGGCACACTTGAATTGGATTGATATTATGGAAGAGATAAATAGACGTAGAACATTTGCGATAGTATCGCACCCAGATGCCGGTAAGACTACGCTTACTGAAAAATTCCTGCTGTTCGGCGGTCAGATTCAGGTGGCCGGAGCGGTCAAGTCAAACAAGATACGCAAGACCGCCACATCTGATTGGATGGATATTGAGAAGCAGCGTGGAATATCCGTCACAACATCTGTGATGGAGTTTGATTATGAAGGTTACAAGATAAACATTCTGGATACCCCGGGTCACCAGGACTTTGCTGAGGATACGTTCCGTACCCTGACCGCCGTTGACAGCGTCATCATTGTGATTGACAGCGCCAAGGGCGTTGAGCTGCAAACCCGCCGCCTCATGGAGGTATGCCGCATGCGCAAGACCCCGGTGATTGTATTCGTCAACAAGTTGGACCGTGAAGGTAATGACCCGTTTGACCTTCTTGATGAACTTGAGGAGGAACTCCAGATACATGTACGCCCGCTTAGCTGGCCTATCGAGAAAGGTGCCCGCTTTAAAGGCGTATATAACATATATGAGCAGAAACTTGACCTCTTTACCCCTGATAAGCAGAAGGTCACTGAGAAGGTTGAAGTCGATATAAACAGCACAGACCTTGAGGCTCATGTTGGTGAGCGTGAGGCGCAGAAGCTGCGTTCTGACCTGGAGCTGATAGACGGCGTCTATGAGCCGTTTGACCGCCAGCAGTATCTGGATGGTGAACTCGCTCCCGTGTTTTTTGGATCAGCGCTGAACAACTTTGGTGTGCAGGAACTGCTCAACTGCTTCGTGCAGATTGCACCTAGCCCGCGTCCCACGCAGGCATTGGAGCGTATGGTGGAGCCTGAGGACAGCAAGTTTACGGGATTCATCTTCAAGATAACGGCCAATATCGATCCCAACCACCGTTCATCGGTAGCGTTCTGTAAGGTATGCTCAGGCCGTTTCCAGCGTAACGAGCCCTACTATCATGTACGTCTGGACAAGACCTTCCGTTTCTCATCGCCCACCCAGTTCATGGCGCAGCGCAAGAGCACCATTGAGGAGGCTTGGCCGGGTGATATCATCGGACTTCCCGATACCGGAAACTTCAAGATTGGCGATACGCTCACACAGGGTGAGAAACTCCACTTCAAAGGCCTGCCCAGCTTCTCGCCTGAGATGTTCAAATACATTGAGAACGCTGATCCCATGCGTGCCAAGCAGCTTGCCAAGGGTATTGACCAGCTGATGGGTGAGGGCGTGGCCCAGATGTTCATCAACCAGTTCAACGGCCGCAAGCTCATAGGTACGGTAGGTCAGCTGCAGTTTGAGGTCATCCAGTACCGCCTGGAGCATGAGTATAACGCCCTGTGTCGCTGGGAGCCCGCCAACCTCTATAAGGCCTGCTGGATAGAGAGTGATGATGAGGCTGAGCTTGAGGCGTTCAAGAAACGCAAGTACCAGTTCATGGCTACCGATATGGAGGGCCGTGACGTATTCCTGGCCGATAGCGGCTACGTGCTGCAGATGGCCCAGATAGACTTTAAGCATATCAAGTTCCACTTTACAAGCGAGTTCTGATGCAGGAGTTCATAGAAGATGTAAAACGTGCCGTGCAGGTGATGCGTGATGGCGGTATTATCCTCTATCCCACAGATACCATCTGGGGTATTGGGTGTGATGCCTCCAACAGTGTTGCCGTGCGCCGTATCTTTGAACTCAAGCAGCGCTCAGACAGCAAGTCCATGCTCTCGCTCATAGACTCTGATGCCAAACTGGGCTATTATGTACCCGATATACCCGATGTAGCCTATGACCTGATGGACCTGGCGGAGAAACCGCTCACCATCATATATGATAATGTGCGTCATCTGGCACCGGAACTGCTGGCTGACGATGGCAGCGCAGGCATCCGTGTTACCCGTGAGGCCTTCTCCAAGGAACTGTGCCGCAGGTTGGGTGGGGCGGTGGTCTCCACATCGGCCAATATAAGCGGTCAGCCGTCAGCTGCCTGTTTCAGTGAGATAGTTGATGTCATAAAACAGGGTGTTGACTACATTGTTGAATACCGTCAGACAGAACAGACCAGAGCCGTTGCATCGGGCATAATCAAACTCGGTTCCGGCGGACTTGTTAAAGTAATCAGAGAATGAAAGATACATCAGACGAGATAGAGAAACAGACGGAGTCATTGCTCAACAAGTTCAACTTGTGGCGTCGTGACCATATCAGTGAGCGTCAGTTTATACTGCTGCTCAGTCTTGTGGTGGGTATCTTTACTGCCTTTGCGGCATTGCTGCTCAAGTATCTGATATCGTTGATTCACGGTTTTGTTTCAGACCATCTGTTTATAAGCCAGGAGAACTACAGCCTGCTTGCTTATCCTGTAATAGGCATATTCGTATCCGGGCTTTTCATCAGATACATAGTCCGTGATGACATAGGGCATGGCGTAACCAAGATACTTTATGCGCTCTCTAAGAAAAACGGCCGTATCAAGCCTCACAATATGTATTCATCAGTCATAGCCAGTGCCTTGACCATCGGTATGGGTGGATCTGTCGGTGCGGAGAGTCCTATCGTGCTTACGGGTTCTGCCATTGGTTCCAATATAGGCCGTATGTTCAAGATGGAGCACCGTACGCTCATGCTTCTCGTGGGCTGTGGCTCGGCTGGTGCCATTGCCGGTATCTTCAAGGCCCCTATAGCAGGATTGGTGTTTGTGCTTGAGGTCCTGATGTTTGACCTTAGTATGGGGTCGCTCCTGCCGTTGCTGGTGTCATCGGTCACCGCCGCTACCATCTCATACGTGTTTACCGGAACAGACTCCATGTTCCATTTTGCATCGGCACACGCCTTTGATCTGTCACGTATCCCGTTTGCGCTGTTGCTGGGTGTCACCTGCGGAATGGTGTCGCTCTATTTCTCGCAGATGATGCACTGGTTTGAGACCTGGTTCAAGCGTTTCCGCAGCCCATGGATCAAGTTCGTGGTGGGCGCTGTGCTGCTCAGTATTCTCATATTCCTCTTTCCGTCACTCTATGGTGAGGGTTATGATACCATCTCACTGCTGCTTGATGTGAATGAGGATTCCGCCAAGGTAATGGACGGCTCCCTCTTTTACGGAGGTAACCTGCTGCTCTACCTGGGTCTGATTGTGCTTACCAAGGTGTTTGCATCAACCGCAACCAATGCAGGAGGTGGCTGTGGCGGTATATTTGCACCCAGCCTGTTCCTGGGCTGCCTTACCGGATTCATATTCGGTGAACTCATGAACCGCCTTTCGCCGGGTTCAGACATATCGGTCCAGAACTTCGCATTGTTTGGTATGGCCGGATTGATGTCGGGCGTGATGCATGCCCCTCTTACCGGCGTATTCCTGATAGCAGAACTTACGGGCGGCTACTCCATGTTCCTGCCGCTCATGATGGTATCCATCATGTCATATCTCACCATACGCCTCTTCCAGCCGCACTCCATCTATTCCATGCGTCTGGCTCAGAAGGGTGAACTCATGACCCATCACAAGGATCAGTCAGTACTACTACTCATGAGTATGGATAACCTGATAGAGAAGGAGTTCCTTACTGTCAAACCCGATATGGACCTTGGCCAGCTGGTAAACATAATTGCCCGCTCCAAACGTAATCTCTTCCCGGTGCTCGATGATGACGGTTGCCTGGTAGGTGTAGTCAATATGGAGAGCATTCGTAACATAATGTTCCGTCAGGAGCTGTACCACCGCTTCAATGTGCAGAAGCTCATGGAACTGCCTCCTGCACGTCTGTCAGTCAAGGATACTATGGACACCGTGATGAAGAAATTTGATGAGACCGGTGCCTGGAATCTGCCTGTTGAGGATGAGGACGGAAAGTATCTGGGCTTTGTCTCAAAGTCCAAGATCTTCAACTCATACCGCAGCGTATTGCTTGAACTCTCTGAGGAATAAAAAGAGTCATTATGGAGAAGAAAGACCTGAGGATAGTATTTATGGGAACTCCGGAATTTGCGGAGTTCACCCTGCGTCGTCTTGTAGAGGACGGTTATAATATAATAGGTGTAGTAACCATGCCCGATAAGCCCATGGGCCGTCACGGCAGCGTGTTGCAGAGCAGTCCCGTCAAGAAATACGCCGTAGAGCAGGGCATCCCCGTACTTCAGCCTGAAAAACTGAAAGACCCGGCCTTCCTTGAAGCCCTTGCCGCCCTTAAGGCCGATCTCCAGATAGTAGTAGCCTTCCGTATGCTCCCTGAGATGGTATGGAACATGCCACGCCTGGGAACCTTCAATCTCCACGGCTCCCTGCTCCCTCAGTACCGCGGAGCCGCCCCCATCAACTGGGCCATCATAAACGGTGACAAGGAGACCGGAGTAACCACCTTCTTCCTAAAGCATGAGATTGACACCGGCGATATAATTCACCAGGAGCGTATTCCTATTCTGCCCGATGACAATGCCGAGACCATGCATGACAAACTGATGGCGTTAGGAGCTGACCTTACCGTCCGTACCCTGCAGGATATCCTTGCCGGCAATATCAAGCCAATACCGCAGTCCGATATCCCGGTCAGTGAACTCCGCCCAGCCCCCAAGATCTTCAAGGAGACCTGCCGCATAGACTGGAACCAACCTACAGCCCGTGTCCGTGACTTCATCCGAGGCCTCTCTCCATACCCAGCCGCCTGGACCGTCCTGCACTCTTCTGATGGCAACGATCAGGATTTCAAGATATTCGCCGCCGAACCTGTTCCAGGAGCCCCCCTCAAAACCCCAGGAACAATAACCTGCGACGGCCGCAAAAACCTCTGCGTATCAACAGCCGACGGAGCCCTCCGCCTCCTTGAAGTCCAGCTCTCCGGCAAGAAAAGAATGCCAACCCCCGCCTTCCTCTGCGGCTGCACCCTTTCCGCCTGCACCTTCATCTGATAATGCTTGCTCAGTGAGCGGAAAAACTTGAATTTCAAAGTCCAGACTATGCAATGTTTCCCTTTGCAGTAGCCGGACTATCCCCTTGGGGGACCATCAGTGAAGTGGCGTTAAGCGAAGTGCCCTGGAGGATCCCGTTAAGAACGGCGCATGTTTGACGAACGTTTCGGCCCCAAAGGGGTCGAAAAAGTTCCTATGTTTGAAATCCCAAAGAAAAGTACAGCTCCTGCGTATGCAGGCGGATGGACGCTCTCGGGGGTTTCGACCCCCGCCGCTGTGGC
>CACYHN010000033.1 GCA_902774275.1 uncultured Bacteroidales bacterium
TCAATCTCACCCCATTTTCCGTCTTTAAACCAAATTCTGAGATTCCAATTGGTCTTCATGTAACCAAAGGAAAGATTGGCCCAGTCAAGTTCTTTCATATCAGTAAATTTTAAATCACCCGCGAAATTACAAAAAATGCTGTCAGTTTATTCAACATCAGGCGTAAATAAACTAAATTTGTAACTAATATGGATAACAAGGAGACTACAACCAATCAGGAAAGCGTCAACTTTTCTGATAATAACCGCGATGGAAGCCGCATTAACGGTAAAATAAGGACTATCAGATTCATTCTGCTCTCCACCATCCTATATTTTATAACCGATGCCATAGGCCGATGGTTCGTTCCCGCCCAAGACTCGGTTCCGAGCCTGTTCTCCATACTCATCTGGATACTCTGTTTCATCACTGGCGCCGTCCAGTTCTATTTCTGGCGCCGCATCAGCCTTAAATGGCTCAAATGGGCAGCAGCAATTATCTATATTATCCTGATGGCCCTACTCTTGCGCTGGAGAGGATTCTATCAATATGGAGGCTCTACACTTATAGGCTACAGGTTATCCGTTACCATCATGCCTCTTTGGGGGTTCCTCATTGAGGCCACATTCACATCATTCCTGCGTTGGTACGGCAACCTTATTAAACGCATATTCAAACTTGAATCAATAAACAGCATAGTATTCCTGCTGTTTATGATTATCCCCATAGCACTGGTTGTGATGCTGTTCATAGGCGGCTACAGGCTTTCCGGTTCTCTCTCCCAGAAAGGGGCCGATATTCAACAGTACATTGATGAGGGAGAAGTTAACCACAACACTGACCGCCGTGAACCTGTGCGCCAGTATGACCGCCTGTTCAATGACCTGAACGACACCCAGCTTGAGGCTGCACGCAAAAACGGCTTAAGCAAGCCCATAACCGCCGATCAGGCTGAAACGGACCGCCGTCTTGTAAAGATTGAGCCCAACAGCTATTATGATATAGAAAAACTTACCCACTCCGTTCCGTATCTTGTACCAAAAGCCGCCAAGTTGCTTGAAGATATGGGCAAGGCATTCCAAGACTCACTCTTTAACCGCGGATATAACCGGGGTCACCGTTTTACGGTAACAAGCGTGCTCCGCACCGAGGAGAGTGTACGCCAACTGCGCAAGACCAATGTAAACTCAACAGAGAACTCATGCCACTGCTACGGCACCACCTTTGATATATCATACTTTACTTACAGCACGCCTGAGGTAGGTAAGGCCGCATCGGTAGATAAGATGCGCCAGATTCTCTATCAGGTAGCGTATGATATGAAAAAGCAGGGCCGCTGCTACGTAAAATACGAGAAACAGCAGACCTGCCTTCACATTACCGTCCGATAAAAAGCTGCATTCAGCGCAGCCGGATTATTCAGGCATCACATACTCATAAGTTCCTGCCCATTCATCATTGAGGCTAATTGAAGCCTGAGTGTTGATGATGTCAGTTGAAAAGAGTGCTCCCCTGTAAACCGTTACACGATTCCTGGTAAGAGGCACGTCAACAAACTCCCAACTCCCATATTCACACTCCAGACTATCCTTTGCCACGACTTTGATTCTAGTACCAGATGAGCCTTCACTGACAAAAGTATATACACCTATAACAGAGTCGCCAGGCTGAACGTTCACCTTATCAGTGTAACCCCTGGTACTCTTTACGCCTGAACCTGTATTGGCATTCAAGCTGAAACTGCCACCTGTTCCCATCTCGAATTCCAATCTGGTTACGGCACCAGGTATTGAATCCTCAACAAGTCTGATCTCAAACCTTGCCACCGCACGATCCAGATTTATGCTTAAAGGCTGCATTCCCTTTGTAACCGTTATGACTGAACTTGACAGGAATGTATCCGTAATTCTTCTACCTTTACTGTTAGACGGAATATCTATCTTGGACGGATTATCAAGCTTGGGATTGGAAGTACTGCTATGCGCCATAATCACAAGCCTATAGTTTCCTTCCTCGAGTTTCAGGTTCAGTGTTCCAAAAGTATCATCATTGGATTTCTGGTTCACTTGAGGTTTTACCAATCCGTTCCCATCCGCATCATAAATGGCATAATTTATCCATGTACACGCTTCAGAAAGGTTAGCCGAACCCTTTGTTCCAAATGATCCGAACGGCACCTGTTCCAATGATGCCACCCTGATGGTAACCGGAACGCCTGGTTCATCCATCTCCGGCACATCATGAATACGGTTACTGCATGAGCTGATTACAGGTGCCGTAAGTAAAGACTGCAAACTCAGTAAAAGAACTCTTGTTTTCACTTGGGCAAATAACTGCCCTAATTTTCTCTTTTTCATAGATTTTAAAATTTAAAAAATTGATATTAGACGTAAACAAAAAAACCGGTATAACGGGAGGACGGTGGTCCCGTTATACCGATTCCGGTTTACTTTCTGACTGCAATATTACTTCATTATTTCCAAATCACAAAACAATACTACTGATTATTAAATGATTCGCACATAGGTATAAAAAGAAGGACCTTGCGTGCAAGGTCCTTCTAATTTTCAATTCTCCGCTCGCCCCGAAGGGGCGCTTTTACCAAGCGAAGCGACTAAAAGAATTCTCAATTGAAAAAGAGGCCCGCAGGCCTCTTTTTCTTAGTACTGACGCAGGTTCCACTTGCAGTTAACGTCGTTGATATCGAACTTGCCAAGTGAAGCGTTAGAGTCACCAACTGAGATAAGGCAAACCTTCTCATCAGTGCCGGGAACAGCCTTGGGGCAGATACGATATGTACCGTCAACGAGCTGATCAACGCTCCAGAGCTGCTCAGGTGCACCTGTGAACTCAGGAACAGTGGTGAGCTCCTTACCAGCGGTAGCAGCCAGAGCGCGGTTGGTACCGGCAATGACAATCTTGTAGTACGGAGTGCCGAGGGTACCCTCTTCCTGAGCTACAAACTCCCACTTCTGGTTGGGACGGAACTGATAGTCAATAACGCGAACGTCAATGTTGCCAGTGGGCCAGTTGCCGATAACGTCCTCAAGCTTCTGGAAAGCAACCTGAGTGTTAGGCTGATTGCCGCCGCCACCGAACATACCACGACCGCCACCCAGGCGAACGTACTCAGTAGCAATTTCAAGAGCATAGCCACGACGCTCTGACTCAATCTCATATACACCGTTCTTTACGTTGTAACCAGCCTCAGGCCAACCGTTACGCCATACGATAGGCAGGATAGCCAAGGTGCTGCGGCCACTCATTGAGTAGTCAGCCTCCCAGTGGAATGACATCTTCTGTACACCCTCTTCAACGATGTAACGGCCAAAGTGACCGGCACCGGTATAACCGTCGCGGCAACCAAGAACCATCTTACCGCCACCCTCAATCATATCACGGCCTACGTTATCGATGAACGGACCTGTGGGGCTCTTTGAACGTCCGCAAACAATGTTGTAAGTTGAGTTTACTCCATCGCAGCAAGTTCCGTGAGTACCCAGCAGATAGTAATAACCATCCTGATAAATCATTGTTGTAGCCTCGCAGTCAACGGCAACGTTAACATCCTGTGCACCGGCTGCGCGATCACCTGTAGCAGGATCCAGCTCAACCACACGGATAAAACCGAAGTATGTTCCGTAAGTTACAAACAGACGGCCCTCGGGAGTAAGGATAAGACCTGCATCAATAGCATCGCAATCCTCATCAACATATGACTCGGCTACCTGAATCTGCTCTGTCCACTCATAGTCAGGTGACTGAGGATCCAGAGTCTTGTTCCACATAGTGCGGATAGTACCTGCATGACCACCACCCAGGCCACCGCCTGTTGAGCTGTGAGCGCAGAGATAACGGTCACCGATCTTGATCATATCAGGAGCAGCACCTACCTGAATACGGGCACCACCCTCACTTGACCAAACCCAACCATCACTTGATACCAGCGGTGAACCGCCTGTACCCCATGTATAGTATTTACCGTCACACTCCATTATTGTGGCAGGATCGTGAATGAACGGAGCACCGATCTGAGCCATTACGGTTTCAGACATTGAGACTGAAACGAGGGCTACCAAGCCCATCTGAAATATCTTTTTCATATTCTGATCCTATTAATTAATTGTTAGTGATGGTGTAGTTCTTAAAGATTGTGCCGTCCTCATTGTAGAAACGTGCGCACATATCGCTCATACCGGGGCCGTTGATAACAGCGGCACGTACCAGGTTCTTACCCTTCTTGAGGGTGATACGCTTTGACATACCGTCATCGGCAACCATACGGCGGTCAGCCTGCAGTGTCAGGACCTTCTCACCGTTAACCCACCAAATTGATGATGCGTTTGAACCAGCAGCCAGACGTACAACCACATCCTGCTCGCAGTTGATTACTGTGAAAGCATTGAAGATAAGACCATAACGCTTCTGACCGTTTGATGAACCCAGAGCAAAACGGATGAGCTTGATGTTGAACAGCTTGCTGTCAACTGAATGCCAGGTAAGGGTATCCTTTATCATCTGGGGAGCTGCAGCAGCGGGAGCACCGCCACCCATCATGCCACCACCAAAGCCGCCGAAGCCGCCCATACCCTGAGGAGCACCACCCTGAGGAGCGCCCTGCGGACGAGCCTGACCTGCGCCAGCACCCTGAGGAGCGCCCTGTGGACGAGCCTGACCTGCGCCAGCACCCTGAGGAGCACCCTGCGGACGAGCCTGACCTGCACCAGGAGCGCCAGCACCGGCACCCTGAGGACGAGCCTGGCCAGCACCTGCACCCTGAGGAGCACCACCGCCAAAACCGCCGAAACCGCCACGGCCACCTGCACGGGGAGCCTCGGTCTCAACGATAACCTCATCACCAGTCTTGGGAAGTGATTTGATATCATTTGTAAACTGACCCTTGAAATACTCCTTAGTCAACTCTGTAAGGATGTAGCTGTCAGTAAACACTGTATTGCCGCTGTTTGGTTTATTGATAGGCTCAATTATGGTCCAACGACGAATAAAGCCTTTTTCATCAGGTTTGGCCGGTGCGGCATCGGCCTTAATCTCTGTAAAATACTGGTCGTACTCAACATTTCTGTTGGCTACGCGAGACGGATCAATCTTTGAACCGTTGGAACCGCAACCAACCAAAACTGCTGCCATTCCTACCGCCAGAATAAGTTTGAAATTTTTGTTCATAGTGAACTTTGGATAAAATTAGGTTTATAATAAAAATGATTGTTTGCACTATTGGCTTGCTAAGTTACAACAAATAGTTAATAATTTGAACAATCAGCAACTAAAATGGAACAAAAAATGGCCGATTCAGAACCGAACCGACCATTTTTAAATAATAATACGTTATGTATTACTTACCGGTGCCCCAGAAGAACTGAGCCATCTGATAGAGTGAACGTCTCCAGGTGAGGAACTCATGAGCAGTACCCTCTGATACATAACCCATTGCATCGAAACCAGCCTCCTTAAGAGCCTTGGCAGCATTCATGATGTTGTCCGGACCCTCCTTGCTACCGCAGCTGATGAATATCTTCTTAACCTGCTTCTTGTCAGCAATCTCTGAGGGGCTGTAGGTACCGCCTGAAAGCAGACCATAGTAACCGAACATCTCAGGACGTGCAAGAGTGATTGAGTGAGTCTCCATACCACCCATTGACAGACCGGCCATAGCGCGGTTGTCCTTGTTGGCGATAGTGCGGAAGTGAGCATCTACATAAGGAACGAGCTCGTCGCAGAGGAATGTCTGGAAACCGGCGTTGCTGCCGAATCCGCCAAAGCCGCCGCCACCTGCGGGACGCTGGCCCTGAGGACGTGCACCGGCTGCGGGAGCCTGAGCCTCAGCATCGGGACCACCTGCGGGACGTGCACCGGGAGCACCGGCACCACCGGCAGGACGACGCATACCGCCACCCATGCCACCGGGACGGAAACCTTCATTGGTCATACCGTATGTGCAGACAATGATGAAAGGCTTGATCTTACCCTCAGCAATCAGGTTATCCATGATGAGGTTAGCGTGACCCTGGGTCATCCAAGCGGTCTCGTCCTCACCCCAACCGTGCTGCAGATACAGAACAGGATACTTAACATCAGCCTTGTCAGCATGATATGTAGGAGGTGTGTAAACGAATGCGCGACGCAGGCTGTTGGTGCTCTCTGACCAAACCAGAATCTGCTGTACAAAGCCATGCGGGATATTGCGCTCCTCATAGAAGGCCTGATCCTTGGCAGGAATCTCAATACCGCTCTCCCAACGGGTTGAACCGTAGTAGTTATTTGTACCGGGGTCATTGAATGTACCGCCGTCAATTGTCAGATGATAGTAGTGGAAACCCTCATCCAGAGGCTGTGATGTTGTACCGGTCCAAACGCCGTTCTCATCTTTCTTAAGGTCTGTGCCACCGTTGGTGCCACCCAGACCCAGACCTACAGATACGGACTGTGCATTGGGAGCAACAATGCGGAAACGTGCATAACCCTGAGAGTTAACCATAGGATACTCCTGCTGGGGCTGATTCTTTGTTGAGGGCTTGAAATCCTCCTTGATCTCCTGTGCTGCGCAGAAACCTGCGGTCATAAGAGCAGCACTCAAAACAACTGTAAACTTTCTCATTTTATAAATCGGTTAAAATAGGTTTTGATCATTTGAAGCAGAGCTGTACGAACTGATACAGGCTGCGACGCCATGTGTGCCACTCGTGAGCGGTACCCTCTGAGATGTAACCGGTAGCGTTGATGCCTATCTTCTTGAGGTTCTCAGCAGCTTCCATTACACCCATATTCTCCTTGCTTCCGCAGCTCATGAAGAGAGCCTTGTTGGTCTTCTTGAAATCAGCATTGTCCTCAAGCTCTGATACACTGAATGTACCACCGCTGAACATACCTACGTAAGCGAATGTGGTAGGATTGGCAAGAGTGATTCCGTGAGTAGTCATACCACCCATTGAAAGACCGGCCATAGCGCGATGCTGAGGATCAGCAATAACACGGTAATTCTTCTCAACCATCGGGATGATATCCTTGAGCAGAACATCCTGGAATGCGCCGCCTGTCATTGCCATGCCAAAGCCGCCGCCACCCATACGACGCTGACCGCCCTGAGGAGCCTGACCCTGAGGAGCCTGAGCCTCAGCGCTGGGACCACCGAATCCACCAAAACCGCCAAAGCCGCCGAAACCGCCCTGACCACCCTGCTGACCTGCAGCACGTGCATCGAGGCAGTCAATAACAATGATGAACGGAACAGCCTTCTTCTCAGCGATCAGGTTATCCATGATCTGACCGGTGTGACCCTGCTCTGCCCAACCGTGCTCGTTCTCACCCATACCATGCATCAGGTACAGAACCGGGAACTTCTTGGTTGTGTTGGTATAATACTCATTGGGGAAATAGATGTAGCAGTGACGCATTGACTCAGTTACGGTTGACCAATAGAAAACCTCGTTTACTGAACCCTGCGGAACATTCTTTACCTGCCAAATCTCCTGGTCACCTGACGGAACCTCGATTCCGCTACCCCAACGGCTTGCGCCATAGTAGTAAAGACTTCCCGGATCAGGTACACTTGCACCGTCAATGTTGAGCTGATAGTAGTGGAAACCCTCATCCTGAGGAGCTGATGTACCGGTCCATACACCGTTCTCATTCTTGGTCATGGAATAGATCTTGCCGTCTATGTCAAGTCCTACAGATGTAGCGTTAGGTGCTGAAATCTGAGCACGTACCATACGCTGTGAGTTTACCATAGGATACTGATGACCACTCTGATTGTTTGATGCGGGCTTGAAGTCCTCAGTTACATTCTCGGTTACTGAAGGTACAGTGGGATTACCACCGCGACCGCCAAACTGTGCATACGCTGACAGTGTTGCCAGCGCCATAAGTGAAAGGATAATTTTTTTCATTTTTTATCAATTGAATTGGTTATTGAATTCTTTGCAGGATTGCAAACTTAATAATAAAAATCCATTTTAGGCAAAACAGACCCCAAAAAAAAGCGGGTCAGCATCAATCTGGCCCGCTTTTTATACAGAAAATATACGAAATCACTTTTTGAAATTTTTCTTTGCAAGAGCAGCCTTTTTATCAGCAGCCTTGTTGGCAGCCTTCTTTTTAGACTTCTCAGCTGCCGCCTTCTCCGCATTTGTCGGAGTAAAGTCACGAACTTTATAGTACGTATCCTTGGGGTCCGAATTCTTGTCAAACAACAACGGATAGTTTGAAACGCCTACCCATGAATCCGCATCACATACGTTCCAGAAAGTAACCACGTCGATGACGTCGGCATGACGGCGCAATACTTCAAAGAAACCGGTATATTTATCATCAAACATCTTCTTTTTCTCCGGGGTCAGTTCCTCACCCTGACGGTTCATATTCAATTGACCGCCCATCTCACGGTTCAGACGTATGTCCAGTTCAGTAAACTGGATATGGTCAACAATCTCCGAATATTTCTCAATAGCTGTTTCAATATCCTCCAATGAAGGCTCATAAACGTTGAAATGACCTTGCATGCCTATACCGTCAATCGGAACACCGGCAGCCTTCATTTCCTTGACCATGTTATAGATTTTGTCACGCTTCTCAGGTACTGCGGCATTGTAGTCATTGTAGAACAGCAGTGCGTTGGGATCAGCCTCACGGGCAAACTCAAATGCCTTACGGATGAATTCATCACCACCTGCAATCTGTTTCCATTGTGAATTGCGCAGAGGATCTGCACCGCCATCTGAAACAGCCTCGTTCACTACGTCCCAGCAGTAGATGATATCGCCGTAACGCTGCATTACGGTTGTTATGTGAGTCTTCATTCTTGCATAGAGCTCCTCTTTGGTAGCCTGACCACCGTTGGCGCCTTCAAACATCCAGCGACCTACCTGGCTATGCCATGCAAGACAGTGACCACGCAACTTGATACCGTTCTGGCGGCAGAAATCAGCAATGGCATCAGCATTACGGAAATTCCACTGGCCTTCTTGAGGCTGCACTGACTGAGGCTTGAAATCATTCTCAGCTGTAATGCTATTGTAATTTGTTTTTATTATCTCTACATGCTTATCATTACTCAAATTCCTCATGTTGACGGCAACGCCGACAGAGAAATAATCCTTGTAAGCATCCTTAAGGCCTTGAGCCTGTACTCCAGCGCAAAGGGCAAGAGCCATAGCGCAAAATGTTGTCTTGAAAAATCTCATTTGTGTATTGAATTTAGTTAGTAAATGACTTGAACTGCCGATAAATGTCAGTCCTATAGTATTGGCAAATATACGAAATAAAATGCACTTGGAGAAACGAAACACGTTCAAGTGCAGATGGGAAGTTAGCGTTTGATTTCCAATACCTCCAGGTTCTTAAAGGTTTTGCCTTCTATGTCCAGACGGACAAGGGTGCGCACCTTCTGCCACCCTTGCAGGCCGGCGGCACCAGGATTGATGAAGAGCATGTTGAATTTCTTGTCATGCATCACCTTCAGGATGTGCGAATGGCCGCAGACAAACAAGTCGGGAGTTTCAATAAGGAGCTGTTCACGTACTGAGTGGTCATAATGGTCAGGGGAGCCACCTATGTGCTTCATCATGATATTGGCATCCTCTACCTTGAAACGGTATAGCTCAGTGGTGCAGCGGCGTACATCCTGACCGTCACAGTTGCCCCATACGGCACGAAGGGTGGCAATCTGTGAGAGGCGTTCCATTATCTCATACGAGCCAATGTCACCGGCATGCCAGATTTCGTCACATCCCTGCAGGAATGTGGCGTAGCGGTCATCCCAGTAGGCGTGGGTATCAGACAGAATGCCTATCTTTTTCATATTCCGAGACGCTCCTTGGCCAGTTCAACTATCAGCTGGGCGCACTTGTCATAGCCCAGAGTGCTGCTGTTGAGACAAATGTCATAGACAGCCGGGTCACCCCATGTGCGGCCTGTAAAATAGTTGTAGTATGATGAACGCTTGCGGTCTATATCCTCTATCAGTGACAGGGCTTTGGACTCGGTCATACTTTCGTCGGCGTGACGTAGCACACGGGCTACGCGGTCATCGGTATCGGCGGCGATGAACACGTTGAGAAGGCGGTCGCTGTCACGCAGCACATAGTCTGCGCATCGGCCTATGAACACGCAATCCTCCTGCTCATGAATGCGGTGAATGGCATCGCTCTGCATCTTGAACAGGGACTCGTTGCTAAGGTAATTGCCTGAAAAACCGTTGCTGCCATTGAAATGGCTCATGAACAGGGAGCGCAGTCCACGGCGGGTCTTCTCCTCATCGGCCTCATCAAAGAACTTTTCACTGAAGCCTGTGTTCTGGGACGCTTTCTTAAGCAGATCCTTATCATACACATTTACGCATAGTTGCTCGGCAACCATTGCTGCCACATTGCGGCCACCGCTGCAGAACTTGCGGCCTATGCATATACAGTAGTGCTTGTCCTTTTCCATGTTATGCCATTTTTTTGAGTTTCTTGATTTGAGGGATGAGCAGTGATACTCCCAGAATCACTGAGAGCAGATCCGATGCCGGCATGCTGTACCATATCCCGTTTATGCCGTAGTAGCGCGGCAGTATGAGCAGGAACGGGATAAGCAGGAGCAACTGGCGTGAGAGAGACATGATGATTGACTTGCCGGGCATGCCTATGCTCTGGAAAAAGTTTCCCGTTACCATCTGGGAACCTACCAGCGGGAATACCAGGAAGGTGAGTTTCATGCCCGTCATTGCTATGGCGGTCAGCTCCGGGTCATCGGTAAAAATGCGTATGCACATGCCCGGCAGGAACTCGGTAACGGCAAATCCCAAAGTGGTCACGATTGTACCGAAGAACATGGTCAGGTAGAGTACTCTGAGCACACGGTCAAACTGACGTGCGCCGTAGTTGTAGCCTGCAATGGGCTGCATGGCCTGGTTGAATCCCATTACCATCATAACTATGAGGAATCCAAAGCTGTTTACGATGCTGTATGCGCCTATGGCCACGTCACTGCCGTACTTGAGCAGACCGCGGTTTATGAGCAGCACCACAAAACAGGCGGCTGCGTTCATAAGACAGGGTGACAATCCGATGGTGACGATGTTCTTGACCAGATCTCCGCGCAGGCGGTAAGTGCCGCGCTGCAGGTGTATGAGCTCACTCTTGTCAGAGAGCTGGAAGCACTGCCATGTGAAAGCCAATACCTGTGAGATTACAGTTGCTATGGCGGCACCTTTGATACCCCAATGGAAAACCATAATGAAAAGGTAGTCGAGGAGGGTGTTGAGCAATACAGTTCCTATGGTGGCTACCATTGCCTTGTTGGGGTGTCCGGCGGCACGCAGTATGCAGTTGATACCTAAATAGAGGTGCGTGAATGCGTTGCCGGCCAGAATTATCACCATATATTCACGGGCGTATCCTATGGTGACATCGGTTGCACCGAACACTCTCAGAATGGGGTCGATGAATATGAGCGAGAACACTCCGAACAGTACACCTATCAATATGTTCATAGTAACGGAGTTGCCTAACAGCATCTGTGCGCTCTTGTGGTCTTTCTGGCCCAGTTTGAGTGATATCATGGTTCCGGAGCCAACGCCTACCATAGAGCCTAATGCGGCTGAGAGGTTCATAAGGGGGAATGTGACGGCCAGTCCCGACAGTGCCATAGGACCTACGCCATGACCTATGAATGCGCGGTCTACAATGTTGTAGAGCGATGACGCCAGCATGGCTATCATGGCTGGAACGGCATACCTTATAAGCAGTTTTCCAATTTTTTCCGTTCCCAGTTCCTGGGGTGTTTTCAATTCACTCATCTGTCTTTTCAAATTTGCTGCAAAATTACTCATTTTGTACGCTACTTGAAAGCCGTAATGTTGTATGAGGCCTAATTTTTATTAAATTTGCGGATTGTGGAGACGATAACACTACAAGAGTTAAACGGGCGTGTCAAGAGCACGCTTCAGTTTGAAATGCCCGATGCATACTGGGTGCAGGCTGAGATAAGCGGCATCAGTCCGTCCGGCCAGGGGCATTGCTATCTGGAACTGGTACAGAAAGACACTACCGGAAGAACATTTCTTGCCAAGGCAAAGGCCAATGTCTGGCGTAATACATGGCTTAAGCTGAAACCCTATTTTGAAGCAGAGACGGGTGAATCACTCAAGGTGGGTATGAAAGTACTGCTTCAGGTAACGGTAACATTCCATGAGGTTTACGGTTATTCATTAGTGGTATGGGACATAGACCCCACATACACCATGGGCGATATGGCCCGCCGCCGCAAGGAGATACTGGATCAGCTTGCCAAGGATGGTGTGATAGGGCTAAACCGGGAGTTGGAGATTCCTATGCTGCCGCAACGGATTGCAGTCATATCATCGGCCACGGCTGCCGGTTACGGTGATTTCTGTAATCAGTTGGCAAGCAACGTGTATGGATTCCGCTTCTATGTAAAGCTGTTTCAGGCCGCAATGCAGGGTGATGATGTGGAGCGCAGCGTTATAGCCGCTCTTGATTCCGTGGCTGCCCGTATGGATGATTTTGACGTGGTGATAATAATAAGAGGTGGCGGTGCTGTAAGTGAACTGAGTTGCTTTGACTCATACAATCTGGCTTACAATATAGCCAATTTCCCGCTGCCTATAATAACGGGAATAGGGCATGAACGTGATGATACGGTGGCTGATGTGGTGGCGCACACAAAGGTTAAGACGCCTACCGCGGCTGCAGAGTTCATCATAAGCAAGGTGTTTGATACCGCCCAGGTGCTGGAGGGCTTGGCCCGCAGGATGGGCGATGCCGTTACCGGGCGAATGAATGCCGAGGCCGTGCGATTGGAGCGCCTGGCGCAAAAACTGCCGTCGCTGTTCGCAGTACTCAAGGTGCGTAATGAACAAATGCTTGAGAATATCTGGAACAGATCGGTAAACGGGATGCGTAACCTGCTTACGGTAAAGAACCATAGGCTGGAGCTGCTGGAAAAGAGCATTGCAGCGGCAGATCCGGCGCTGATACTTAAACGAGGATTCTCTCTAACCCGTTGTAACGGACATGTGGTGAACCGTGTATCGGACCTTAAACCTGGTGACCGCCTTACAACAGTGCTTGCTGACGGTACTGTGGAGAGTGAAATTGTTGGATAATTTTTAAAAATCATATATACAATGAAATACGAGGAAGCAGTTAAACGTCTTGAGGAGATTGTGACTGAGATAGAGGGTGGCAAACTCGATATGGACAAGATAGGTGAAAGCCTCAAGGAGGCGCGTGAACTCATCAAGTTCTGTAAGGATAAACTCTATGAAACTGATGAGGAGATCAAGAAGATACTTGAAACAGATGACTGATTTTTGATTTGCTGTTTATGAAAAGGATTACTGAATGGTTGTTGTGCCTGCTGTGTGTTGCTATCCTTATTTCATGCAGCACGGTGGCATTTACAGGGCGTAAGAGGATGCTGCTCTATTCAAACAGTGAGATAGCTTCATTGTCAACTCAGTCCTACTACGAGTTCATGTCCACATCGGCCCCATCGACCAATATGGTTACTACCTCAATGATAAAGGATGTGGGCAACCGTCTGGCTAAAGCTTTGGACAGATATCTGGCTGTAAAGGGAGAGTCTGATCTGCTTGATGATATCAACTGGGAGTTCTATCTGGTCCGCAGCAATCAGGCCAATGCCTTCTGCCTGCCGGACGGCAAGGTGGTATTCTATGAGGGTATCATGCCAGTGCTTACCACACCAGACCTGATAGCCGTGGTCATGTCACATGAGATGGGGCATGCCATAGCGCGTCACGGCAACGAACGTATGACGCAGCAGGCCCTGTCAAATATGGTGGGTGCGGTGACTGGAATGATAATAGGGCAAAAGACATCAGAGACCGGACGTGCCGTTTTTGAAACTGCGTATGCTATAGGCAGCCAGTACGGTTATCTGCTTCCTTTCTCGCGTAAGCATGAACTGGAGGCCGATGAAATAGGGCTTTACATCATGGCTATTGCGGGCTATGACATAACTCAGGCGCCCTTGCTGTGGGAAAAGATGGCCCAGGCCAAGACTACCGATGTCCCTGAGGTCCTGAGCACTCATCCCAGTGACGCCAAGAGAATGAAAAACCTGCAGCAACTGATAGAAAAGGCGCGCAAATATTCTAAATCAAACTAGCACCCAGTAAAATAAAACCACCGAGCGGCAGAGCCGCGAGAAACAATAATATTTTCCCCCAAGATTAAACTTTTGCAAAATCCGAATATCTTATTAACGCAAGCAGAAAAAAATGTTTAACCAATTTAATAACAAAAAACAATGAAAAAGATTTTGTTCGCAGTTGCAGCTCTCTTCATTTCAACAATGAGCTTTGCACAGGGATTTGGCGGCGGTTTCGGCGGCGGCCAGGGTATGAATATGAATCCTGAGGATATGGCCAAGCGTCAGGCTGACCGTCTCAAGGAGCAGCTTGAACTTACACAGGTTCAGTATGATTCCATCTACAATTACTACCTTGCCAGCAGCAAGGAGCAGGCTGCTCGCCGTGAGCAGATGCAGAACGGTGGCGGCCAGCAGGGCCAGGGCGATATGCAGGCTATGATGGAGCAGATGCAGAAGCAGCGTGAGGCTCAGGAGAAGAAGATCAAGTCTTTCCTGAACGATGACCAGAAGAAGAAGTATGATGAGATCCAGGAGCAGCGTCGTCAGCAGCGCCAGCAGGGTGGCCAAGGCGGATTCGGCGGTGGCATGGGCGGCTTTGGAGGCGGCATGCCTCAGGGCGGTCCTCAAGGCGGCGGACGTCCCCAGGGTGGTCAGCGTCCTCAGGGTGGCGCAGCACCTCAGGGCTTCGGTTTCTGATTAGCCTCAAACCAAATAAAACAGGTGAACCAATCCGGCTCACCTGTTTTTTTTCTAAATTCGCGGCAATGAAACGCCTGATTACTATAATACTGACCGCATGCCTGTCACTGCCATTCATCAAGGTGCAAGGACAGGACGATCCGGACAAATACACCAAGGAACTGATGCGCTTCTCCGGAAACATACATCAGTTCAACAGCTTTTTTCCACAGGAGAAAGTCTATCTGGAATTTGACAATACAGCCTATTTCCAGGGCGAGACCATCTGGTTCAAGGCATTCGTAACACATGCCACCACATTGAAGCGCGCCCCCAGCAAGGTGCTGTATGTGGATTTCATAGCTCCTACGGGGCATCTCATCAGCCAACAGAAACTGAAAATAGTGGCAGGTCAGTGTGACGGGGCAATCCGGCTTGTTGATGCCGCAACCGCACAGGCACGTGAAAAACGCGGTCTGGTTGATTATCCAAGCGGATTCTATGAGATAAGGGCCTACACCCAGAATATGCTCGATTTCAGTGAAGAAGCCATATTCTCACGCGTAATACCTGTCTATATCAAGCCTAAGCATGAAGGTCAATATGATGATTCATACGTTATACTGGAACAGGACAACCCGCTTATCAGGACCATCCGTGAAGAATCTGATGAGAAAGACCGCAAGATAAACCTGGCATTCTTCCCCGAGGGTGGTGACCTGATTGACGGCCTGCCCTGCAATGTAGCTTTCAAGGCTACCGGTAAAGACGGCATCCCCATGGACGGCACCATAGTGGTAAGAGACAGCAAAGACTCTGTCCATACGGTGCATGACGGCATGGGAGCATTCATGATTACTCCTAACGGCTCTGAAACGGTTCATTTTATCACCACAGACGGCAAGAGTTCAAGATTTACCCTGCCCAAGCCCCTTAAGAGCGGTTTCTCAATGGTGATTGGCACCCTTAATGACTCTGTGGCAAAGATAGATATCCGCCGCACCCCTGACCTGAACGGCCAGCCTGTAGGACTGGCAGTGACCTGCCGCGGTGACCTGATCCATTTTGAGGAGATACGGAGCGGCGCCGATACCACCCTTACCTTAGACTGCTCCGGCTGGCCCATCGGCGTATGCCGTATGACACTCTATGACAAGAAAGCCATGATCCTCTCATCGCGCAGCCTGTTCCACAATAACGACAGGTTCCGCAGTCCAACCATATCGCTCACCACCGACAGCATGTCACGCGAACCTTTCAGCAAGGAGATACTCTCCTTGAAACTGACTGACAAGGACGGCAATCCCATACGTGACCGTTTCTGCCTGTCAGTACGTGATGTGACCGACTACGGCAACGGACAAACCGAGAATCTGCAGACCAACCTGCTGCTCTCATCAGACCTGAAGGGTTTCATCCATGACCCAGCCTGGTATCTTGAAAGCAACGATTCCCTGCACCGCGAGGCACTTAACCTGCTCACCCTTGTCCAAGGCTGGGAGCGTTACGAGTGGAGATACATGACCGGACAGAAATTCTTCGCTGAAAAGCACAGGATTGAGGACAGCCTCACCATGAACGGATGGGTGCTCACCTACTCCAAACGCAAGCCTGCATCAGGCATTGACGTGTATGCATCGGTCGTTCCCACCGATGACAAGTCACGGTTCCAGTCATTCCAATATCATACTGACACCACCGGCTATTTCGGATTTGACCTGAGTGATTTCTACGGAAAGGCCAAGATGACAATCAGCCTCTTTACCCACAAGCGTAACGGCAAGACCAAGTTCGAGACCAGCACCCGTATCAAGTTTGAACGGTCCGATAAACCTGAATCCAGGCCATTCCTCAAGCAGGAGATTGACCTTAGCAATAATGACCGCAAGGTGATTGACCCATCGGCCGAAAAGAAAAAAGGGGATGACGGAATGCCGCTGATAATACGTGAAGACCTGGGTATTGTTCTCCAGGATGTGGATATCACGGAGCAACGGCAGTTTGTGGATTATGACACCTTTACGTCATGGGATGCTGAGAAGGAATCAGAAATGGAGCTGGATCTAGGCGAATACACCACTGATGTCATGGGGTATTTCCTTGAAAAAGGTATCCGTTTTGAGGAGTATCCTCCATACTTCTATGTACACAATACTGAGAAAGTGCTTGACAAGAAGCCTTTTGATGAGCCCATGAACATAGACATGATTGATGTCAAGAGCATCATCGTATATGATGACGGAATGTATCTCAGACATCTCACAGAGTTCACCCCTCTGCTTGTGGATTATCATCGCAAACACATTGATATAGAATGGTTCCAGGAGGTTGAAACCTCATGGCAGAGATACCGTCTGGTTGACATCCTCATAAAGAATGACCGTGACCTGCTCTCATACAAGGATATCCGCAACCTGAGCCGCCGCACCACAACAATTGAAGGCTTCTCCGTCCCTGTTGAGTTCTACGCCCCCCAATACCCTGAAGGGGCAGTTCCGGGTGAGACCGATATCCGCAGAACCGTTTATTGGAATCCTAACGTAATCACTGATAAGGAAGGCAACGCCCGCGTGGAGTTCTACAACAACAGCTTCTCAAAGCACTACACCATCAGCGGCGCCGGCATTACCGCCTCCGGTACCCCCTACATCCTCAACGAAAACTGGTAAAAAAGTACAATTGGGGCCTGTCCCCAATTGTACCTGGTAATAAGCCTGAAGAAAGAGCAGGGTCTGACCCTAAAAAAGCGAGCACCCAATCAGCACCATCAGCTGTGCTGTGAGAATGCGCAGGAACATAGTCAGAGGATAGACAGTAGAGTATGCTACGGCAGGAGCGTCGTGCTCAGTCTGACTATTGGCGAATGCCAAGGCGGGAGGATTGGTGCTGGCGCCTGCCACAAGACCCAATATGCTGTAGTAGTTCATCTTGTAACGCTTGCGGGCTATGAGAGCCACAATGAATACGGGTATTACGGTGATGAGCAGTCCGCCCAGCATATATATGAGTCCGTCACCCGATGTAACCGTCTCAAAGAAACTGGCACCAGACTTGATGCCTACACTTGCCAGGAACAGTGCGATACCCACTTCACGCAGCATCATATTGGCACTTGCCTTGGTATATGTAACCAATCCCAGCTTATAACCGAACCTGCTTATCAGGATTGCGATGATAAGCGGACCGCCGGCCAGGCCAAGCTTCATAGGCGTAGGAATACCCGGAATAGAGAAAGGAATGCTGCCAAAGAGTACACCCACCATAATACCGATGAATATGGTAGCTATGTTAGGAGCATCAAGACGTTTTATCTCATTGCCCACACGCTGTGCCACAGCCGTCACACTGCTCTCCTTGCCCACTACCGTAAGGCGGTCACCCACCTGAAGGATAAGGCTTGCCGAGGCAAACAGCTCAGTACCGGAACGTACCACGCGGGTTATGGTGACATCGTATATGCTGCCCAGATGAAGTTCACCCAGTGTCTTGCCGTTGAGCTTCTCCTTGGTCACGGCTATGCGACGTGACACCAGAGGCTCCGAACCCTTTACATTATCCCACTCCACATCCACGTGTGAACCTAAGATAGCCAGAATGGCATCGGCATCATCCTCTGAACTTACAATGCAAAGCTGGTCACCGAGATTCACCACGGTATCCCTGTGAGGAGTCTCCACCTTGCCGTCATGCATCAGGCGTGAGCAGATGAACTCACGGTTCATGATACGCCTCAACTCTACCACCGTGCGTCCTGCCAGGCGGTCATTCTGCATCTCAATATACTGGCGTTTGGGTTTCTGGCTGGTATCGGCCTGCTCCAGATTGGCCAGCTGTTCGTTTTCAGTCTGATCCTTGATCCTGCAGATGAACTTGACAATCATCGGCACCATTATAACGCCTAACACAGCCAGCGGATAGGCACAGGCATAGCCCGATGCTATCTCAACACCGGTATTGCCAATCTGACGTAAGGCCTCCTCGGCGGCACCGAGTCCGGGTGTATTGGTAACGGCACCGCTCAGTACGCCCACAAGCATCGGGAAACTGTCCGGATTGCTGCGGTCAAACATCAGATAATAGACCCCTATCGCAACTGCCAGATTGAGCAGCACAAGCAATACTGCCAGACGGTTCATTCTCATGCCACCCTGGCGGAATGACGTGAAGAACGATGGACCCACCTGGAGACCCAGGCTATAGACAAAAAGTATCAATCCGAAATCCTGGACAAAACCTATGGTCTTGAGATTACCCGTAAAGCCGAAATGGCCTACTACGATTCCTGTAAACAGAATGAATGCCACGCCGAACGATACCCCACGGAACTTGAGCTTTCCAAGCAGTACGCCTACCGCTATCACGAAAGAGTAAAGCAAGAGAAGATGAGCTATAGATTCTGTATCAAACAGCAGTGTTTTTATCCAATCCATTATGTTTCAGCGTTTTGAGCAGCCATTAAGGCTTGTCCGATTTTTTCGACCGCAAAGTTACTCACATTTTATACACGTTATTCATAACAAATCCTTAAAAATTTATAGTTATTCAAATAATATAAATCAGCGGGATTTAAGTAGGATTAGTCAACCTTATTAGTTATATTTGCCATGTTTTGTGCATGACAGAACACACAATTGAGAATTATCCTATCAAACAAGTAATTTATGTCAAACTACAAAGAAAAACTCTTCTCAGAGTTCCCGCCCGTGTCCACCGAGGAGTGGATGGCCAAGATAACTGAGGACCTGAAAGGTGCGGATTTTGAGAAGAAACTCGTGTGGAGAACAAACGAGGGATTCAAGGTTCAGCCGTTCTACCGCCAGGAGGATCTGGCAGGCCTTGACACAGAGACCAAACCCGGAGAATTTCCTTACAAGCGCGGCACCAAGGCATGCAACAGCTGGTTTGTACGCCAGGGTATCAGCACCAAAGACATCAAGGAGGCCAATGCAAAGGCTCTTGATATCTTGAACAAGGGTGTCGATTCACTCAGTTTCTGCTGCCGCGGCCGTCTGATTGAAGGCGCTGACCTTGAGGCTCTGCTGGACGGCATACTGGCCGATTGCATAGAGCTCAACTTCAGCACCAAGCCTCAGCTGGCATGCGCACAGGCACAGGCTCTGGTTGACTACTTCACCAAAAAAGGTTATGACCTGAGCACGCTGAAGGGTTCAATCGCATACGACCCCATCGGCTCAATGCTCAAGAACGGCGTTGAGTGCGGTCTTGAGGATGCCGCCAAGCTCATTGAGATACTTGAGCCTCTCAAGAAGTTCCGCGCCCTCACCGTCAAGGCTTCAATGCTTACCGACAGCGGCGCATTCTGCTATCAGGAGCTGGGTTATGCACTGGCTTGGGGTAACGAGTATATGCGTTCCCTCACCGAGGCCGGCGTTCCAGCCGACAAGGTAGCCAAGAAGATCCAGTTCAACATGGGCATCGGCTCCAACTATTTCATGGAGATTGCCAAGTTCCGCGCTGCACGTATGCTGTGGGCCAAGATAGTCGAGGCCTACAAGCCCGAGTGCCACTGCGGCAAGAAC